>JAKZUJ010000031.1:0-4958 GCA_047516685.1 Chloroflexota bacterium | reverse complement strand
GTCTCGGGCGCTCGACGCTCCGCCCGGGTTGACCGGAAGGGGTGGTACTTGCCGGAGATTGGCGGCCGCCGGGGTTCGCCGTTGCCGGGCCATGATCCTGGAGCGAAGAGGCCTGGGACGTTCGTCCTTGTTCTTTTTCAGCCATCGTGACGCAGGCGGGGTGACCAAGGTCGCCCGTGACCGTCTTGTAAGCAACAAAGTTTCGATCAGTGTAGATCCGCCGCCGGCTTCACGGACAGGTCCTTCCGACATGTCGGGTTCCGGCCGTCCCGGCACGGAGGAGCTGTTTTTTCTCGGACCTCGACTACGGACTTCGACCAGATCGCCCCTGTTCGGCGAGGCGGCCCTGGCCCTTCACCGGGTGCTGTTGGCCAGTGTCGCTGACGCCAGGCTGCTGTCGACGATCACGTCGACTGACGAGGACGTTTACGGCGGCGGCCGGTAAGCGAGTCGTTCGCGCGCGCGGGGCATTTCGGGGTAGCCAGCCGGTGGTTGGACAAGGGCCTGGTTGGTGGCAATGGGGCCTTCCCTTTTCCGCGAGACGTAGCGCTGGTCCAGGATACGGTTTGCGCAGCTCCCGCTACGGCGCGCGTCTGGGCTCTTCGTGTATGCTAGCGAAAAGGTTCATATATCATAATAGCGTTATGTATCAGATGTTGTGCTATCAATGCGCCGGCCGGCGGCGCGTGGGGTGCCGTTCTTTTAACCTGAACCGACGCTCGCGCCCGCCTGCGGGCGCGCCGGTGGCCGACTGATCTTCCTTTCATAACCAGCTATTTCCTGGCCGCGTCTGGATTTCTTCGGGTGAGCTAAGAGGTTGCTCGCGGCCGAATCGAGAGCCGGCGAATAAAACTTCCGAGCGGAGCGAGGGCTTTCAACAGTCGTTAGGCTGCTCTACATGTTCAGGTACTAACTACCTGTTCTGAACTACCTGTACGTTGTCGTCCCGTTTATGCGCTTGAGTCACCCTCCAAGTCGTCCCGTTTATGCGCAGATCGGCTCGGCCCGAGTCGTCCCGTTTATGCGTTGAAGATCGCAGAGACCCACAGGTGGTTGTGGACAGAAAGGTTCGACGAACGCCGAGGCTGAGGGGAAACGTCAGTTCGTGCCCGTCGGCGCGATCTGCGACGGAGTCGGGTACAGCTCGAGACACCCGCGGGGCGTGCCGTACTTCAACTCCGGCCACGCGGCCTGGAGCTTCCGCAGCTCACGGAGCACCTTCTTCCGGAAGTTGTCAAGGGTGACCTTGTCGGTCTGAGCTGGATGCGCACCGAACTGCCGGTAGAGCTGTTGCCACCTCAACCGGAGAGGGGCGCCGCGGAGGGTGAAGAGCCTGTAGGTAAGCCACATGTAGAGGTCCAAGCCGAGCGGCGATCGCCCCATCGCCCGAAGCGTGTGCAGGTCGAGGGGAACGGGGTAGCGCAGGATCTCCTCGTAGAGCGCCTCGCCGATACGGATCCGGCTGCCCCACATGACCGGTTGATCCGGATGGCGATTCGACCACCACAGCTCCACGACGTCGGCGATCTGCGAGTTGATCGTGATCTTGCCGGCGGTGCCGACGCGGTAGCTCAACGAGACACGCGCGTTGAACAACCGGTCCATCTGGTTCCGCATCCGCGTGCGGCTGCCGGTCCGCCCCCCGCTGTTGCCGGCGATGCCGACGGCGCGCATGAACTCGCTGAGCGAGTGGCCCAGCTTGACATCCCTGGCTTGCGTCTTCACGACTTCGGTGCACAGCCAGGCCAGCATCAGCCGCGGCACGGTTCCGAACGGCAGCCCGGTTTCCGGACCGGCCTGCATCACGAGACTGAATGGCCCGTTCTCGCGCCGATATTCCCGTCGCTCGCGGCCTGGATTCGTCTTCGGAAGGACGCACAACAGCAGCAGGCGCGTCATGAACCCGAGCTCGGGATCGGCGGCGCGAGCGGCGACCAGAGCGCTGATTTGGTCGGTACGGTCGAAGTGGAACACCGCTTGCGGACTCAGGGTCAGCGGTGCCGGAATGCCGAGGTGCTCCCGCGTCTGCTCGATGCCCAGCGCGTCGGCTTGTTTACGTTGCCGCCGTTCTGGGCGTGTTTCGGTCATCCCCTTCTGAATTCGCCCAGCCTCAGCGTACATACTTTTTCGGCGAACTCAACTGGTCGACAAAGCGGCGGGCGTGGCGGCTGCAGCCGGTTCCTGCGCTTCGACAAAAGCGCGACCGGCGGAGCGGCACGGAGATCGCCGTCCGACGACACGTTCAAACGGTCCTTTCGCACACTAGCAGAGCACATGCAATATTACGATACATAACACTATACGCTATTGTGATATACTGCCTTCGTGTTCACCGTGGCTCTGCTCAGCCAGAAGGGGGGTGCTGGCAAGACGACCTTGGCGTGCGGTCTCGCCGTCGAGAGTGAACGGGCAGGTCTAGCGACCGTCGTCGTCGACCTCGACCCACAAGCGTCCGCAGCGAAGTGGGCCGACTTGCGGCAGGCGACCACGCCAGTGGTCACGAGCGCGCACGCCATGCGGCTGACCCCGGTCCTCACAGCTGCTCAGGATGCCGGCGCACGTGTTGCGTTCATCGACACCGCACCCCATGCGGCTGACTCCGCTCTGATGGCGGCTCGCGCGGCCGATCTGGTGCTCATCCCCTGTCGGCCATCCGCCGCTGACCTGCACGCGATCAGCGGGACCATCGACCTGACCCGGCTCGCGGAAACCAGGGCGGCAGTGGTGATCAACTCCGCGCCTGTCAATAATCCTGTGGTCGGACAGGCCCAGGTCGCGATCGCCGGCTACGACATCCAGGCTGTCCCGGTGGTCATTCATCATCGCATCGACCACGTGCATGCTTTCACCGCTGGATTGGCCGCCACGGAGTGGGCAGCCGGCGGCAAGGCCGCCGCGGAACTCACAGCGCTGGCCGAGTGGATTCACCATGCCGAAGCAACCCAAGGTTGATCTCGCAACCGCCGTGCACGGTGCGGCCCAGAAAACGGAGCCTGAACGAGGCCTGTCCCCCCAACCGGGGACAAAGCCAGGCTTGAGGGGAGAGTCCCGTCAGGGCAAGAAGGGAATCCTGATCCACGTGGAGGCAGAAATCCGGCGTGACCTCCGCCGAATTGCCGTCAACGAAGACACAACGTTGCAGGCGCTTGGAGTCGAAGCTCTCACGCGTCTGATCGAGGAAAGGCAGGGTAGCGGATGACGTAGCGATATAGCTAGCACAATATCGCCCATGGCCATGCTATCACAATAGCAGAACAGCAAGAAACCAGGGTGCCGGGCCGCCGGGTGTAGCGGCGACCCGACGGCATCCAGATTTCGTGAAAGGACCACGAAATGCTAGACACTCCTTTAGGGTACACTCGCTGGTTCGATTACTTCCATCCCGACTACTGGCGTGCCCGCGCTGGAGCCCGCGCCCGATCCCGCGGCCGCTGTCAAGGCTGCGGCTACGGGGCCGCCGACCATGCGCACCATTGGGCTCTGCGCTATCCGCCGCCGGAGTCCACGACGCCCGACGACCTGACCGGATTCTGTTGGCTCTGCCATCGTGTCATCACGCTGCTCCGGCGGTTCCTGAGCGTCGGCGGCGACCCGGCGCGCTTCCTCGAGATCTTCGTAGCGGCGCTGGTAGAGGCGAGCGACGCAACCCCGCGCACGGGCAGGGCGCGGCGCGTCGCAGGCGCGTGCGGCGCATGCGTCGGCGGTCGAACCCAACCGCGCGTCGGAGAAGTCGTCCGGGTGACCCTGCGCTCGAGTGCGTGGGACTACATGATCGTGACCGCGATCGTGGACGGCGAGCCGGGACGCTGGCGTGTGATCACAGCTTGGCCGAAGGCTCGAAAGAACTGCTCGAACCGCGCCAGCCGGCGTTAGACGTGATCGCCCAGAGCGCTGGGCGCGTACCGACACAACCGACACAAGGGCGGGGAACTGCAGAACTGCCAGTTCCCCGCCTCGGTGGATTTGTTTTCCTGCCAGACGCCGGATCGAAGCCCGCATCGCCGAGCGGGTTTCCGTCCAGGGCTTCAGCGCGACCTTCCGAGCACCCCCCCCTGCAGCGCCTCGATTCGGACCTGATGGACAGAGGAACTGGGCGGACCATCCTGCGCGTGGCGGCCCATCATGGCCGCCGGGACCATGCGGCCGATCCCGGATCCCTTGGCTGTCTATAGGTAACGTGCAACGGCACCGCGCTCCGCAGTCGCCCCAGCGGAGTAGTGGGCAACCATGCGGCTGGTCTTCCAGTTGCCGGCGAGCATCACGTCGGTGGTTGATGCGCCCCGGCTCGTGAGCTCCGACGCCAACCCGACCCGCCCCGAGTGAGCCGTTACTCGACTTTCGACACCGGCGGTCACGGCCGCCGCCGTGAATCGCAGCCCGATCATCTGCGCCGACAACGGCACCACGCGGTCGCCCGGCTCCGGAGTCGTAGCGGCACGTAGCGTCCGGAGGGCGCGCGCCACGCCGTCCTTCACGAACCGTACGTCGTTCACCTCGCCCTCCTGGTTCGTTTTGCTGCGGCGCACGGTGACCAAGATCCCATCGCCGTCGGTCGCATCGACGACGTCGGCCCAGCGCAGCGCGCTTACCTCGCTGCGGCGCATCCCGGCCATGAACAGCAATCCAGCGATCACTGCATCGAGACGTCCCCGTTCAAGGGCGACCTGGTCGGACTCGACGCCGCGCCCGCGCCGCCGCGGCCGGTGGCACGTAGCGAGCACGGCCGCCAAGTCCGAAACCCCGAATGGTCGCGCCTGACCCCGCCCGCGATCGGAGGCGGTCCGCCGGTACCCGGCGAGCACCCGGGCGGTCCGCTCGCCGGCCGGGCTCGGCTGATCAGTGGAAATGGCAAGCAGAAAAGGGACCCCCGTGGCCACGTGAAAAGGGACCCCCCAGTTTCTGTCAATTCGTCAGTCCATGACCTCCTTCCCTGGAGACTGTTCCGAGGTTGCTCGGAT
>JAKZUJ010000030.1:0-6348 GCA_047516685.1 Chloroflexota bacterium | reverse complement strand
GGCTACATCTTCTGGCTGATCTTCCACGAGGGCGAGAACATCGGCTCGGGCTCCCGGTAGCTTCGCGTCACGGGCCGCCAGCGACCGTCTGACAGAAGGCGGCCGCCGCCGAGTCGGTCCGGTAGCGTAGGCTCTCTGGTTCGACTTCTCCGGTGGGCAGGCTTGTATGGCGGCCGTGGACAATGCCGTTACGCTCACTATCGACGGCCGCCCAGTCACCGTGCCCGCGGGCGCCTCCATCCTCCAGGCCGCCTCGGCGCTGGGGATCGACATCCCCACGCTCTGCTACCACCCCAACATCGCGGCCTCCGCCAACTGCCGGCTCTGTCTGGTTGAACAGGTCGCCGACGCCACTGCAGGCCCGCCGTCCGCCGACGCGTCGCTCACCGGCGAATCCAAGCTGCTGTCCGCCTGCCGAGCGCTGGTGGAACCGGGCCAGACGCTCTTCACCGACAGCGAAGGCGTACGCCGGTCTCGCAAAGGCTCTCTCTTCTCGCTCTTGTCCGGCGTCGACCTCAGCGAAGCGCCCGATCTGGCCGCGCTCCTCACCGAATACGACGTCCAGCCCAACGGCCCGGCCGCGCGCGCCCACCTCCCCGTCATCGACGACAACCCCTATTACATCCGCGACTACGCCAAGTGCGTCATGTGCTGGCGCTGCGTGGACGTTTGCGGCGACCAGGTCCAACTCACCTACGCCATCGAGCCCGGCGAGCGCGGTATGCACGTGCGGATCTCAACGCATGAGTACGACGGAATCATGGACACCACCTGCGTTTACTGCGGCAACTGCGTGCAGGTATGCCCATCCGGCGCCCTCAAGAGCCGCGTCCAATGGGAGCTCGAACAGCAGGGCATCGTCGAGGACGACCGGGTCGTCCAAACCACCTGTTCCTTCTGCGGCGTCGGCTGTGGGCTCGAAGTCCACGTACGCGGCGGCCAGATCACCCACGCCATGTCGCCCGACGACCACCCGGTCAACCAGGGCTGGCTGTGCGTCAAGGGACGCTTTGGCTGGGACTACGCCCAGAGCGGCGATCGTTTGACCCACCCGCTCATCCGAACCGGCGAGCGCGGCGCTGGCCGCTGGCGGCGGGCCACCTGGGATGAGGCCCTGAACCACGTCGCCCGCCGTCTGGCCGAGATTCGCGACACCCACGGCTCCGATGCCTTGGCCGTCTACGGCTCGTCCAAGTGCCTCAACGAGGACAACTACCTCCTGCAAAAGTTCACGCGCGTCGTGCTGGGCACCAACAACATCGACAACTGCACCCGGCTCTGCCACGCCTCCTCGGTGGCCGCACTGGGCTTGAGCATTGGCACGGGCGCATTCACCAATTCACTCGACGAGATCGCCGAAAACGACGTCATCTACGTCACCGGCTCCAACACCACCGAAACCCACCCCATCACCGCGCTCAAGATGAAGGCCGCCATTCGCAACGGCGCCAAGCTGATCGTGGCCGATCCGCGCGCCATCGAACTCACTCGCTGGGCCGACGTCCACCTGCAATGCCGCACCGGCGCCGACGTGCCCATGTACAACGCCTTGCTGCACGTCATCATCCGCGACGGCCTGGTTGACGAAGCGTTCGTGGCCGACCGCGTCAAGAACTTCCAGGCCGTGGCCGCCGCGGTGCGCGACTGGACGCCCGAACGGCAGGAAGCGCTCACCGGAATTCCGCCGGCCACGCTCGAACGTGCGGCCCACATCATCGGCAAAGCCGACAAGACCGGCTTCTACTGGGGCCTGGGCATCTCCGAACACACGCACGGCACCGAGGCCTGCCTCACCCTCATCAACCTCTGCCTGGCCACCGGCAACGTGGGCCGGCGCGGAACCGGTCTGAATCCCCTCCGCGGCCAGAACAACGTCCAAGGCACCAGCGACGTCGGCGCCATTCCCATGTACTTCACCGACTACCGTTCGGTGGAAGACGAGACCTTCCGTGGCTTCTTTGAGGAGCAGTGGGGCGTGCCGCTGCCGGCCAAACAGGGCCTCACCACCATTGAAATCGGCGCAGCCGCCGGCACGGGCGACGTGCGCGGCATGTACATCATGGGCGAAAACCCGCTCATGTCGGACCCCGACCTGCACGCCTCGCGCCGACACTTCCGCAACCTCGACTTCCTGGTCGTGCAGGACATCTTCATGACCGAGACGGCCGAAATTGCCGATGTTGTCCTGCCGGCCTCCAGCTGGGCTGAAAAGGACGGCACCTACACCAACACCGACCGTCGCGTGCAGCGCGTGCGGCCCGTGCTGCCCCTGCCCGGCCAGGCCCGTGAAGACTGGGTCATCATCGCCGAACTTTCGCGCCGCATGGGCCGCGACCTGGGCCTCAACAGCCCGTCCGAAATCTTCGACGAAATAGCCCGTGTCACCCCCAGCCACGCCGGCCTCAGCCACGAGCGCCTGGACCGCGAAGGCGGCCTCCGCTGGCCCTGCCTCACCCCCGACGACCCGGGCGCACTCTGGCTGTTTGGCGACCGCTTCCCCACCGCCGACGGCAAGGCCAGCATGCACGCCGTCCACTGGCGCGAGAACGTTGAGATTCCCGACCGGAAGTACCCGTTCATCTTCAACACCGGCCGCGTGCTCTACCACTGGCACACCGGCGCCATGACGCGCCGCTCGCGGCTGGACGAGGCCTACCCCGAAGCCCTGGTCGAAGTCTCGCCGGAAGACGCCGATCGCCTGGACATCCCCAAGAGCGGCCTGGTGCGCGTCAGCACCCGTCGCGGCAGCGTGGAAGCCCGCGCCTGGATCACCCGCCGCGTCGCTCCCGGCACCGTCTACATGAGCTGGCACTTCGCCGAAGCCGCCGCCAACCTCCTCACCATCAACGTCCTGGACCCCATATCCAAGATCCCCGAATACAAAATCTGCGCCTGCCGCATCGAACCCCTGGAGACCCGCGCCAGCCGCCAATCCCGCTCCCTCACCAGCGCCACCGCATAAGTGGCCCAAATCCATCCAAGGCCGCCAGGCTATTCACCAGGGAGCGCTAGAATGACCCCATGGTCGTGACCTTCGACACCCTCAAGGCGGCCCGGCGCCTGCAGGACGAAGCCGGCTTCGATGAGAAGCAGGCCGCTGTTCTCGTGTCTACCTTCGTCGAGGGCGTTGGCGAGAACCTCGCCACCAAGACCGATCTCGCGGCGCTTCGCAGTGACGTGAAGGACACTGCGGCGCAACTCAGGGCCGAGATGCGCGAGATGGAGAAGGGCGTGTATGTCCGCGTGGGCGCTATGGTTGCCGGTGCCTCAGTCTTCCTCACGGCCGTCATCGGCATTGCAACCGCCATTCTTCTGGCCAACCTCTAACCCGCGGCGCCCGCCCGGACTACACAGGGATCTTGCAGCGCCGGATCTCCCGCTCGTCAAAAGGACTCGCCGGATACAGGTCGTGCAGTGTCGGCAGACGGGTCCAGACATCCACATGGCGGCCGTCGAAGCTTAGGTAGCGATCCCGTCCAAGACCGGAGTCGCTGACCACAAAGACCGAGCGCCCCGGGCTGATAGCGTCAACCTCGTCAGCAACCGCACTGAGGCCGATCCCTTCCACCGGTTGGGCAACCCAGCGCGTCCCGACCCGATGGACGAACCAGAACTCATTCTGGGGCGGACCCAGCACGCGCTCGCTGTGACGAGGGATGGAGACAAGCGCTTCCAGCGCGCCGTCGCGGTTCAGGTCGCCGACGGACAGGCTGCGGATCTGGACCCCGCGCGCTGGCAGGCTGTTAAGAATCGCGTCCGCCGAAAGCTCGGCGGCCCCAAGGCCGCGCAGGCCAAGCTCCAGCGCCTTCCCCAGTGCCAGCACCAGCCCCGGCGCCATGGGGAACTCGATCGCCCCGTGAACGCCGGCGAGCGGCTCGCTCGTGAGGTCCACCTCCTGCAGCGCCGCAAAGGCCCGCATCGGGTCCGGCGTAACCACCGCCTCCTGAATCGTTCGAGCAATCAGGCCAATGGCTCCCCCGCGTTCGATTGCCGCGGTCAGCCTCGACGGGTCGAAGGCCTTGATCTCCAGCAGCGAAATCTGAGCCAGCCGCAGATACGCCAGGCCATTCCAGTCGGGCTGAGGACCAATCTGGTTCCCGTCGATGACAGGATCCTCGATCACCGTCCGATACGCCGTCTCGGCCTCGTTGTACCGACCCGCCCAGAACGCCGCCTCCCCACGGTTGATCTGGTCGCGCGGCGAAACCGGCGGACCCACGTGCCGCGCAACCTCGCGGAACCATGCGCCGTCCCAGGCGAAGGTCCGGTCCAGGCTCGGATGTGGGAGGAGCGGGGCGTCGAAGTGTCCCAGCGCCGGGCACACGGTGGCGATCTCGGCGGGCGAGGTCGTATCGCGCAGCTCCCAGCCCGCCGGACCCGACCCAAACACCACCGCCACGTCAAAGACTCGGCGCGGAGTCGCGTCGTCCCACGTGTACACCCGCACGTCCTCGGTTTGGGTTCTCACGCCGGGCGTTGTGCTCACCAGCAGCGCATCCGCAACGCCGTCGTCGGTCAGGTCGGCCGTCGAGCGGACGAACGTCATGCCGGGGGCCGCCGCAGCCGAGGCGCCCACCGGAAACGCATACGCGGTGAACCCCGTCTCGCTCTCGTCGAACCAGAGCGGCGGCACGCCAACGACGTGCCAGGCGGCGATCAGCTCATTCTCGCCGTCCCCGTCAACGTCCGCCGCGGCAATCCGCGCGCCCGGCGGCGTCAGGTCGTACACCAGCGGCGGCAGAAGCCCGATGGTGACGTCCAGTCGCGCGGCGGCTTCGGGATCCGGGCCGTAACGCTCCAGGAACGCCACCGCCGCCGCTGCCAGCAATACCTGCAACTCCGGGCCGACGCGCAGCGCCTCGGGCGATCCCGTCACGCTTTCGATCAGGCTGGCAGCCTCCTGCAGCCGCGCGTTCACGGCCTCATCGTCCAGCGCGTGCGGTCGTGGTGTGGGTGTCGCGCTCGGCGTCGCGCTCGGTGTCGCGGTAGCCGATGCAACGAGCGCTTCGACCGCTCGCCGTGGGCCTGGTTGGACGGATGCGCGAGCCGTCGGCGTCTCGGTTCGCGCACGCGCTGCCGGTTCCGCCACGGTGGACGTTGGACTCTGGGGCGCCTCCTGCGCGGCCTGCATCACCGTCACCTCCATCGCCGAAGGTGTGGCAATCCGTGGTTCCGGCGTTTCCTCACAGGCGGCCAGGGCCAGACCTAGCAGCATCGTTGCGATGCACAGCCGCACGACGCGCGGCCATGCGCAAAGGGCATGCGTCCGCAGCCAGAAATCCAGGGGCATGCCGCCATCGTACGCGCGTGGGCGGTTGCGTCGGCCCCTTGTGGCGGTCACCATACTCCCGAGCGAAGGAGTGGGCCGTCCGCACCCGGCGGCCCCCAGCCAGGGCCGTCCGCGCCCTCAGCCGTGAGGGAAAACCGAATGCGTATCGACCGCCTGGATGTCTATTACGTCAGCATGCCGCTCATCTATCCCTGGCGCACCGCCTACGGCGAGGACCACGCCATCGACTCCGTGCTCGTCAAGGCCACCGCCGACGGCATCACCGCCTGGTCCGAGGCCACGCCCTTCCGTGCCCCGCACTACGTGCCCGAGTCGGCCGGCTCCGTCTATCACCTCGTCAGCGAGATCTTCGGCCCGCTGGTCGTCGGCCGCGAGTTCGACACCGCCGCCGACCTGGACGACCGCCTGGCCGCCTTCAAGGGCAACGGCTTCGCCAAGGCCGCCATCGAAGTCCTCTGGTGGACCCTCGAAACCAAGCGCACCGGAACCCCGCTGCACACCCTGCTGGGCGGCTCCGACGCCGACGTGATTGCCGGCGCCGACTTCGGTGTGCTCGACTCCTTCGACGACCTGCTCGCCGACATCCAGGTTGCCGTCGACGCCGGCTCTCCTCGCATCAAGCTCAAGGTCCGCCCCGGCTGGGACGTCGACATGCTGCGCGCCGTACGCGGCTCCTTCCCCGATACCATCCTGCACATCGACTGCAACGCCGGTTACACCCTGGACGACCTGGAAACCTTCAAGACCATCGACCAGTTCCGCCTGGCCTTCCTCGAACAGCCGCTCCAGTGGGACGACGTGATGGACCACGCCGAACTCGCGCGCCAGATCGAGACGCCCATCTGCCTGGACGAATCTGCCCGCGAGCTGCGCACGATCCAGCAGGCCCTGGAAATCAACGCCTGTCAGTACGTCAACATCAAGCCCGGGCGCTCCGGCGGCCTCACCCGTTCCCTCAAAATCCACGACATGTGCCGCGACCACGGCGTGCCGGTCTGGATCGGCGGCATGCTCGAAAGCTCCGTCGGCGCCGCCCTCTGCATCGAACTGGCCACCCT
>JAKZUJ010000029.1:0-19006 GCA_047516685.1 Chloroflexota bacterium | reverse complement strand
AGGGTCGCGCCAGCGCCGTGGCTCACGGATTGGAGGACTGTGGGGTCATGCGCGTGGCCGGTTTCGGCGCAGCGCAGGGTGGTCAGGAAGGAGGTGAAGGGGCGGTCGGACACAGAGCACGCCAGGGAGTGGGGTGTGGCGGATGGGGAGCCTAACGCATGGGAGGCTGATTGGGGCGGATCGGTCTGAGTTGTGGGGAAGCCTTGATGCGTGGCGATGTAGCCGGGGCTTCGAGAGGAGGACGCTCCGCCCACGCTCCGCAAACGGCACATCCCCGTCCTCCGCCTCGCCACTGGGTGTGGAAACCATGTCTGCGAACACGCGTCCACCATGTCTCCGGTCTGGACAACCGCAAGGGCGAGGGGAAGACGGGCGTGATCCAGGGGGCGTGCGCGGAGGAGTCTGACCGTGGCGCTATCCCACAGGGCGAGGGATTGGGGAGGCTTTGCCGATGTGGGGAGGCGAGGTGTTGCCGGGAGGCGCGGAGCGGAGGGGGGAGCCGCTCCGCACCGCTGTTAGGTCAAGGTCAGCGGCTGACGGGCTTGGCGCCGGCGAGCTGCTGGAGCTTGGGCAGGCTGAGGATGGAGATGAGGCGCTTGCGTCCGCTGGCCGGGGCGAGGGCGCCGGCGCGGCGCAGCTTGTTGACGGCAAGGCTTACGCTTTCGCGGACGGTGCCCAGGCGCTGGGCGAGTTCCTCGTGAGTGACGCGCAGGTCGGTGGCGCGTTCCTGTTCGGCCAACTGGAGGATGGCGAGCGCGACGGTTCCGGCCACGGTGTCGAGCGCGGTCTGGGCGACGCGCCGCTGGATGGCGTTGAGGCGGGCCAGCTGGCGCCGGATCAGTTCCTGCATCAAATCCGGCCGGCGCTGGACGAAGCGCCGAAACATGGGGACGTCGAACCAGGCGATGGTGACGGGGCCGTCGGCCTCGACAAGGGTCCGGTCCTGGCCGTCGGCGGGAAAGACGTTTTCGAACCAATCGCCGTCGCGGAGCGAGGCGGTGGCGAGCTGGCGGCCGCTAGGGCTGATGCGCCAAACGGTGACGGTGCCGTCGCAGATGACACCGACGCGGCTGGGGTCCGACGCCGGGTGAAATAC
The DNA here is from genome assembly GCA_047516685.1 of Chloroflexota bacterium. Taxonomy (GTDB): domain Bacteria; phylum Chloroflexota; class UBA11872; order UBA11872; family UBA11872; genus UBA11872. The sequence goes on along the minus strand of JAKZUJ010000029.1, from coordinate 17,910 downwards.
AGCCTGGCCGGATCGATATGCGGCTGGTTGCGCGCCTTCCACGCGAAGCCGGTCTACCAGCCGGGGCGACGAGGCTATAGCTGCTGGTGACATGTCCGCCCTCCTTAACGATCGGAAGCGCTATGTCCGACGCCTCTTTAGTCGCCTTGAGGCTATGGGGGCAAAATGAGAGAACTCTAAGACGGGGCCGCCGGCGTCTGGGCCCTTCCGCGTAGGGCAATAGCCGGCCGGAGGTCGCACCGCGAGCTTCGCCTGGCCTTGCGCGGCGCGATGCGCAGGAGCTTGTTCCGGGCATCGGTTGCGGGTCGTGGCGCCCTGGATGCGCCAACGCCGCTTACTCCAACCATCTCCCACCACGAGCAGAAGACGACAGCGGGTGCCTGGTTCGTCTTAGGGATTGACCACAGCGTCCGGCGGGTGGGTGGCCGGGAGTCGGATTTCGAACTCCGCGCCGCCGAGGTCGGCGTGGCGGGCTTCGACGCTGCCGCCGTGGGTTTCGGCGACGCTGCGCACGATGGTGAGGCCGAGGCCGGTGCCGCCGCCGGCGCGGGAGCGGGCAGGGTCGACCCGATAGAACCGATCGAACACGTGGGCGAGGTGTTCGTCGGGAATGCCGGGGCCGTTGTCGCTGACGACGAGCGCGACGGTGCGGTCACGGATGGTGATTCCGATCTGGATCACGCCGTCTTTGGCGGTGGCGGTGATGGCGTTCTGGACGAGGTTGCGGAGGGCGCGTTCGAGCTTGTCGGCGTCGGCGAACACCCAGGCGGTGTCGGGGCCGGCGAGGGTGAGGGAGCGGCCGGCGGCCACTGGGCCGAGGTCGGTGAGCACGCGGACGATGAGCGCCCGGAGATTGACGGGTTGAAACTGCAGTTCGCCGGGTGCGTCGAATTCGGCGACGGCCAGGAGGTCGTTGACGATGCGCTGCATGCGGTCGGCTTCCCGGGTGATGGCCTCGGCGGCGGGATCGGAACCGGAGGGGTCGCGACTGAGGAGTTCGGCGTTGCCGCGGATGACGGTGAGGGGGGTCTTGAGTTCGTGCGAGGCGTCGCCGACGAAGCGACGCTGGGCCTCCACGCTGTCCTCAATGTGGTCGAGCATGCGGTTGAAGGTGCGGCCGAGGGCGCTGAGATCGTCGGTGCCGGTGCCGGCGCTGATGCGGCGGCTGAGGTCGCCCCGGCGATAGATGGCCTCGGCGGTACGGGTGATTTCGGCCACGGGGTTGACGGCGGTGCGGGTGAGGTAGAGGGCGCTGAGCGTGGCGACGATGAAGACGAGGGCGGCGCCGCCGATGAGCAGGTTGCGGGAGCGTTCGGTGGTGCTGTCGGCCAGTTTGAGCGACTGGGCGCTTTGCAATACGCCGACGAGTTCGTTGTTGCGGAGGATGGGGACGCTGAGCATGCGGAGGCGGAAGCGTCCGGCGACGTCGAGGGTCTCAATCGCCTCCCTTTTGGTCTCGATGACCTGCCTGGCGCTCTTGGTGACGGGCAGGGACTGGCCGCGAAGATTGACGGAGGCGACGACGGGGCGGCTCTGGGGATCGAGCACCTGGAGGTAGATTTCGCGCGCGCGCAGCTCGTCGGCGGGCACTTCGATGAGCATGCCGACTTCGGGCCGGACGCCGGTGATCCCGCCGCTGAACTGGGCGACGCGCACGACTTCGCGGGCGCGGGCGCGGAGCGTTTCGTCGACTTCCGTGTCGACGTGCGCCATGAGGAGCAGCTGGAGGCCGAGGCCGAAGACGGTGACGGTGACGGCGATGCAGCCGAGGTAGAGGAACCGCAGCTTGTACCGGATGCTCATGCGGCGCCCTCACGCAGCACGTAGCCGACGCCGCGGACGGTCCAGATGAGGCGGGGATGGCCGTCAGCCTCGAGTTTGCGCCGCAGGTAGCCGACATAGACATCGACGACGTTGGAGATGGTGTCGGGCGCGAAGCCCCAGGCGGCCTCCAGCAGGCGCTCGCGGGAGAGGACGCGCCTGGGTTCGCGGATGAAGACGCGCAGGAGGTCGAACTCGGTGGCGGTGAGGGGCACCACCGCGCCGGCACGGGTGACCTGGCGGGCGGCTTCGTCCAACTGAAGGTCGGCAAAGACCAGGCGCTCGGATTCCGCGGAGCCGGGACGGCGCAGGAGCGCGCGCAGGCGGGCGACGAGTTCGCCGAAGGCGAAGGGTTTGGGCAGGTAGTCATCGCCGCCGGCATCGAGGCCGGCAATGCGGTCGCGGACGCGCTCGCGGGCGCTGAGGAAAAGGACCGGGATGTCGCTGGTGTCGCGAATGCGCTTGAGGACGGCCAGACCGTCGAGGCCCGGCATCATCACATCGAGAATCACGATGTCGGTTGGGCGCTCGGCGAGGGCCTGGAGGGCGGCCTCGCCGCCGGTGGCGACACGCACGTCGAAGCCTTCGATCAGGAGACCGCGGCGCAGGAGGTCGAGGATCTCGGGATCGTCATCCACGGCGAGCAGCCGCGGCTTTGCCGCCGGCTCGTCGAGCGTCATTAAGGGAGCGTACATGCGGCAGGCGGCGCGGTTCGCGGTAGATTGAAGACTGGAGATGGTGACTCGACGTTCACGCACATTACTTGCGCGGCTCTGCGCCCTGGCGCTGGCGGCGTGCGCCGCACTGGCATTGACGCTGGCGGCCTGTGAGCCGGAGGCGGCGGAACCTGATGAACCCTTGACACTGAGTCTCGACGACAAGGCCCGCGTGACGATCGACGCCGAGATCAGCACGACAAAGCTCACGAACGCGGGACTTCAGGCGCTCTGGGTGCGGGAGTCGTCGGGGTGGGATCCGTGCCCGGAGATGCTGAGCACGGAGTTTCCGCCGGAGACGTGCTGGATTCGGGTGCTGATCAGCGAGACACAGATTGCCGTGCTGCTGCCCGCACCTGACGGGTCATTGGGCCCGTATGGGATCCCGGTGCACTTCGACGTCTTCGATTTCGAGCCTGGCGAGTACGAGGTGTGGCTGATCCAGGTGGGACGGCTGGAGCTGCGCCACACGGAGGCGTCGCCCTTGCAGATCGAGCCGCCGGCAGAGGCGCCGTCGGCGTAAGCGGCTGGGCGCGCGGCGGGGTACCCGAGGGGGTTCTTCAGGAGGACGATGCCGCGTCCGCGCAGGCAGGCGCAGGCTGGCGGGTGCTGCTGGGGTGGCCGTTGTTGGCGCGCTGGAACCTTGGTTAGCCGCGCGGGATGTCGGAGCCGAGGATCGCGGCGGCGAGACCGATGTCGTCCAGCAGTTCCGCCGTGGTTCCCTCGTCGGCGCGGGCGATCTGCAGGATGAGCACGAGGATGTCCTGCTGCTCGGCGATCAGGAGCCGGGACTCAAAGGCGTCGGCGCCACTGACGACGCGCGTGCGCGCGGCGGCGGAGCGTTCGCCAACAGGGGGCGGCTCCTGTACGACCAGGGCGACCACGGATGCCGGGCGCGCGGAGGTTTGAAAGCCCTCGACAAGTCCGCCGGCCACGGTTTCCAGGAACGGTCCGGGTTTGCCGAGGAGATCGTCGGCGAGGAGTTGCTCCACGTTCGAGGCGCTCTGCCCGAGGAATAGCAGCGCGAACAAGAAGGGGTCCTGGCGGCTTATCTGGAGCGGGTCGAGGAACTGGCTCTGCAGGCCGAAGTCGGCCGCGGTTATGCCCGCCTCGGACCCGAGCGACACTGCCAAGCCGAGACGTTGGGCGAGCTCGGCCGGATTGGGCAGACGCGCCTGCAGCTCTTCCGCCGAGTAGCGCGCCAGTTCGTCGGGCGACGCGGTGGGCGGGGTTGGGCTGGTTTCGGGCTCGGCGGCGGGCGTTGGCGGCGGCGTCGCGTCGGGGGTGGCGACGACCACGACGGTCGGCGCCTGGGTTGGCGTGGGGGTGGGGCGTGGCGTGGCCGTGGCCAGCGGGATGGGCGTCCAGGTCGGTGAGGGCGATGGCGTGGGCGTGGCGACGGGCGCGACGGCGCGCGGCGCCACGCAGGTAGCCGCGGCCAGCGCCAGGGCGACGACCGCGGCGAGCGCCATGCGCGCGTGGCGCGCCAGGAGCCTGCTCACACCGCCAGTCGTCCGTCCTCAATGAGCGTCACGTCGCCGGCCAGGATGGTGGGGCGTTGGATCACGCCGTCGCTGTGGAAGGGCACGTCGGTGGCGCCGCCGATGTGGAGGCTATTGCCGAGCGCGACGTGGGCCGTGCCGACGACCTTTTCGCACTCGAGGACGTTGCCGCTGATGCGCGTGGCGGGGTTGGCGCCGATGCCGAGTTCGGCAATGTTGCGAGCGTTGTCGCCCAGCCGATCGAAGATGTCCTGCAAGGCGTGAGCGCCGGGGCCGCTGACGCGGCGGGCCAGACCGTCGCACACTTGGATGACCATTGGTGCGTCCGACATGGCGCCGTCCGGGTCGTCGATCGGCAGCGCGGCGTCGAACACCAGGGTTCCGTGGGCGCGGCCCTCAAGCGGCGCAATGAAGGCTTCGCCAGCCGGCAGGTTGCCGAACGCGCCCGGCGCGGTGAAGACGCCGGTGTCCGCAAATCCCGTGCGCTCGGTTAAATCCAGATACAGGTCAGTGCCGCCCGGCGCGGTGAGGCGCACGGCACTGGCGGCGGTCAGCATGGCGGCCAGCGCCTCGGAGGTGCGCGCGATGTGCTGGTAGTCCACCAGCAGCGTGCGCATCGCGATTTCGTAAGTGATCGAGGGCATACTGGCGACGCGCGCGCCAGCGGCGCTGGCGTCCTGGCGGGCGTGCGTGTGGGAGAGGGATTTGCTGGTGGGCAGGAAGCACACATCGGCGGCGGCCATGGCCGCCGCCACGGGCGCCGGTGGCTCAGCGCCGTGGTCAGGCGCCACGGGCATGACCATCAGGCGTACGTTGTCAGTTGCGCGGAGGGCGCCTCGAGCAAAGAGCTCTCCCAGCGGACGTTGGGGCGGATCGGTGACCACCACCACACGCTCGCCGGCCCGTACGCCCAGCGAAGGCCCCATGACGGCGTCCAGCATTTGCGCTTCGTCGAGACGAAGCTCACGCGCGGCGACGGTGTCGGGTTCGATCTCCAGAACAGTCATGCGAGAGATTCCTCACGTTGGGCGTTGACGCAGTGTGACATCGTGTGGGCCAGTGATTGCGCGGCACGCCGGATGCGCGCCGCGTAACGAGAGTGGCTGATGGGTACGGTCTACCAGGGTATGCACCGGGGCCGGCCGCCAGGGCGGCTGGCGTATGTTCCGCGGCCACGCGTGCGCGTGGGGCGGTTGCTCCTGCTGGTTGGCGTTGGACTCGGGGCGCTGGGCGTGCTGGGTTTTCTGACGCTGTCGGGCCTGACCGCCTGGTTTCTGACGCACCCGCCGCAGGCAGACGACGTGACGACACGGCTGGACGACGACGTAGGCTGGGTGCGGTTGACCGTGCCCACGCGGGACGGCGCCAGCCTGGCGGGATGGTATGGACCCACGATCGATTCGGCCGGCACGGTTATCGTGACCCACGGCATAGCGAGTACGCACCGCGACATGATCGGCAAAGGCAGCATGCTGCAGCGGTTGGGGTTCAACGTGTTCCTCTTCGACTTTCGGGGACACGGCCTGAGCGATCCGGGCGTGGTGACGCTGGGCGCACGCGAGGTGGACGATCTGCTAGCCGCGCTGGACCTGGTGGTTGGCCTGCCCGGCGTCGATCCGCAGCGGGTGGCGGTGATCGGCGACTCGATGGGCGGCGCGGCGGCCATCATGGCGGCGGCGCGCGACCCGCGAATTGCCGCGGTTGTGTCCGAGTCATCCTATGCACGGCTGCTGGATACCACGGACGAGTCGTTCGAGGCGTTTCTGCGGGTTCCTGCGATTCCCTTCGCCGGCCCAGTTCAGTTGCTGGCGCGGCTTTTCAGCGGCGTGGACCCCGGGCAGGTGAACCCAGCGGATGACATCGGGCGGATCAGCCCGCGACCGGTATTCATCATCCACGGGCAGTCCGACCGCTATGTCCCGACAGAAGTCGGGCGGGAGCTCTACGAGGCGGCCGGAGAGCCGCGAGTTCTCTGGCAGCCGCCGAGCGTGGGCCACGTGGGAGCGTTCTCTCAGCGGCTCGGCGAGTACGCGGTGCGAGTCAGCGCGTTCCTGCGTCAGGCGCTTGGTCGACCGAATCCGAGCGTGGCGGCCGTGGCGGATGGCTGAGTCGGTGCTACCATCGCGCGGCTTCCGTCCGGTGCGGAACGCACAGGGGCGCCAGCGTGGAACGTAGCGGTTCGTCAGTCACGGACACGACCATAGTCATCTTGGTCATGCTGCTCGGCGGCATGTTTTGGTTCTTCACGTGGCTGCCGTCGCTGGGCTTGCGGCAGGACATTGAAGAGTGGGTGGTGCCCGCGGAGTTCGTGGGCGTTCAAAACCCGGCGCCATTCTCGGAAGACGTGCTCACAAGGTCGCGCGAGCAATTTCTGTTCACCTGCGCCAAGTGCCACGGCTTCCTGGCCGACGGCTTTGGTCCGCAGTACCAGTTGCTGGTGCCGCGGCCGCGCAACTTCTCACACCCTGAGGTGCAGAACCAGTCGGACGGCGAGCTCTTCTACAAGATCTCGGCGGGACGCGGCGACATGCCGGAATACGGCTCGCGGACCTCGGAAAGCGAGATTTGGGATTTCGTGTGGTATGTCCGCGCACTTCCGCATCTGCCCGGGTATTACGACGAGACGGACCCCGACGACATTCGCCTGAACCCCGGGAGCGTGGCGACGGCACGGCCTAATACGACGGTTACGGCCATTCCACTGATCGGGCCGGACCGCTAGGCGGTCCAGCGAGGAGGTCGAGCGTGGACCTCGGCGACGTTCCCTACGCGTCCGCGGTGGAGATAGCCGTCGCTGTCCGCGAGCGTCGGGTCAGCGCCCTTGAGGTCCTTGAGGCTGCCCTGGACCGAATTGCCGCCACGGACGATCGCCTGCACGCGTTTCGCCATGTCGACGCGGATGGGGCGCGCGCCGCGGCCGCCGACCTGGATGCGGCCCACGCGCGTGGAGCAACGCCGGGTCCTCTGGCCGGGGTACCGGTTGGCGTAAAAGAGCAACTGGCGGTGGCCGGGCTGCCGCGCGAGGCCGGCTCGCTGCTGCTGCAAGGGCAGCGCGGAGAATCCGACGCGCCGGCGATTGTGCGACTCCGCGCCGCGGGCGCGGTGATCGTGGGCATGACCTGCATGCCGGAATACGGACACCTGGCCTTTGGCCACAGTCCGCTGGGCCCGGCCACGCGCAATCCGTGGTCGGCCGGGCACACGCCGGGTGGGTCCAGCAGCGGCTCGGCGGCGGCGGTGGCGGCAGGCCAGGTTGCGCTGGCGCTGGGCACGGACGGTGGCGGATCAATTCGCATTCCCGCCGCCTGCTGCGGCGTGGTTGGGCACAAGCCGACGCTGGGCCGGGTGCCGCACGCGCCCCTGACGGCCGGATTCTCGCCGATGTCGCACCTGGGACCGATGGCCCGCTCCGTGGCCGACACCGCGCTGCTGCTGGACGTCATTGCCGGGCAGGATCACCTGGACCCGGCCTCGCTGCCGCCGGAAGACGTGAGCTACGCGGCGATCGCCAGTCGCCCGCCCGTGTCGGGTCGGATCGCCTGGGCGCCGCAGCTGGGCAGGGCGGAGGCCGATTCCCAGGTCCTTGACCCGTGCCGCGCGGCCGTGGAGGCCCTGGCGGACGACGGCTACCAGGTGACCGAGATCGAGCCGTTTCTCGACGACTGGACGGAAACCTGGGCGGTCTTGTTCGACGTGATGCTGGCCGTCAATGTCGGCACGCGGCCGGAGGACATGCGGGGTGTCTCGGACGCATCGCTGGTGGCGCGGGTGGAACACGGACTCACGGTGAACGCCACCGACTTTCTGGCGGCCGAAGCGGCTCGACGCGACGTGTGGGCGGCGTTTGAGCGGCTGTACCGGGACTTTGATGTCGTGATGACGCCGACCCTGCTGCAGCCGCCGCTGGCGGTGGACCCGGCGACGGGCGTCACGGACGAGCCGGACGCCTGGGTCGAACGCTGGTTCCAGCACATGTACCCCTTCAACCTGACGGGCCAGCCGGCGGTGAGCGTGCCGGCGGGTCTGACGTCGGACGGTCTCCCGGTGGGGCTTCAGGTCGTGGGTCCGCGGCTGGCGGACGGCCTGACCCTTGGGTTCGCCGCAGCCGCGGAGCGGCGCAGCGGGTGGGACGGGTCGCGGCCGGATCTGTAGACGCGCGGGCGCGAGCGGGGCAGGGCGGTCCATCGCCTACAATGCTTACCGGCGCGGTTGCGCGCGCCATCGCGCCCTCCGTGCCGCAGGCAGCCCGGCGCCGCCGATGGCCAGCCTGCCCGAAAATGTTGCGTGCTTACGAGTCGCGAAGGGAAAGTTGATGGCAGCGAAAGAGAGCGGGCTGCGAGGGGTTGTTGCCGGTCGGTCGGCGCTGAGCTCAGTCGACGGTGAAATCGGCCGGTTGACCTACCGCGGTATCGACATTGCCGATCTGGTGGCGGCGGAGACGACGTTTGAGGAAGTCGCTTACCTGTTGTGGCATGACGAACTGCCGACCCGCGGCCAGCTTGACACTCTCGCCAATCAACTCAGCGAGTCCCGCGACCTGCCGGCGCCGGTGATGGACATGCTGGCGGCCTTGCCCAGCGGTTCCACCCCCATGGTGGCGCTGCGCACGGCCGTTTCCATGCTGGGCAGCTTCGATCCCGATCAGGGCGATGACTCGCTGGAAGCCGCTCAGCGCAAGGCCGTGCGGCTGCTGGCGCAGACGCCGAACATTGTGGCGCAGGCGGGTCGGATCCTGGAGGGGCGTGAGCCCCTTGACCCTCCGGACGGCTCCATCGCCTCCTCGTTCCTTGCCACGTACTTCGGCGAGGCCCCGAAACCCGAGGCGACGCGAACGATCGACGTGATGCTGGTGCTGCAGGCGGACCACGAATTCAACGCCAGTACCTTCGCCGCGCGGGTCATTGCCGCCACGCTGACTGACATTCACTCGGCCATTGCCGGGGCCGTTGGGGCGTTGCGCGGTCCGCTGCACGGCGGGGCCAATCAGGCTGTACTGGAAATGCTGTTGAAGGTCACGTCGCCGGAAGCGGCCGAGGCCTGGGTGATGGACAGGCTCAGTAAACGCGAATTGGTGATGGGCTTCGGTCACGCGGTGTACCGCACGGCCGACCCGCGGGCCACGATCCTGCGCGAAATCGCGCGGGAACTGGCGCCCGCATCCGGTCACGCCGAATGGTTCGACATCTCGCAGGTGATGGAAGCCGTGATGCTGCGGGAGAAGAACCTGAACTCCAACGTGGACTTCTACGCCGCGACGGTGTACGCGTCGCTGGGAATCCCGCCCGACCTGTTCACGCCGATCTTCGCGATCAGCCGAATGAGCGGCTGGACCGCGCACGTGCTGGAGCAGCAGGGCAACAACCGGATCATCCGGCCGAGGGCCGAGTACGTCGGTCACACGGACCGGGCGGTGACGCCGATGGACGAGCGCGGCTAAGGCGGCGTTCGCGCTAGGTCAGCGGGATTTCGGTTCGCTCGGCGGCGGAGCGGTAGATCGCATCCACGATCCGCGTGACCATGACGCCCTGGGCGGCGGTGACCGTGGGCGCCACGCCCTGGCGGACGGCGCTGATGAAGTCGGCGATCGAGATCTCGTGCTCTTTGCGGGTCTCGCCGCTGGTGTCGTAGGTCTCGGTGCTGTGAAAGCCGTCGCGGTCGTGGAAGACGCGCAACGGGCTGATTTCCAGGCCGCCGTCGGCGGCGGACACGCTCAGCCGCTCGACGTTCTTGTCAATGCGGAGGATCCAGGAGCATTCGAGTAGCAGGATGAGGTCGCCCTCGAACCGAATGCCGGCAAAGGCGAAGTCGTCCACGTCGTAGGTCGCGGTGTCCCAGGATCCCCAGCGGTTGGTGACGCCGCCGCGTTTGCCCAACGGATGCCCAACGGCGCCCCAGACGCTGAGGGGCTTGGGGTGGCCCAGGACGTAGAGGGCGCGGTCAAGCGCGTGGACGCCGATGTCGATGAGAGCACCGCCGCCGTTGGCGGCCTTGGAGGTGAATGTTCCCCAGGTGGGAACGCCAGCCTGCCGCAGCATGGTGGCGCGAGCGACGTGGGGCGCGCCGAGGTGACCGCCAGCGACCAGCTCGTGGGCGCGCTGGGCGTCCCGACTGAAGCGGGTTTGGAAGTCGATGGCGAGGACGCGGCCGGCGCGCTGGGCCGCGTCGGCCATGGCTTGGGCTTCGGCGGTGTTCATGGCCATGGGCTTTTCGCAGAAGACGTGCTTGCCGGCCTCCAGCGCCGCGATGGCGGCCTCGGCGTGGGCGAAGGGCGGGGTGGCCACGGCGACGACATCCACGTCGTCGCGCTTCAGCAGGTCGCGGTAGTCGGTATAGGCGTTGGGGATGTCGAAGTCGCGGGCGAAGTCGGCGGCGCGACCCTTGACGGGGTCGGCCACGGCCACGATGTCAACGTTGGGCAGGGCCGCGAAGCCCGGCTGATGGGCGCCGCGGGCAATGCCGCCGCCGCCGATGATCCCCACGCCGAGGGTTGCGGCATTTCGTGTCATTGGCGCTTAGCGGTCGGTGGCGCCAACCCGGGCGTACTGAACCGCGAACAGTTCACGACGCACGGTGGAGGCGTGCAGCAGCGGGGCCAGGGTTGACCAGAGGGCGTCGCCATGCGGATCGGCGGCCATACGGTCCCAGGCGGATTCGAACTCGGAGGCGCGCTTGAAGGCGAACTCGACGATCAACGAGGGGCGCCCGCCGCCGCGTCCGACCATGACGCGGCCTGACGGCCAGTCGAGCGAGACGGCTGCAAACTTGAGGAACTCGTAGACCGTGCGGCGGGCCTTGTCCCAGGACTTGGGGCGCGGGACGGCTGACCAGCGGTAGACGAGCGTTGGCGATTGGGACATGTGCCCAGCCGGGCCGGCGAACGTGGGACGCTAGCACACCGGGTGGGCGCCGCCGCGCGTGCGGCCTGCGCTGCGTGGCAGCTGGCCGGTCGGGACGACGGTTTAGACGGGCATGGCCCAGTCCACGGCGTCCAATCGTGAACATGAATTGTCAGAGAGCGCGATTCGGTACTGTAGCGGCGTGGAGCATTGAGGGCGGTCACCGGGAGCAGTTTTCCTATGTCGCCCGAATCTATTACCGCCATTACGGTAGGCATCGCGCTGGCCGGCTTGATTGCGGGTTTCTGGCGCGATGTGCGCAGGGACATGCAGAAGTTGGCCGACGGCGTGAACAGTCTGACCGAGCGCATGGCCCGCGTCGAAGGCGTGATTGAGGGCGTGATCGGGCGCCGCAATTCGTCTCCCAGGTCGTAGGCGGCCGGTCGGTATCCGTCCCGCGTGGACCAGTCCGCTGCAGATCAGGCTGAGCGACCACCTGCCGGGCGCGAGGACCCGGTGATACACTCAAGGCCTGCGGCGTCCAAGGAAGCCGCGACCAGCTATGAAACGCACATACCAACCCAAAGTTCGGCGACGTAGGCGTCGGCACGGTTTCCGTGCCCGCATGGCCACGCGCAGCGGTCGCGCGATCCTCCGCCGCCGCCGGCGGAAGGGCCGCAAGCGCCTGACCGTCTGACCCGCGACGCCGCACGTCGCGGTCCAACACTCATGAACCGCCGCAACCGACTGCGCCGGGCTCGCGATATCTCGCGGGTCCGATCACGAGGCGCGAAGGTCGTGACTCCATCACTGGTGCTTTTTGTAGCGCCGGGCGCGTGTGAGGCGCCGCGAGTGGCGGTGCCCGTCTCACGCCGATTCGGTTCGGCGGTGCGGCGCAACCGGCTACGCCGGCGAGTCCGCGAGGCATTGCGCTGCCAGCTCCCGGACCTGCGCGGCGCGCTGGACATCGTGGCGCTGCCGCGGCAGCGGGCGGTGGGCGCGCCTTCCAGGGAATTGGCAGCGGCGGTACGGCAGGGATTGCGACAGTCCCAGGTTCGGCTGGGCGGATGACGCCAGTGGCGCTTGGGCTGATCCGGGCCTACCAGCGGTGGGTGTCGCCGGCGTTCGGGTCGGTGTGCCGCTACGAGCCGGCGTGCTCGCAGTACGCGTACGATGCCATCGAGCGCCACGGGGTACTTCGCGGAACCGGAATGTTCGTGCGACGTCTGGCTCGCTGCCACCCGTGGCACGCGGGAGGCTACGACCCCGTCCCCTAGGGACGCGGCGGACTTATGGAAGCCATTCCCAACACCTGGCAGACGTGGGCCGTAGACCCGCTGAGCAACGCGCTGACGCTGATCCACGACGCGGTGGGCAGCTACGCCATCGCCATCGTGCTGTTCACGGTGCTGATCCGGCTGCTGATGATTCCGCTAACGCTGAAGCAGATCACCTCGCAGCGAAAGATGCAGCTGATTCAGCCGGAGCTGGAGAACATTCGCAGCCGGTTCAAGGGCGATCGCCAGGCGGTGTCGGAAGCGACGATGAAGTTGTACCGGGAGCGGGGGGTGAACCCGATGGCGGGGTGCCTGCCGATCTTCATTCAGTTACCGGTGCTGCTGGCGCTGTACGGCGGCATCCTGACGCTGAGCGGTCGCGGGCTGCTGAATGAGCAGTTCCTTTGGTTCAACCTGGCGCGCGAAGACTCGACGTTCCAGATCGTGGGCGACGCCGCGCCGACCGTGCCGGTGGACGTGGTGATTGCGACCACGGAACTGCCGACGCCGCTGGAGTCGTCGCTGGCTATTTCGTTCACGCAGTTCGCGGCGAACTACCGGTTCCGCACGGACGTGGTGGACGAGGCGGCGGCGATCGCGGCGCTGAACGACGGGAGCGCGGCGGCGATTTTTCTGGATAACGAGGCGGACCTGAGCCGGTTGCCGGCGGGTACGGACGAAACGCGCCTGGTGCAGGCGGCGGCCTTCCTGGTGGAACGCGACCGGCCGGCGACGCGCCTGAGCGTGGATGAAGTAGAGGGGATTCTGCGCGGCCAGATTGTCAACTGGGCGGAACTGGACGCGGGGGTGGGGCCGATCGTGCTGCACGGGTTGAAGGATGACCTGAGCGCGCCGCGGCTGCTGGAACGGCTGGTGCTGAACGGCGATCCGATTGCGGTACCGATCCGCGAGCACGAAAGCGTGGACGACTACTTCAACGCGCTGCGAGCCGAGCCGGGCTCGCTGGGCGTTTCGCCGCCCATGCGGTCGGACGAGGTCCGGATGCTGAACATCGAGGCCCGAGGGGGAGACCGCGCCTACCCCGCACTGGCGGATGTGCTGGATGACGGGCGCTATGCGCTGGCACGCAATGTCTATGGCTACTGGGGGCCCTCGACGGATACGACGAATGCTTACCTGCGGGATTGGTGGAATAGCGGCCAGGGGCAGGAGGCGGCGCAAGTGGCAGGCTTTACACGGCTGCCAGCAAGGTTCGACCTGTTCGCGTCGGGTGGCTTCTATATCTCGGTGCTGGCACTGCTGGCGGGGGTGTTCCAGCTGGGGCAGGCCCGGATGATGCAGTCGAGCACCGCGACCGGGCAGGCGGCGACGATGAACCGGGTGATGCAGTTCATGCCGATCATTGTGGTGGTGTTTGCGTGGACGTTCCAATCGGGGCTGGTGCTGTACTGGGTGATCTCCAGCATCATTGCGATTATTCAGCAATACTTCACGACGGGGACCGGGAAGTTGTTTCCCGCCCACTGGCCGATGGCGCGCGACGTGATGGGGGAACAGCGGGCGCAAGTCGAAGCGGCGACGGCCAAAGTTGACGAGACCGAATCGAAACCTGAGGCGGCGAGCCGTCCGCGCCGCCGGCGGCGACGGAGGAGACGCGGTGGATAACGAAGCCGACGCCGGTGACGGCGTGATTGTGACCGGAAGTTCGGTCGAAGACGCGGTGAAACGCGCGCTGTTGCAGCTGAACGTCACGCTCGATGATATCGACGTGGATGTGATCAGCACGGGGTCGCGCGGCGTCCTGGGCATGGGCCGGGAGAACGCGCGCGTGCGCGTGCGGCTGCGTGGCCAGCCTTATTCGGAAGAGGAAGACGAAGAGGAAGAGGACGAGACTCCGGAGGAGGAAACGCCGCAGGCCGTGGATGAGCCTGAGGTTGAAGCCGTGGACGACGAACCGGCGGACGACGAACCGGCGGACGACGCGCCGGCGGTTGAGGCGCCGGCGCCGGTTGCCGCCGAAGCGCCCGCGGCGGAGGCGAGTGAGCCAGCCGCGCCGGCCGGGCGACGGCCGCGCGGGGAGTTGCTGGAGTCGGGCGAGGACCTGGAAAACGAGGCGGAGGAGCTGCTGGAAACCCTGCTGGATCGCATGGGCTTCGTGGCGGACTTCGACCTGGTGTCCGATGACCCGCTGTCCTACAACATTGTGGGCGACGACGACTTTGGGCGCCTGATCGGCCGGCAGGGCGAGACGCTGCGGGCGTTTGGGTATCTGGTGAACCTGATGCTGGGGCGGCGGCTGGGGCGGCCGTGTCGGGTGATCGTTGACGTGAACGGGTACCGGCAGCGGCGGGCGGATCAGCTGGCGGAACTGGCGGAAACGCTGGCGGATGAGGTTCGCGCCACGCAGGAGCCGATTACGCTGGATGCGATGCCCGCGAACGAACGGCGGCTGGTGCACGTGGCGCTGGTGGACGACGAGGATGTGCGGACTTACAGCATCGGCGAGGGCGACGAGCGCCGCGTCGTCATTAGCCCCAGGGCCTGACCGCCAGGGGCGCATGCCCAACGCCGCCGAGCGACCGGTCTATCTGCTGCTCGGCAATGTCACGACGGATCTGACGCCGGACGGACCGACGTTTGGCGGCACGGCCTATTACAGCGCGAGAGCCGCGGCTGCGCTGGGGTATCGGGTGGTGGTGGCCACACGGGCGCCCCGGAGGGACGCCCGGCGTTTGGTGGCCGACGTGCCGGGGATTGATTGGCGCGTGGGGCCCGCACCCGAGACCACGACGTTCTCAAACATCTACGGTTCCGATGGTCGGACGCAACTGGTGCATGCGCGCGCGCCGCGGCTGACGGCGGCCGAGGTGCGGGGATTGGCGCCGGAGGCCGCCATCGTGCACCTGGGACCAATCCTGCGTGAGACGGGGCCGTCAGTGGTTAAGGCGTTGGCCGGGCGCGAGTTCGTGGTGCTGACGGGGCAGGGGCTGTTGCGAAAGGTCGACGCGCAGGGGCAGGTGCGAGTGGATCTGCCGCGGTCGGCGGCCCGGGCCTTTGCCGCGGCGCACGTGAGCGTTCTGAGCACCGAGGACCTGGCGGGGGACGCGGTGACCGCGCGGGCGTTGCTATCGCGCTCTCGGGTGGGCGTGTTGACGGATGGCGCCGGGCCGATTCAAGCGCATGAGGATGGGCGCTGGTTGCGGTTCCCGGTTGCGGAGCGGCCCATGCACAATCCGACCGGTACGGGCGACGTGTTTGCGGTGGCGTTTTACAGCGCGTATCGCGCGACCGGCGATTTGCGGGATGCGCTGGCGGTGGCGGCGGACGCGGCCGCGCGCTGGATCAGCGCACCGGCGGCGGCGCCGTTTCATCTCCTCGCTGAGCGGGGAGCCGCGGGTGAACTTTGACGCGCTGACACTGGCGGCGGTGCGGTCGGAAATTGAAGACCGGGCGCTGGGCGGGCGCGTGCAGCGGGTGGCGTCGCCGCGGGCCGGGGCGTTGGCCCTGGAGATTTTCGGGCAGCAGGCGCGGCACTCCCTGCTGGTGGACGTGGATCCGGACCGTCCGCGGGTGCGGTTCGCCGGGCAGTGGCCGCGCGCCGGGTTGCAGGCGGCCAGCCCGTTGCTGCTGCTGGCACGCAAGTGGATTCGGGGGGCGCGGCTGGTGGAGATCGTGCAGCCGTCGGCGGAACGGATCCTGGACCTGACCTTCGACCTGCACGGCCCGGAGATGCCGGAGGGAACGCGGACGCGGCTGATCGTGGAGTTCATCGGGCGGCAGACGAATCTGCTGCTGGTGGATGAGCGCGGACGGATCCGCGACGTGCTTCGAAGGGTTCGGGGCGGAGACGGACGGCGACGGATTCAGCCGGGGGCGGAGTATGAGCGTCCACGCGCGCTGGAGGCGCCGGACGTTGCGTCGGTGAACCCGGACGAGTTGCGCCGTAGCGGCGAGCGCGACGGGCCGGCCTGGCGGGCGCTGGTGCGGGGAGTACGGGCCGTGAGCCCCACGCTGGCGCGCGAGGCGCTGGCGCGGGCCGGGCATGAGCCGATGGTTGCCCGGGGCAAGGTGACCGAGTGGGGGCCGGTGTTGCAGGCCCTGGGAGCGATTCTGGCGGACGGGGCGCGGGGGGCCTGGCGGCCGACGCTGGTTGCCGCTGCGGGCGGGTGGCGGGCGTTTGCGCCGTACACGCTGACCCAGTTCGATGAGCCGTGCGTGCCGATGGACTCGATGAGCGAGGCGCTGGAAGAGTTCGACAAGGCCACGGCGGCGCCGGAACCGGCGCCGGATGCGCGGGCGGAACGGTTGGAGCGGCTGATCGCGTCGGCGACGGAGCGGGCCACGCGCCGCCTGGCGGCGCTGCGGGTGGAAGTGGAAGGCAGCGACGCGGCGGACGACTTGCAGGCGGCGGGCGAGGCGCTGCTGGCGTTCGGGCATGGCCTGCCGACGGGCGCGGGGGAGTTCGCGCACGACGGGCGCACGATTGAGCTGGATCCGCGACGGTCGGTGGTGGAGAACGCGCAGCGCTACTTTGCGCGGGCCCGCGACCGGCGGACGGCCGCGCGGGAGACGCCGATTCGAATGCGGCGGACGGAGTTGGAACTTGGTTTTCTGCGGCAGGCGGCGGATGACCTGGCGCGGGCCGATTCGCCAGGCGTGCGGCAGGCCATTGAGGTGACGCTGGCGGAGGCGGGATATGGGCGGTCACATGCCAAGCGCCAGGCCGCGCCGTCGGCGTCCCGGTGGACGCTGGGGGCGCATCAGCTGCGGGCGGGACGGACGTCGGCGGAGAACCACCGACTGACCTTTCATGAGTCTGCGCCGGACGATCTGTGGCTGCACGCGCGGGGTGTGCCGGGCGCGCACGTGCTGCTGCGGTGTACGGTTGGGGACGCGCCGGAGGACGTGATCGAGAAGGCGGCGTCGATTGCGGCCTTCCTCAGCGCCGCGCGCGACGACGCGCTGGTTGACGTGGACGTGACGACGCGACGGCGTGTGCGGCCGATTCGCGGGGCGGGGCCGGGGCAGGTGACGTATCGCGGCGAGCGCACGCTGCGGGTGGCGCCGAGGACGCCGTCGGATGTGGGCGCGGAGCGCTTGGGCTGAGTTATGGGACGCCGAAATCTGCTCGTGGCGGCCGCGGTTGCGGTGCTTGTTGCCCTGGTTGGGTGCGATGGCCAGGCATCGCTTGAGGAGAAGCCCGCCGAGTCGGCGGGCGCGTCAGGCGGCGCCATTGCCTCGCCAGCCGACACCACGACGGCGTCGCCGGCTGTCGAGGTGGCCACTACGTTCATCGGGACGCTGAGCGGGGAGCAGCGGGCGGCGGCGGTAATGCCGTTGGAGGACTCAAGGCGGCCGAACTGGTCGAACCTGCCGGCAGGCTCCTTGCGCTTTGAGCGGAACGGGGTTCGCATTGGCGATCTGGACCTGGAGCAGATCGACGCCATGCACCACTTTCTGGCGTCGGCGCTGAGCCCCGAGGGGTACCGAACCGTGCTGGGAATCGTTCGGGCGGAGGACGCGCTGGCCGAGTCGCGGGCGTCGGACCGCTCTCGATGGAGTTCCGACAACTACTGGCTGGCGTTCTTTGGCGAGCCGTCCGAGGGCAGTGCCTGGGGCTGGCAGTTCGGCGGGCACCACCTGGCCGTGAACGTGACGGTGGTGGACGGACGGAGCTACCTGTCGCCGACGTTTCTGGGAATCGAGCCGGCGTCCTACACGGTCGATGGTTCCACGGTTGCGCCGCTCGATCCGTATGTGCAGGCGGGGCTTGCTTTGATCAACGCGTTGGACGACG
>JAKZUJ010000028.1:0-3123 GCA_047516685.1 Chloroflexota bacterium | reverse complement strand
TGACGATCAGGAAGCGGCGGAAGCCGTGGTGGCGCATCGAGACGATGATGTCTTCCAGCAGTTCCAGGAACGTCTCGGGGCGCAGGGTCATCGTGCCGGGGAAGTTCATGTGGTGGTCGGAGATGCCCCAGGGGATGGCGGGGAGAGCCAGCAGGCGCGGGGCCAGGCGTTCGGCGGCGCGCTCGCAGTAGGCGTGCGCGATCATGTGGTCCTGGCCCAGCCCCAGGTGCGGCCCGTGCTGTTCGGTGGAGCCGATGGGAATGAGCGCCAATTCCACACTCTCGGCGGCCTGGGCGACCTCCGGCCAGGACATCTTGTGCAGGGCGTAGGTGATGGGGTCGCTCATCGGTTGGTCAGTTCGTGCCGCCAGCCGGGAATGCGGCCGCGCGCCAGCAGGTCGTCGGGCGAATCGAGCAGGGTGGTGATGAGCGTGTCGGCGCGTTCCTCGATCACGTTCAGCATGCGCCAGCCGTCTTCGGGGGTCGCCAGCGTTGCGTTGCCCACGGCGCCGTTAGCGGAGAAGTCGGAGAAGTCGTGATTGCGGCGCAGGGAGCGGCGCCAGAAGCGCTGGCGCAGGCGGCTCCCGCGCGGACTCAGGTCGCCCGGCGCCAGGCTGTCGGTCTTGACCCGGTCCGGGCGCAGGGCCATCAGTTCGGCGGTTTCCAGTTCGCAGGCATGGCCGGAGGTGGGGGACTTGACGATCTCGGCCTCCAGTTCGTCGTCCTCCAGGTTGTAGAGCGAGATGGCGGCCAGGAAGTCCAGCGGGAGGCGCGTGGGCAGGGTCTGCATGGCCAGGGTCATGATCGACGTGTTGCCGCTGTGCCAGTTGGTCAGCAGAAAGCGTTTGAACCCGTGGTGCAGCAGCGAGGCCAGGTTGTCTTCCAGCACATGCAGGAAGGTCTGGGGACGCAGCGTGATCGTGCCGGGGAAGCCCATGTGATAGGTCGACATGCCGTAGGGCATCGTGGGGGCCACGAGCAGGCGGGGATGGAAGCGCGCGGCCAGCCGCAGGGTCAGGTCTTCGCAGATCACCAGGTCGGTGTCCAGCGACGTGTTGGGTCCGTGCTGCTCGATGGAGCCGATCGGGATCATCACCAGCTCCACGCCGTCGCGGGCGCGCTCGACTTCGGGCCAGGTCAGGTGGGTGAGGCGAAGCGGAGACGGCAGGTCAACCATGCGTGCAAGCCTGGACATAGACGGCGATATGATAGCCGCGACGGCTAGGCGAGCATTGTCCATGGTTCTGGTCGTCGACGTCGGCAACACCGATACCAAGTTCGGCGTGTTCGATGGTGAGGACCTGCGCGCGCGCTGGGCGGTGCACAGCGACCTGAACCGCACCGGCGCCGAGCATGAAGCGCTGCTGCGCGCCATGCTGGCGCATCACGAGGTGTCAGGCATCGAGGCGGCCGTCATCGGCTCGGTAGTGCCCGCGCTGACCGAGCGCATGACCGCGGCGGTCCGGAAGGCCGCCGGGTGCGAGCCGCTGATCGCCCGCTCGCAGGATGTGCGGGTGATCGACTTGGCCGTGGACCGTCCGGCGCAGGTTGGCATTGACCGGGTGGCGAACGCGCTGGCGGCTCGCGAGTTCTACCTGGCGCCGGCCATC
Organism: Chloroflexota bacterium; assembly: GCA_047516685.1. GTDB lineage: Bacteria > Chloroflexota > UBA11872 > UBA11872 > UBA11872 > UBA11872. The sequence goes on along the minus strand of JAKZUJ010000028.1, from coordinate 1,514 downwards.
GTGGTTGATTTGGGCAGCGTCACCACCTTTGACATCGTGAACGCCGCGGGCAGTCTGGCGGGCGTGATCATTACGCTGGGCATGCAGAACTCGGCCCGGGCGCTGACGGCGGCCGGCGCGCAGTTGCCGTCGATCGACCTGTCGCGGCCGGCGCGGCTGGTGGGAACCGAAACCAGGGCGTCCATGCAATCCGGGGTCTACTGGGGCTACGTGCAGATGGTTCGAGGCCTGATTGAGCAGCTGCGGTCCGAATTGGGCACGGACTACCGGGCCATCGCCACCGGAGGGCAGGCGCCCATTGTGGTGGAGGACGTAGGGCTGTTCGAGATCGTGGACCTGGACCTGACGCTGCGCGGCCTCTGGCTGATCCAACAGGCGGAGGCCGCGGCGTGAGCGTGCTGACCGGCGCGCGCGTCGTGCTGTACGTCACCGGCGGTATCGCGGCCTATAAGGCGTCGGACCTGGCCAGCAAGCTGACGCAGGCGGGGGCCGAGGTGGACGCGGTGCTGTCGCGCGCCGCCGAGGATTTCGTGGGTCCGCTGACCTTCCAGGCGCTCACGCGACGGGCGGTGTATTCGGCGGACGCCGCAATGACCGCCGCGCACGAAATCGCGCATGTGCGACTGGCTCGGGACGCGGAGGTGGTGGTGGTCGCGCCGGCGACCGCCAACGCCATCGCGCGCCTGGCGCATGGGCAGGCGGACGACCTGGGATCGGCCATCGCGCTGGCCACCCAGGCGCCCATCGTGGTTGCGCCGGCCATGGAACCCGGCATGTACGCCAACCCCGCCACGCAGGACAACCTGGCGACGCTGCGTCGGCGCGGCGTGCGCCTCATCGAGCCCGCCAGCGGCCGGCTGGCCTCCGGCGCCCAGGGGCAGGGCCGGCTGCCGGCAACCCCTGTGCTGCTGGACGTCATCCGCGAGACCCTGGGACGCAACGGGCCGCTGAAGGATCGGGTGCTGGTGGTGTCGGCCGGCGGCACGCGCGAATACATGGACCCGGTGCGCTTCATTGGCAACCCGGCCAGCGGGCGTCAGGGCGTGGAACTGGCGCGGGCGGCTATCGAGCGCGGCGCCACGACCCGGCTGGTGCTGGGCTCGGCAACCGAGGATCCGCCGGTCAGCGCCGAAACCACGCGGGTTGAATCCGCCGAGGAAATGCTGGAGGCGCTGCGCGAGGCCGTGCGGGGCTGTGACGCGCTGATCATGAACGCCGCCGTGGGTGACTACCGCCCGGCCGCGACATCGGACGTGAAGCTGAAGCGCGGCGGCGCGCCGGCGGGCATCGACCTGATCGAGAACCCCGACGTGCTGCAATCGCTGCCGGGCGACTTCCTGCGCATCGGCTTCGCCGCGGAAACCAACGACCATCTGGCGAACGCCAGGGCCAAGCTGCTGGCCAAGGAACTGGACGCCGTGGTCGTGAACGACGTGTCGGGGTCGGATCGAGGGTTTGCAGCCGCGACCAACGCCGTCACGATCGTCCGTCCCGACGCGCCCGACCTGGAGATT
>JAKZUJ010000027.1:0-3311 GCA_047516685.1 Chloroflexota bacterium | reverse complement strand
CGACCTGGGCCGGGTCCGTGGGAACCTCGAGCACCTGGCCAACAAAGATGAAGTTCTCATCCGGCAGGTCGTTGAATTCGACGAGATCAGCCACGCTCACCCCGTAGGCCGACGCGATGGAGAAGAGCGTGTCGCTCTCCTGTACGGCGTACTCAATCGGCCCTTCAGGCGCGGGCGTGGGCGTGGGAACGGGCGGTTCGGTGGGCGTGGGCGCCGGCGTAGGCGTGGCTTCGGGCACGGGAGCTTGCGTGGGCACGACAACGATCGGCGTGGCAATCGGCGGCACGCCTGAACTGGTGGGGGTTGGCAGCGGGCCCCCGACCGTGGCCGCCGCCGCGGTTGGCGCGGCGGCTGCTGGCAGTTCCTCGTCACCGCCGGTCAATGCCATGACCAGCACCACGATCAAGACGACCGCGAGCACAGGCAGAACGAGCAGTGTGACAAACAGCCGGTACTGGCGCAGGCTCCTCACCGCAGCCCCCTAATCCCCGGGACCGCCGGTGTGCGGTCGCCCCCGGATCAACAACTGCTGGCGATCTCGCGCCACGGAACCTCCCCGTTTACGCCTGGGGCCCAAGAACGCGCGCTGCAGACTAAGACGTAGCCACAGTGTACACGCGACCACCCCCGGCTGACCGGCGCCGCCGCGTTGGCCGTGGCTCACTCTGCTGGCAGGCCGCGCCTCACCCGGCGCGGAATGTGACGGTATCCGAGGTGGCTTGGTTGCCAGCGCGGTCGGTCGCCACCGCCACGACCTCATGCTCGCCGGGCTCGGAGGCCCACATCACTTGGTAGGGCGCGAAGCGCGCCGTTCCGACCGGCGCCCCGTCCACCTGGAACTCAACACTGGCCACGCCGCCGGCATCCTCCACGACGGCGCCGAGGGGCACGGCGCCGGCCCCAGCGCTGGCTTCGGCGCCCAACCCAACCACCGCCACCACGGGCGGCGTGTTGTCCACGACGAAGCGCCGGAAGGCAATTTCGGCGCCTCCGTCGGCGGTCCGCACCGTGAGTCGCAGCGTGTAGGTTCCGTCGGGCAGTTGGATCGTGTCGACAGCGCCCAGTTGTTCGTCGACCTTTGGCACGTCGAACGGCGAGCCGATCCGTGTCCAGGCCCCGGGGGCGGGACCAACGCCGTAGTGCAGCTCGGCCGAAACAAATCCGCCGATCGTTGCCGTGCCGACTATCTCGAGCACGGTACGGACGGCCTGCCCCTCCGCCGGCGCCGCGATCCGCGCACCAACGCCCTGGGCTGTTGCCACGGGGGACACGGTCCCTCCGGCGAAAGCGTCCGGCGGCAACTGTAGTTTCGAGCCCTCGTCCACTCCGCGTTGCCAGGCTTCCGCTTCGGTTGGCAGCACCACGAACACTTGCTCCTCGACTTCGTCCGGCGGCGTGGCCGGCGTGGCCAGCAGTCCGGTCGGGACGTGGATGCGGAACGGCTGATGGACCACGTCGCGCTGGGTGGGGACGGTTCCGGGCGCGAACTCCTCCATCCGCGTCTCGGGCGTGAACGGCGACGGCAAGAGGCCGGACAGCGCGTCGACTTCCTGTTGGATCACGGCGGGGGGGCGGGTCCAGTCCACGACCTCGAGCCCGACATGGGCGAGATCCATGAAGCGCTGCCAGATCGGGCCAGCGCCGCGGACCCCGGTCACGTCGTCCATCGGCGTGCCGTCGGCGTTGCCCACCCACACGCCGGTCGCCAGTTGGGGGGTGAAGCCCACGGTCAGCGCGTCGCGCGTGTTCTCGGTGGTGCCGGTCTTTGCCGCGGCCGGGCGGTCGGCCAGGTCCAGCAGTTCGCGGACCTGCCCAAAGCCCGGCTCGCGGGCGGCCCGGTCCGAGAGGATGGAGGTCATCAAGTAGGCGATTTCCGGCTCGAGCACCCGTTCGGCGGGCGGGACCCGCTGCAGCGCAAACGGCGCGTTATCGGCCGCCAGCGAGCAGCCGTCGCCCAGCTGTTCCACGATGCGTCCGCGGGAGTCGCGGATGCAGAGGACCACCGCGGGCGCCACGCGCCGCCCACCGTTCGCGACCGCGGCGTAGGCGCCGGTAAGTTCCAGCAAGCGCACTTCGTTGGAACCAAGGGCCAGGGCCGGCCCGATTCGGGAGCGGTCCGTGAGGGAGGTGATCCCCAGCCGGCCGGCCAGGTCCAGCGTGGCGTCCAGGCCGGCGAAGAGCTGGGTGCGCACGGCCGGGATGTTGAGCGAACTGCCCAGGGCCGTGCGCAGGCTCACGGGGCCGCGGAACTTGCGGTCGTAGTTGCGCGGGCGGTACGGCTCCTGGCCCGCGATCGGAACCGTGGTGGGAATGTCCAGCAACATGGTGGCCGCGCTGTAGCCCTGCTCAAGCGCACTGGCATAGGTGAAGAGCTTGAACGCGGAGCCCGGCTGCCGCAGCGAGGTGGTCACATTCACCTGGCCGTCAATGGTCTCGTCGTTGAAGTCCAGGCTGCCGACCATCGCCAGGATTTCGCCGGTCGCCGGGCGGATGGCCACCAGCGCGCCGTTGGTGGCCGCGCGGTCGGCCAGGGTTGCCACGTGTTCCCGGACCGACGTCTCGGCCGCGGCCTGCAGGTCCAGGTCGAGCGTGGTGGTGACCTCCCAGCCCTGGCGGCTGATTTCCGGCCCGTAGCGTTCCTGCAGGTCCCGGACCACAAAATCCAGGAAGTGGGGGGCCGGCGAGGTCGTTTCTCGCGGAGGCGCGATTCGCACGTCCTCGTCCCGCGCCGCCGCCACGGCGCCGGCCGGCGCCAGGCCGTGCCGCGCGATGGCCGCCAGCACGCGCAATTGCTCACGCCTGGCCGCCTGTGGGTTCACGTGCGGGTTCTGCAGCGAGGGCGCGGGCAGGAGGCCAATCAACATGGCGGCTTCGGCCAGGGTCACGTCGGCCAGGTCCTTGTCGAAGTAGGTCTCGGCGGCCGCGGCCACGCCGTAGGTGAGACCGCCATAGTGGTTTTGGTTCAGGTACAGGCCGAGAATTTCGTCCTTGGAGAACCGCTGGCTGATCTGCCAGGCCAGCACGGCCTCCCGGATTTTGCGCTCGTACGTCTCCTCCGGCGTCAGGAGCACGTTCTTGACCAGTTGCTGGGTGATGGTGCTGGCGCCGGACACCACTTCGCCGCCGCGCCAGTTGCTCCAGACCGCGCGCGCGATCGCGCGGATCTCCACCCCGGGATTGTCGTAGAACGTGGCGTCCTCGGCGGCGACGACCGCGATTTTTACGACTTGGGGGATTTCCTCCGGCGGCACCAGGCGGCGGCGGCCCTCACCCAACAACTCGCCGAGCGGCCGGCCGCGGCGATCGCGAAT
>JAKZUJ010000026.1:0-11542 GCA_047516685.1 Chloroflexota bacterium | reverse complement strand
GTCGGCGGCCACGTCGCCGCCGCCCAGTTGCACGATGTGGATGTCGTAGGGCGCCACGCTGACGGGCCAGATGATCCCGGCGGCGTCGTGATAGCGCTCCACCACCGAGGCGGCCAGACGGCCGATGCCGATGCCGTAGGAGCCCATGACAAAGGGGTGCCGGCGTCCGTCGGCGGCCAGGAATTGGGCGTCCAACTTGTCGCTGTAAAAGGTGCCCAGCTTGAAGGTGTTGCCGATCTCGATGCCGGTCATCAGCTCCAGCGGTTCATCGCCCTCGATGCTGCGGTCGCCGGAGCGCACCTGGGCGATGTCGCCGCGCCGATCGGTCCGAAAGTCGCGCGGGTAGTTGACGTTGATCAGGTGGTAGCCGGGCTCGTTGGCGCCGGCGACCAGGTTGGTTGCCGTCTCGATAGAGTCGTCCACCACCACGGTCAGGTTGGACAGGCCGACGGGCGAGGCGTAGCCGGCAACCAGGCCGGCGGCCTCAAGCTCCTGGTCGGCGGCCAGCCGCAGGTCCGGCGCTTGCAGCAGGCTCCGCAGCTTGGCTTCGTTGACCTGCAGGTCGCCGCGGATGGCCACAAAGGCCAGGGCGTCGCCGGTCCAGTAGAAAACGGCTTTCAGGGTCTGGTGGGTTTCCACGCCCAGATAGGCGGCCACGGCGTCGATGGTTTCCTGGCCGGGGGTGGCGACCTTTTCCACGGGGCGCGGCTTACCGTGGTCGAAGACAGGCTTCCGGGCCTTGGCGATCTCACTGTTGGCGGCGTAGCGGCCGGAGGCGCTGACGACCAGGGTGTCTTCGCCGGCTTCGGTCAGGCAGTGGAACTCGTGGGCGCCCGATCCCTGCATGGCGCCGGCGTCCGATTCGACGATGGCCGGCTCGATGCCGCAGCGGCGGAAGGCGCGCAGGTAGGCGGTCATGAAGTCCTGGTAGGTGGCCTCCTGGCTTTCCAGGTCGACGTCGAAGCTGTAGGCGTCCTTCATGGTGAACTCACGGACGCGCAGCAGACCACCACGGGGACGCGGTTCGTCGCGGAACTTGGTCTGGAAGTGGTAGATGCACAGCGGCAGCTGGCGGTAGGACGACACGACCCACTGGCCGAGGTCGGTGGCGACCTCCTCGTGGGTCATGGCCAGCACCATGTCGCGTCCCCAGCGGTCCTTGAGCCGCGCCATCTCCGAGCCGACCGAGGTGAATCGGCCGGTTCGCTCCCACAGATCGGAGGGGTGGACGACGGGCATCAACAGTTCCTGGCAGCCGATGCTGTCCATCTCCTCGCGCACGATCTGCTCGACGCGGCGCTGCACCCGCCAGCCCAGCGGCAACATGCTGTAGATGCCCGTGCCCAGCGGCCGGATGTAGCCAGCCCGCAGGAGGAGGCGGTGGGAAACGATCGTCGCCTCGGCGGGATCGTCGCGAAGCGTGCGGGCGAACAGCCGCGACATGCGTTGCATGAGGGTAGAGCCAGGGAAGGGGGTGTGAGAGGCCGCTCAGTGTAGCCGTGTGGGGAAGTGGCTGGTGGTTAGTGGCTGGTGGCTAGTGGATAGTGAAGAGGAAGAGAAGAAGTGTGGGCGGGGTCGCTGGGGGCGCGGGGCGGGATGGGCGACGCAGCAAATGTTTCACGTGAAACATTTGAGCGGGTGTCTGCGTGGGACGGGCTGCCGGATTCGCCGGGCGTCGAGGCCGAGGCTACCCTGCCGACGACCGACGGACGTGGATGCGCAGCCTCGTGGAAAACCTCTTCGGCGGTCGACCGACGGCCTCGCCGCCTGACCCGGCGGCGCTGCGGCGGCCATTGCCGGCTGGCGTTGAACTCGACCTGGCGTTCGCCTGGCCACTCCTGGAGACGTACGCGGACGCGCCGGGCACGCCCGCGTCGGACTGTGCCTGGAGCGTGTTCGGGCACTACCGGCTGGCGGCCATCGCGGCGGCGCGCGCGGCTCAGGCCGACCCGGCCACGGCGGAGTTCGACCTGCTGGCCGGCGCGGCCCTGCGGCACGTGGCCGAAAGCGTGGCGCAAGCCGGCCGCTGGCTGGCCGAGGCCTTTGACCTGCGGCTGTCGCCGCGGGTGCGCCCGGATCCCGGCGGCCGCGAACTGACAGGCCGCCTGATGTTCCTGGAACCTGCCCTGGGCTCGGCGCTGCAGGATCGACGGATCTGGCTGGGGGACATCGCGGGCATCGGGCGGCGAGTTACCCAGTCGCCGGTGACGTTCCGCGACGGCGCGTCGGATCGCGTACCGGGGCCGCTGGGCCGTTCCCCCGTGGCCGAGGCGCTGGGTGCGCACCTGGAGGAGCTGGACGGTTTCCTGCAGGCCGTTGTGGCAGCCATTGAGCGCCACACGGCGGCCGGCGGCCGCCCGCGCGAGGAACCCGACGAGGCCTGGTTGAACGACTGACCGGGGACGTCCGAGGCCATCGGCTCAGTGGGAGCTTGAGTCGTTAGCGATTGCGCGTCGGCTAGAATCCATTGGGCGGCGGACCGGAACGACGACACGGGGAGCAACTGGAATGTCGCCAGAACTGATCGGGATTCTGAGTGTGGGTGTGGCGCTGGGAGCCATCCTCGGCAGCATGATCATGGTGCTCTGGCGCGATGTAAACGGCTTGACGGTGCGCGTGGCCAGGATTGAGGGCGTGATCGAAGGCGTGCTCAGCAGCCGGAGCGGACCGCCGACGGCGTAGATTTGACCGTCGGCTGACGTCTGCGGTCAACCGTCGCGAGCAGACGGACGAAGCTCGGTTTAACGACTTAGGGGGCGCCGTCGGGCGCCTCGGTCGCCGGACCAACCTCATGCATACCGGCCCATCCTTCAACGGCACGAATGACTGCGTCCTGGTCAGTCACTCCTTGACAGTTAGCTTCCGAGCGGATTCCTGAAAGCGCCTCGCCAAGTCATCAATGTGCGGCTGGTTCTTGTAATAGAACAGATCGTCTTCGGCGATCCCAGTAACCTTCAGCGCCCAGGCCAGCCTCTTGGGATCAAAGCGCTCGTTAATCGAGCTTCCCACTTTGCCGGAAAAGCCGACGAGAGAATCAACGATGCCAATCGATGCGCCGCCGGTCAAATATGCCGATAGCCCCTGAAGTGCCAACGACGGACCGCCGGATACCAGAGGGCGCAGTGCCTGAATGGAGTACAACTTGAGTCTGGTGGCTCGATCAGTGGCCACGTGACTGCCGAGGATGCTAAAGGATTCACCGACTCCGTCGACGTCTTTGCACACTGGCCCGGTTCTGGTCAACCTCTCGATTTCCGCCTGGGCATCGTTGAGTTTGTCGAACTCGTCCGTAGTTGAATGTGAGCCGCTGCTAACCAGATCGGAAATGAGGCTCTCGAACGATCGTCGCTCGCCCGATTGCTTGGTGGGCAGCTTGCACAGATCCGGGAACAGGCTCAGAGATTGCATGACTAGTACGCTTCTATATTCTTCTAAAGCACCGACAGCACTAGCGCAACCACGGACAGAATTAGAGCTACGGTCCCTATCGCGGCTGCAATCAGGGCAAGCCGCGTCAGGCCCCGTAACAGATCCCGTATCTCAGATGGGTCTTCGTGATTCTCGATGTGCTTGTCAAGACGCTCATTCTGGCGGATGACGCGAGGGATGAGCGCCTGGTTGATTTTGTCCTGTTCTTCCCAGAATTTGACTCGTTCGCCGATTGAAATCTGTGCCTCTTTGAGTGGCTCTTCTTCGACGTCTTTGCTGTCGGCGCTCTCCGGGACCGGCTTAGGCCGACGTCCTATCGACATTGCCTCGCTTCTCCTCTTCCGCTGCTACTAGAGCGTTGATCCGGATCTTTGGGTTGGCCGGCAGCATACATCCCGCTTCGCGTGTACCCCCCTGGCTAGTCGCCGCGGGCGATGGTGTGGAGCCAGGGGTGTTGGTTGGGGGCGGGCCAGGTGTTGTGTTCGTGGATGGTGAAGCCGGCGGCGTGGAGGGCGGCGGACAGGGTGTCGTGGGTGAGGTCGGTGAAGTAGCGGGGGAGGGAGCCTTCCCAGGAGGCGGTGCGGACTCCGGAGCCTTCGCGGACCACAACGTAGAGCCAGCCCTTATCCAGGATGCGCCTAAATTCGGCCAGCGCATGCGCGATAGCGTCGGGCGGCAGGTGGCCCAGCGCGGCGAAGCACCAGATGGCGTCGAAGGAGCAGGCGGCAAAGGGCAGGCGCCGCAGGTCGCCCTGGCACAGCCGTCCGCCGTCGTCGAGCCGTCGGGCTTCACGCAGCATGGCTCGAGCCAGGTCAAGGCCCACCACCTCGGCGCCCGCCAGCCGCAGCAGCGCGGCGTCGCGTCCGGGGCCGCAACCGGCATCAAGGATGCGCGGCCCGGCCCAGGGGGATGGCGCGGCGAGGCGCGAGAAACGCTCGGCTTCGTCCGCGGCGGCGTAATCGTCGATGCGGCGGGCGTAGTCCAGCGCCATGCGCTCGTAGGTGGCGCGGTGGGTGCGGATCCAGGCCTCGGAATCCGGCGGCGGGCTAAGGGGCTGCCCGTCCGTCCGCCGGGAGCGAGTCACCGGCCGGCATCTCCGTAGAATCGGCCGGCCGTGTTTGTTCTCGAGGATCGTGTCATCGCAAGCCGTCCGCGACCGCCGCGCCCGCGCCCGCGCCGTGATCGGGCGTCCCGTACCGAGCCGTCCGCGCCGGTGGAGTCCGATCCCCGTGGGACGGCTGAGGTGGTGGGCAACGCGCCGGCGGATGAACCGTTGGACGACTCGCGCCGCGCCGTGGATCCGGCAGTGGAAGCCTCGGCGTCGGCGGCTCGCGAGCCCGTACGGGAACGCCGGCTGCGCGAGGACGATGCCCCTGGCGCGCCGCGGCAGAATCCGCGGCCGCTGGTAATCAAGCGGGTCACGCCGTCAAGCACGTCCGAGGCCGGTAGTGGCGGCGAGCTTGCGGAGTTTCCGTCGGCCACCAGCGAGCCCGCGGCACATCCGCCGGTGGATCCGTACCGTCCGCTGACCCTGCGGGAGACCCTGGACATGGTCCAGGACCAGCTGCGGCGTATGGATGGCACCTGGCGCGGACTGGGGATCACGATCCTGGCCACGGCGGTCATTTGCGCGCTTACCTGGGTTTTGATATCGCTCGCGGTCCCATGGTCCGGCGGAATTGTCGAGTCGGTCCAGGCAGCCCTGACGCTTGACGTGGCGTGGCCGCCGATTCCGGCGCCGGACGATCCGAGTGTCAGTCGGGCGACGAGCCTGGTGGCGGCGGCCTGGGTGGGCGCGCCGCTGATTTTGGGCGTGTTCTGGTTCACGGCGGGCTATCACCTCGACCGTACAAGCCGGCGCGCGTTTCGCGTGGTGGACCGTGGTCTGGTGCGCCAGACGGCGGGCTACACGGTGATGGCGATCGCGGTGATATTCCCGCTGATCATCCTGGGCCTGGTGGGGTCGGCCTGGGGGGCCTTTGCGCTGCTGACCTGGGCGGCGGCCGGCGAGGCCTGGAGCGCGGCCGGCACGCTGGTGGCCCTGCTGGCCATCTTTGCCGGGTTGGTGCGGGCGGCGAACGCGGTGCTGGACCGCCGGTACGGCGGCTAGGGGCCGCGACGCAGGCATGACGCCGGCGCCAGGCCTGGCCGATCGATCCCCGGGACTGCGAGCCGTGCTTGTCGGCCTTGCCGTCAGCAGCCGACCGCGGCAATGGCCGAAGAACCTGCTGGTGCTGGCGGCCTTGTTGTTCTCCGGTGAGTACCACAGCGGAGCCAGCCTGCTGACCGCCGTGGCCGCCACGGTGATCTTCACGCTCGCCACCGCCGGCCTGTACCTGTTGAACGACTCGATCGACGCGCCGCGCGACCGCGAGCACCCGGTCAAACGAGGGCGACCGATCGCGGCGGCGGTGGTGCCGATTGGCCTGGCCCTTACGGCAGCCGCGGTACTTGGCGCGGCGTCCCTGGGGCTGGCGACGATCCTGGCCTGGCCGTTTGCGGCGGCGCTGGCGGTGTACCTGGGGCTGCAGGTTGGCTATTCGCTGCTGCTCAAGCACCTGGTCATTCTGGACCTGCTGGCGATTGCGATTGGGTTCGTGATTCGCGCGGCGGCGGGCGCGCTGGTGATCGACGTACCGATCTCGCCGTGGCTTTACATCTGCACGTTCCTGCTGGCGCTGTTTCTGGCCGTTGGCAAACGCTGGGCCGAGCTGGGCGCGGAGGCGCGTTCAGCCGCGGCCCGTCCGGTGCTGGAGCTGTATACGCCGGAATTCCTGCGCACGCTGATGGTGATCACGGCAGCGGCCGCGCCACTAAGCTACGCCCTCTACACGTTTTCCGCCCCCAACCTGCCGGAGAACCACCTGATGATGATCACCATTCCGATCGTGCTGTACGGCATCCTGCGGTACGTCTATCTCCTGCAGGGCTACAGCGGATCGGGCGAGGAACCCGAGCGCGTCCTGCTTCGAGACACGGGAATCCTGGCGTCTGTGATTACGTGGGTGGCGGTGAGCTGGGCGATCCTGCAATTCGGGGCGGGCTAGGGCTCGGCCCGGAGGCGCCGGAGCGCCCTGCGTACGCAGGTTGGATTGCGGGCGTAGGGTCCGGGCCAGCCTGATCCCGGCAGCCGCTCGCTGCCGCGGAACGGGCGAATGGCCTTAGGACTCGAGCGTCGTGCCCAGAACCAACCTGTCGTTTTCCGGATCGTCCAGCAGTTCGAAATCAACCCAGCGGTCTTTGGAAATCATCAACCGCAGGCGATCAGGCTGACGTTCGCAGCCGAGTGCCTCCTCCGGTGTAATGTCCATTCGCCGGCAGGCGTCCGCGTAGAGGTCACTCAGCGATACACGTCGTCGGGAAGCCAAGTGGTCCACAGCTCCTTATGGGCAACACGCGCGTACGAAGCGCGGGACGCCTATTGTCCACGATTGGGGGCGGCTCCCGCGATCCCGCGCGAAGCGTTGACGCGCGGCGCGGCGCGTCCCTAGACTCCATGAGCGGCGGCGCTGCGTGTAAATTGCGCGCCGACCCGAGGTTTCCATCCCGAGGTCGCGCCGCCACCCGAACCGAGGAGCAGCTTTCCGTGCCCCAACGTCTAAGCCTCGCGGCGGAACCCCGCACCGTCCTGGGTAAGAAAGTCCGACGCCTGCGGCGGGAAGGCCTGATTCCGGCCAATCTGGTTGAGGCTGGCCGTCCCTCGATTGCGATGCAGGTGCCGGAGCGGGCGCTGGCGGACCTGGTGCGCGCCCAAACCTCCGGCCAGTTGGTTGACCTGGAGTCGTCGGGCGCTCGTGCGCCGGTGCTGCTGGATGCGGTGGACATCGACACGCTCACGAACCGGCTGGTGCACGTCACGCTACGCAAAGTCGATCTCACCAAGTCAATCCACGTCATGGTGCGGGTAGCGCTGGAAGGATACGCGCCGGCCAGCGACGACGTAGAGATGTTGGTGCTTCAACACTTGCAGGAGATTGAAGTCTCGGCCCTGCCGACTGAGATTCCCACAAGCCTGACCACCGACGTCTCGGCCTTGGCTGACATCGGCGACGAAATCCTGGTCAGCGATCTGCGGGCGGCCGACGGCTCGTTCGAACCGGTGACCGACCCGGGCGAGATCGTGATACAGGTCATGCCGGCGCGGGCGGTCGAAGAGGAAGAGGTTGAGGAGGAACTGGACGAGGCGCTACTGGAAGAAGGCGCCGTGCCGGAAGACGGGGAGTCGGAGGCGGCTGCCGAGACGACCCCGCCTGGAACTGAGGCCGGCAACGAGGCAGACCGGTGGCAAACGGGCGCTAGACGATAGTTGGGGCCGAAAGCGAGACAGCCCCGCGGCTAGCTCTGCTTCGCATGAGCCTGGTTGACAGATGAGAGCCTCCGTACTCGGCAGGGGGAAGTAAGAAACCCAGCCGGCTACTGGTCACGCGAACAGTGGTCGGCCCACATCCGCGCGGCCCAGCGCAAGCGGTTGGCCATCGAGATCGCGCCGGGGAACGGCGGTCTGATCAGGTTCACGGCTGCGCGGTCTCAGGGACACCCAATCGCCGTTTGCGCCGGCGTGAACTACCGCGAGCTGATGGCGTAGCTGGCGCGGAGTTGCCGGAAGTGCTGGGCGACGCAGCCAGCAACGTGGCCAACCCCATGGCCGCCACCGCCCCGGTCAGGACGTGATAAGACATACCTGACGTATCGCTATGGTTGTCGAACGGGGCATACCAGGCAAACAGCCGGCCCCGATAGTCAAAGAAGTCCCAGTCACCTGATGGGAGGTCGAAAGGGTTCAGCCAGAGCTCGGGTGCGTTGACGTAGATACTCGACGCCAGCAGGCTGCCGCTCTGGTTGCCGTGGTGGAATTCCTCCGGTGTTCCGAGGATATAGAGACTGCCGGCCGCCAGATATGCGGCCGCCGCGACTCCGACAACTCGAACGATGCTACGAGCCTTGTGGCCATGCTTGGCTCCCGACGTGGCCAGAACGGTGACGCCAACCGCCACCAGCACGGCAACCACGGGTAGCGGATAGGCGATGTGACGAACAACCTCCTGCATATCGTCCGCAGGAAGGATCTCCTTGTACTTGCTGATTGACAGCTTCACGAGCACATTGGCCAGGACAGCCAGTGGCAATACGGCGAAGGCCCAGCGGTAGCGCGTGAGGCACGCGGCCCCGACGGTGCACAGGGCCAGGATGGCTGCGAGTAGGAGCGGAAACCGAAGGTCGTTTAGCAGCACGACACGGGCTATCTTGGGCACGGTGACGCCCCCAATTACCGCCGCGCTGTCGGCGATTGTGGCGACGGAGAGCTCAACGCCTCCCGTTGGCCAGAGTCGGCCAAGCTGAACCACGCTAAATGCGACAACGGGGGCCGTTAGGCCGCCAGCGACAAGGCATCCCGCAATTGCCCAGCGCGACCGCGTCGCGACCAACCCGGCCAGCAGAGCAAGCCGCCGTACAGTGGGCCCTCTGGACGCGTGACGGCAAGCGCACCCGCCAGGCCGCCCAGTATGAGCAGGGAATGGCGAGGACTGGACGTTCGCAATACGTGGGCGAATGCCCAGACGACGGCCGCCAACATGGCGATGAACACAGGATCCGGCTCAGCGGAGCCCAGGCTAAAGACCTGCACGACCGGCAGCACGTTCGCCAGAACGGCTACGGCGAAGGCAACCGACCGGTCGGCGCCCGCGGCAAGCGCTGCACGGTAAATCAGCCACGGCAACAGCACGTTCGCCACGAACATCGGCGCGAGGGCCGCCGGATAGGTCCGCCCCAGGGCCGCAAATGACCCGAGCAGTAGTACCGGCAGGCCAGGCAAGACTGCCCTGAACGACTCTGCTGGATAGTCCAGCCTCGCCAATCCATCAGCTGCCAACCAGAACTGGCCGAGGTCGTCAATGGTGATCTCTGAGTACGACGCGGCCTGGAAGCCGCCGACGAGAAACAGCGCGAGGGTGACGACGCTGGGCGCGAATTGATTGATGCCCACGCGGAATCCTGACCACGGATTCCGGGCCGCTGTTACCTGCTCGCCCCGCCAGAAGGCAGCGCACGCCAACGCTGATCGTCACGGCCAGCACCTGGGCGCCCGCAGACGTGGAGAGCTCGTGTCGAGGGGCAGCCGGCAGTGCGGTGATGATCGCCATACTCCAGGCGGCGGCGAAGGGCAGCGTTCGCCAAGTCATTCCCAGCGGCGTACGCAGCGCTGGCCGCGGCGACAGTCGTCCGACAGTGGAAATTGCGACGGCGCCCGCAGCCCAGCCAGGCAGTGCCCAGCGGTGGTCGAACGCGGCATGATCGGCTGCAGCCACGTGGACTAGGGCTGCCACGGCAACGCCTACAGCCCCGCCGAACGCGACATCAACCCCAACGGTCGACGCACCGGCACGACGTGCGGCAATCAGGGCGATGAGCGGGAGCGTTGGGGCAAGTACCCAGCCAAGTGCGCTGGTCCGCGTCACGAGGTGGGTCAGATCCGGGCTGGCATACATCGCCGCAGCCACGCCGATGATTGGAAGAGCGCCGACAAACGCTTGCGTGACGAGGCGTGGTCGAGCGCCGGGCGGGGTTCGCATGGCGAGCACTGCGATAGTCGCCGACAGAACGCCGCCCACAAACAGCGCGTCCGCCGTTGGGACGCCTATCGCCAGCGGGCCGCGCACGAGAACGGCGCCTGCCAGGCCGAAAGCGAGCGCCAGCAGGCCGACCAACCAACTCGACAGGGCCGGCATGTGCTTCGTTCTCACCGGCCACCCTTGCGGACTACGGGGTAGTCCAACTGAGGTCCACAGGCCCGGCGCCATGGCTGTTCCGAGTAAAACTGCTCGTGACAGTCAACGAGGTCAGGTTCGTGCCGTCCCAATACTCAAGCGTCTGAGCGCTCCCGACGCTGAAGAAGCCACCACCGTTGTCGCACCTCTGTGGTCAGTACACCTAGCCGGACCGGCGGCGACGGTGCGCGGGCGTTCTAGACGATAGTTGGGGCCGCGAATTGGCGGCCGAGGGCTTCTTCGAATTCGGTTTGCGCCACGAGGATTACGGAGTCGCCAACTAGCAGGCGCGTGCTCGGCAAGGGCAGGACGGCCGCGCCGTCGCGCAGAATCACGCTGATGCGGCCGCCCTGTTCGGGCAGGCCGAGCTCCTCCGGGGTCGATCCGTCCGCCGCGGAACCCTCCGCCACGGTCATTTCCACGAGCTCCAGGCCGGCGCTGCGCAAGCGCATGAGGTGCACGACGGGAGCGACGCTGACGTCGCGCTCGATCATGGTCATGACCAGGTCGGTGGCGTTGACGATGGACTCGATACCCAGCGTGCGGAAGGTGTCGCTGTTCTTGGGATTGTTGATCCGGGCAATAGCGCGGGCACGGCCCCCCGAGAGGGCTGCGCCGAGCTGACAGATGACGATGTTGTCCTCGTCGTCGCCCGTCACGGCAATCACCAGGTCGGCCCGATCAATGCCCGCATCGATCAGCCAGCGGCCCTCGGACGCGTCGTGCGGCACGACGGCGTCGCCAAGGTCGTCCTGTAAGGTTCGGGCCTTCCCAACGTCGTATTCCATGACGACGACCTCGTGGCGCTCGGCCAGCAGGTCGCGCGCGAGCTGGCCGCCAACCTTGCCGCCGCCGGCGATGATGACGAACACCGGCGGCTAGCTTCCGTTTCCTGGTGAGCCGTTGGGCTGGGACGCTCCCCACCCCAGGGCCTGCTCAAAGGCGTTGCCCACGATGGTGGTGGAGGGAATCGTCTCGAAGCCGAGATCTTGAAAGACGGAGGCCCGCACGGGGTCTTTCACGCGGGCGATCGCGCGCTCGACGTTGAATCGCTTGCGTGCCAGCTGCACGGCAATGAGGTTGGAGTTGTCGCCGTAGGTCGTGGCAATGACGGCATCGGCACGCTCAATGCCGGCGGAGATCAGGCAATCCTCGTCGATGGCCTGACCCAGCAGGGTCGTGCCGCTAAAGCCGTCGGACAACCGTTTGAAGGCCCCGCGGTCGCGGTCGATCACGACCACGGAGTGGCCCTGCTCGCACATGCGGCTGGCGATCTCGGCGCCCGCGCGCCCGCAGCCGATGACGATGGCGTACACCGCGACGAGATCCTGAGTGCGTCCCGGTCG
>JAKZUJ010000025.1:0-5052 GCA_047516685.1 Chloroflexota bacterium | reverse complement strand
CGGCTGCTAAAGCTTGGTGGGGTCGGCAATCAGGTCAGCGACGTGGCACAGCGACCTGAATGCCAAGTCGCCGTGGTACTGCTGGGGCGGGTTCGGAAGATGCGCAGAAACTCATGGGCCGTCAGTCCAAAGAGCCGCTGCGCCTCCTGGTCCAGTTCCGCCCAAATCTCTTCACGTGTGACCACGACGTGCTGGTATTCGTCGGGCAGCCACTCGGGCCGCTTCTCAACGGGTTGTTGCCATTTGGAGTGTCCCGCTGTGCGTCTGGTCAGGATAGCGCGGACGAGGGGCTGTGTTCCTAGGTAGGACGAAGGCGGAAAACGGGATTCCTCGCAGTATCTGTGTTCGCGGTCAAGGGGGATGGGCGAGGAATGAGCAGTCCGAGAGGAGGTGAGCAAGGAACTGCCTGGGAGGCTGCGTTGCTGGGGGTTTGTGGTTCGACTCGGTCCTCCGACGGACTCCGGACCGGCTCACCACGAACGGTTGGGCGGGACGGGTATGGGTCTTGCCCAAAAAGAGGGCGGGTCGGAGACCCGCCACTACGAATGGCTGGCGGGGCCGGGGGCAGGTGGTGTCGGAGCTACTAGAATTGGGGGACAGCCGCGCTGGTGGACGGCCAGGCCGGCGCCCAGGGAGCTTTGCCGCCATGCCGGAGATTGAATCGACGCCTGAGCAGATCAGAGCCGTGTATGCCGCGATGCGTGAGCGATTGGCGGTGGTGCGGGGGCGCTTTGGCCGGCCGCTGACGTTGACGGAGAAGGTGCTGTACGGGCACCTGGACGATCCAGCAGGCCAGGATCTGGTTCCCGGCGAGAGTTATCTGCAGTTGCGGCCGGACCGGGTGGCGATGCAGGACGCGACGGCGCAGATGGCGCTGTTGCAGTTCATGCTGGCCGACCGGGACAGCGCGGCGGCGCCGACGACGGTGCACTGCGATCACCTGATCCGCGCCTACAGCGGGGCGGACCCGGACTTGCAGCAGGCGCTGCTGGAGAACAACGAGGTGTACGCCTTCCTGAAGAGCGTGTCGGCCAAACACGGGATCGGGTTCTGGGCGCCGGGATCGGGAATCATCCACCAGGTGGTGCTGGAGAACTATGCGTTTCCGGGCGGGCTGATGATCGGCACGGATTCGCACACGCCGAACGCCGGCGGGCTGGGGATGCTGGCCTGCGGCGTGGGCGGGGCGGACGCGGTGGACGTGATGGTGGACTTCCCGTGGGAGGTCCTGCACCCCAAGGGCATCGGCGTGCGCCTGACCGGGAAACTCTCGGGATGGACGGCGCCCAAGGACGTGATTCTGAAGGTGGCGGGCCTGCTGACGACGAGCGGCGGGACGAACCGGATCGTGGAGTACTTCGGTCCGGGCGCGGCTTCGCTGGCCTGCACGGGCAAGGCGACAATTACGAACATGGGCGCGGAACTGGGCGCCACGACCTCGGTGTTCGGATACGACGAGCGCATGGCGGCGTATCTACGGGCAACGGAGCGCGAGGAGCTGGCGAGCCTGGCGGACGCGAACACGGACCTGCTGACGGCGGATCCGGAGGTGCTGGCCAATCCCGCACAGTATTTCGAGCAGGTGATCGAGATCGACCTGTCGGAGCTGGAGCCGCACGTGGTGGGGCCGCATCGGCCGGACCTGGCGCGTCCGATTTCCGAACTGGCCGGGGCGGCGGCGGCGGAGGGGTATCCGGACCAGATTTCGGCGGCGCTGGTGGGCAGTTGCACGAACTCGTCGTACGAAGACATTTCGCGGGCGGCCGACCTGGCGCGTCAGGCGGCGGCGCGCGGGGTGAAGGCTCGGGTTCCCTTCCTTGTCACTCCGGGCTCGGAGATGGTTCGGGCGACGATCGAGCGCGACGGGCAGCTGAAGGACCTGGAATCCATCGGGGCCGTGGTGCTGGCCAACGCCTGCGGTCCGTGCATCGGGCAGTGGCGGCGGGACGACATCACGCCGGCGCGCGAAGGCGACCCGCCGAAGCGCAATTCCATTGTCTCGTCCTTTAACCGCAACTTCCCGCGGCGGAATGATGGCAGTCCGAACACGTTCTCTTTCCTGACGAGTCCCGAAGTGGCCGTGGCGTTTGCGCTGGGCGGGCGGCTGTCGTCCGACCCGACGGCCGCGCCGGTGGGCGGGGACAACGGGGAGGCGTTCGTGCTGGCGCCGCCGAGGCCGGCGTTGGACATTCCGCCGGGCGGATTCATCGGTCAGCGGTTCGGTTACACGCCGCCGGCGGACAACCCGGACGCCGTGTCCGTGGCGATCGCCCCAGACAGCGATCGGCTGGAGGCGCTGGCGCCGTTCCCCGAGCGAACGGCGGAGCAGTTCCGCGACATGCCGGTGCTGCTGAAGGCGGAGGGACAGTGCACGACCGACGCCATATCGCCGGCGGGTCGCTGGCTGACGTATCGGGGCCACCTGACGAATATCAGCGACAACATGTTCATTGGGGCCAACAACGCGTTCGCCGACGACGCGGGCGCGGGCTACAACGTGGAGACGGGCGAGGACGACGAGCCGCTGGCGGACATTGCCACCTATTACCAGCAGCAGGGCATCACCTGGGTTGCGGTGGGCGACCAGAACTACGGCGAGGGCAGTAGCCGGGAGCACGCGGCGATGTCGCCGCGGCATACAGGCGGCGGCGCGATTATCGTGCGCAGCTTCGCCCGGATCCACGAGGCCAACCTGAAGAAGCAGGGGATGCTGCCGCTGACGTTTGACGATCCGGCCGACTTCGACCGCGTGGAGATCGACGACCGGATCACGCTTAGTGACGTTGGCGAACTCGAACCGGGACGACCGGTGACGGCGACGCTGGAGCATTCGGACGGGTCGACGGCGACGATTCGGCTCAACCACACGTTAAACGGGGACCAGATTCGCTGGTTCTGGGCCGGGTCGGCGCTTAATCTGATCCGCGCGGCGGGCGGTAGTGGGTCAGACTGACTTGTGGATAGGTGAGTCCCTCGCTCCGATCCCTCGCAGGTTTCGAGGGACAGCGTGGCTTGATCTGCTTAATTCAGTCTGGCTCAAAGAGGGGTTTGGATCGCAATTGCTGTGTATGGACATGGTTGCGGGAACGCAGCAGCCACCCTCACCCCAACCCTCTCCCTCAAGGGAGAGGGAGAAAGAACGGCACCTTCGAACCAGCGGGACAGCCTGGCTGCGTGACCCACTACACTTCGCGGGTGTCGGATGCTTAGGCGGGCAGCCACGGTGCTGAGGGGAACATGAGAGAGCCCCAGCACTACGACCTGGTGATCATTGGGACCGGTCCGGCCGGTCGGCGGGCGGCGATTCAGGCCGCCAAGGCGGGCAAGCGGGTTGTAGCCATTGACCGCCAGCGGTACATCGGCGGACAGGCCGTCCACCGGGGCACGATTCCGTCCAAGACCCTACGCGAGGCCGTGATTCACGTGACCGGGGTGGAGCAGCGTGCGTTTTACGGCGCCGCCTACCGGGCGATGACCGACGTGACGATGGACGACTTGCTGCGCCGGACGGCGCAGGTGGTCCAGTCCGAGGTGGACGTGGTGCGGGACGGCTTCCTGCGAAACGACGTGGAGATGCTCAACGGCATCGCACACTTCGAGGACCCGCACACCATTGCGGTGCATACCGAGAGTTCCATTCTGGAGATAAGTGCTGAAAAGGTCATCCTGGCCACGGGCTCGAGTCCGGCGCGGCCGCCGCACATCCCGTTCGACAAGAGGCGGGTGGTGGACAGCGACGGGATCCTGGACCTGCACACGATTCCGAAGTCGATGACGATCGTGGGCGCCGGAGTGATCGGGACGGAGTACGCGAGCATTTTCGCCACGCTGGGCGTGGCCGTGACGCTGATTGACGGTCGCAAAAACCTGCTGGAGATGGTGGACGAGGAGATCGGCGAAGCGCTGAAGTACCGGATGCGGGAGGACGGCATCACGCTGCGCCTGGGCCACAACGTGTCCAAGGTGGAGTTCGACCCTCGGGGGCGACCGGTCACGGTGCTTGAAACCGGGGCCAGGGTGGTCGGCGACGTGGTGATGTATTCGATTGGGCGTCGGGGCGCCACGGGCCTGCTGAACCTGGACGAGGTCGGTCTAAAGGCCGACGCGCGGGGGCGGCTGAAGGTGAACAAGTACTTCCAAACCGAGGTGGACCACATCTACGCGGCGGGAGACGTGATCGGACAGCCGGCGCTGGCCTCCACTTCGGCGGAGCAGGGGCGCCTAGCGGCGCGTCACGCCCTGGGCATGGACTGCCCGAACATCGACGACGAACTGCCCATCGGGATTTTCACGATTCCCGAGATCGCGTTGATCGGAAAGACCGAAGAGCAACTGACCAGCGCCGGAGCGGCCTACGAGAGCGGTGTGGCCCGCTACAAGGAGATTGCGCGCGGGGCGATCATTGGCGACGACTTCGGGATCCTGAAGCTGCTGTTCGATCCCGACACGCGCAAGATTCTGGGCGTGCACATCTTCGGCAGCCAGGCGAGCGAACTGCTGCACATCGGGCAGGCCGTGATGCAGCTGGACGGCACGATCGACTACTTCGTGGAGACGATCTTCAACTATCCGACCTTCGCCGAGGCGTACAAGGTGGCCGGGCTGAACGGGGTCAACAAGCTGCTGCGATAGCCCAACGGTCTTGGTCGGTTGGCGGCCGGTGGCACTATGGGCGGTCCGAGCTTTCTGCTGAGGTCACACGTCATGTCGGATCCGGCTAACGCCCCCGCCGCTGAACGCCGCCGCATCCTGACCGGGTTGCGGCCCTCAGGCCCCTCGCACGTGGGCCACTACGCCGGCGCGTTCTCGCAGTGGCTGGAGTTGCAGGACGAGTACGAGTCGTTCTTCCTGCTGGCCGACTACCAGGTCTCCGACTACGCCGACAACCTGCCCTGGATCCGCTGGGGGCTGTGGGAAGTGACGCTGGATTGGTTGGGCGTGGGGCTGGACCCGAACCTCTCGCACTTCGTGATCGAGAGTGGGGTACCGGAATTCGCCGAGCTGACCCTGCACCTGAGTTGGTTCCTGGGGCTGGGTCACCTGCAGCGCAAT
>JAKZUJ010000024.1:0-3108 GCA_047516685.1 Chloroflexota bacterium | reverse complement strand
CTATCCTGCACGGCATCGTCAAAAGCCCAGACGCGCGGTAGTCGCTACGCTGCACGCTGAACTTCCCGACGAGCAGCTGACCGCCCTCTTCTGCTCCAGCCGCTGTCCCGGCGACCTGATCCTCCAGGCCTACGACGCCGCTGTACCCCTAATCGGCGGCTTCCACACCCCCATCGAAGCGGACTGCCTGGAAATCCTGCTGCGCGGGACCCAGCCGGTCGTGGTGTGTCCAGCCCGCGGCGTCGGTCGCATGCGCATCAAGCGCGCCTGGAAGCAACCGCTGGCCCAGGGCCGGCTGCTGCTGATCTCGCCGTTCGACGATGCCGAAATGCGGGTGACGAAGAAGCTGGCCGAGCAACGCAACCGCTTCGTGATCGACCGGGCCGCCGCGCTGCTCGTCATCCACGCGACCCCCGGCGGCCAAACCGAAGCCGCCGCCCGCTACGCACTCGCCCAGTCCAAACCCGTACTCACCCTCCCCAGCCCCCACAACACCCACCTCGTCGCCCTCGGCGCCCAGCCCGTCACCGTCCCCGACCTCACCGCCGCCATCCGCGCCGCCCTAAACCCCGTAGGCCCCTAAGCCACCGTCCCCAGACAGCCCCCTTGGAGCGCCCCCGCACCCCTGGCCAGTCCAGACTTCCCGTCCGTACGCCGATAGTGTACACTGGCCGAGTAAGCCTTGCAACCCGATAGCCAATGCCCGCTGCCTCGCTCCTGCTCCTGCCGCTCAAACCCCTCCGGCGCCTGATCCGGTCCGCCCTGGCCCTGCTCCCCGCCCTGCTGCGCCCACCGCCGCTGGCCCCACGCCTCGCCCCGCTCGCCCTGCCCCTGCCCCGATTCGTGCAACGCCTTGCTCGGTTCGCGTCCCGCCCCCTCCCGTTCCTGGCAACCCCGCCAAACCACGCCCGCCCACCCCACCGCCCTGCCGTACACCGGCCCGCCGCTTGCCCCCTCGCCCTCTGGCAGAGCAACCGTGCGCGGCGTCAAGCTCGCCAAGCCTGCGTCCGTCGTATCCCTCTCCTGGGGGAGAGCAACGGTGTGCGGCGTCAACTGATTCAGGGGGACGCTGCTCTTCTCCCGCTCCTTTGGGAGAAGGTCAAGGCGAGGGGTCACCGTCAATATCCCTCTCCTGAGGGAGAGGGCAGGGTGAGGGGTCTTCCGCTCCCGGTCGACACAAGGCAGAGCAACCGTGTTGGGGCGTCAAGGGTTGGGGTGAGGGTCTTCCGGTCAAAGCGTCACCCCGCGGCGCCATCACCCCGAGCCGTCCCCATCGCGCCCCAAACTCCGCCAAGAAGCGCCCCGCCGTGCCATCCGTCCTACCCGCCAACGCGGCTATCCACCCTTACCACCCTCGCGCCCCAATCCCCGCCCAAATGCGCCCCGCCGCAACCGAAGAGTTTTTTAGAAAAAACTCTTACTGCGCGCGAGGGCCCCGAATCGGCGCCAAAAATTCCACACAATCCAGCCTCGGTAAGACACCCCACCACCCCTCCCGGCCTTAGAATCTCCAAGGACCGTCTTGGCTCATTCAGATCTCGGGGGGATCCGGTTGCCGTCTGCGCGTCCGGTCACGCCTGCCCCCGCGGCGGTCCCGTCCGAACTACCGCTCGGCCAGATTCGCCGCCGCCTGTTCACGCTCGGCTGGCCGGCCATGCTCGAAAACCTGATGCAGAGCGCGTTCTTCATGATCAACACCGCGCTCGCGGGTCGGTTGGGCGCCGAGGCGCTGGCCGCCGCCGGCATCTCCAACTTCCTGATGTTTTTCACCTTCTCGCTCTTCTTCGGCATGAGCATTGGGGCCCTGGCGCTCGTGGCCCGCTCCCACGGCGCGCGGGACGTCGCCACGGCCCACACCGCCGGCCGTCAGGGCATGCTCACCGCCGTCGCCGCCTCGTTCATCTCGGTGTTTGTCCTGGTCTTCCTCGCAGCCCCGATCCTGCGGCTGGTCGGCGGCTCCGACGACATGGTTGCGCTGGCCGCGCCCTACCTGGCGCTCAGCGCGCTCAGCGCCCCACTCCAGACCATCGTCGTGATGGTCGGCGCCGTCCAGCGCGGCGCCGGCGATACCCGCACCCCCATGCTGGGCGCGGTCCTCATGGCCGCCGTCGACCTGGTGGTTGGCGCCCTGCTGGTGTCGGGCGGATTTGGCCTGCAAGGGATCGCCGTGGCTGTGAGTGTGGCGCGCGTGGCCAGCGCCGCCTTCATGCTGGCCGCCATCTACCGCTCCCCGCACCGCGCCGGAGTCTTCGGCTCGTACCGGCCCGACTGGGACATGCAGCGGCGCCTGCTAAAAGTGTCCGGCCCCGCCGTCGGAGAAATGCTGATCACCGTCGGTGGGATCATGGCCTTCAGCATCATCGGCCTGCAGTTGGGCACGGTGTCATTCGCGGCGCAGAACGTCGTCGGCCCCATCATTTCGCTGGCCTACATGCCGTCGCTGGGCCTGGGAATCGCCGCCTCCGCGGCGGTCGGGCAAAGCCTGGGGGCGCGAGACCCGAAACTGGCGCACATCTACGGGCGCGAGGCGGCCATCGGCGCGACGTTGGTTTCCACGCTGGTGGGCGTGGCCATGTTCCTGTTCCCGCGCGCGCTGCTGTCGACCTTCACCACCGATCCCGCCGTGCTGGACGCGGCTGAACTGCCGGTGCGAACAATCGCCCTGTTCATGCCCGTGGTGGGGCTGGCCACCACCATGCCCGGCGTGCTTCGCGGCGCCGGGGACACCCGGGCCATGCTGCTGATCTCGCTGCTGGCACTCTGGGTCATCCGCGTCCCGTTGGCCCTCGGCCTGGGCCTCTTCGGTGGCTTCGGGTTGACCGGTCTGTGGATCGGTGCGGGCGTCAATTACCTGACAATCGCCGGAGCGTCGTTGGCGCGCTTTGCCTCCGGCCGCTGGCAGACCATTCGCCTATGAGCCTCGTCAGGGTCGAGCTACTGCCGGGGACCCTCCCGCCGGACCCGCAGGGCGTCTGCGCGGTGGTGGACGTGATCCGAGCCACCACCACCCTGGTCGCAATGGCCGAGGCTGGAGACCCCGAAGTCTGGATCGCCGGCGACGTGGCCGCCGCCCGCGAAGCGGCCCAACAACTCGGCCCCGGCGCCCTC
>JAKZUJ010000023.1:0-9244 GCA_047516685.1 Chloroflexota bacterium | reverse complement strand
TGGGTGTTCTTCATAGTGACCTGAACGGCGTGGAAGCCGTGGCAGTGGATTAGGTCCGAGATTTCGGGAGCGTAGTCGTAGGTGAGCATGAAGTCGGCACGGGTGTCAGCCAGGATCTGGAAGAGCCGTGGATGGTCGATCCGGTGGTGGGCGTAGAGCCGCTGGCCGGCTCGTTTACCGCCGGCGGTGTATGGCGGGTCGGCGAACACGACTGAGCCGGGCGTTCCCGCGTGCGCTTCGAGTAGCTGCATCCCATCGGCTTCGCGGAAGTCGATGCGGTCGGCGTAATTGCCGACCTGACGCAGGCGGGACACCAGCGTCCGCGGGTACCAGCGCGAGGCGACGCCCTTGCCATTTTCTCCGTTGCGGCTGAGCGAGGCGCCGTCAGCCAGGATGCCCCCGCGGCGAGTGCGGTTAAGCACCAGCGTGCGGAAGCCACGTTCCAGCAGCTGGTCGGGTTGGGTTTGCACTATTGCTTCCACGTCTTGCCGCGTTGGTTCGAAACGGTAGATCAGGTCACACAGTTCGCTACCTTGCCGCAGCGCGGCCTGCCAGAAGGCCGCGACGTCATGATCGAGTTCGGCCAGCAGGCAGCGTTCGGCAAAGTCCTCCATCACCGCGGTCAGGGAGACTATGGCGCCACCGGCGAACGGTTCGATCAGCAGGCGCGGCTTTGGATCCATTGCACCGAGCCAGGCGCGGATGTGCGGGATGAGCCAGGTCTTGCCACCTGGATAGCGCAGCGGGCTGCGCTGCGGAACCGACGCGACGTTGGCGGCGGGGGTCGGCGAGACGGGGAATGCAGCCATGGCCGTACAGCATAAGGTCGGGTGCTACGCTCGGCACAAGTATCCGGGCGGTTGAAAAGGCTCGCCCAGGGTGACACTGACCGCGGCCGACCTGCTGACCGTTGTAGGGGCCATCTTCGGCACAATGCTTGTCGTCGGAGGCGGTGCATTGGCTTGGCTGCGCGCCGACATCGCGCGCCTTGACGCACGCCAGCGCTCAGACGGCGCATCCCTCCGGGCCAGCATCGCGAGTCTTGACGAACGCCAGCGCTCAGACGGCGTATCCCTCCGGGCCGACATGGCGAAACAGAGCGATGACTTTCGGGCCGACATGGCGAAACAGGGCGATGACCTTCGGGCCGAGATGGTGAAACAGGGCGATGACCTTCGGGCCGACCTGGCGAAACAGAGCGATGACCTTCGGGCCGAGATGGTGAAACAGGGCGATGACCTTCGCGCCGACATCTCGAGTCTCGACGAACGCCAGCGCTCAGACTACGCATCCCTCCGGGCCGACGTGGCGAAACTTGACGAACGGCAGCATGCCGACGCCGCCGCTATCAACATGCGACTGGATACGCTTTCCCAGACCATCCTCACCAGCGCCAGTGCTCGCGGACCCCAGGCCGATGTCCCAACCGAGGGCGCTGGCACGGCGGTCCGCGCTGAAATGGCCTCGCAGGCCTAGCCGGCCGGTTCTGTGACGTTAGAGGTCAGGCTTTGGCCTTTTCCAGGTCGCTGCGGAATTCTCTGATCTGGTCGCGGAGGGCGGCGGCTTTTTCGAAGGCGAGGCCATCGGCGGCGAGACGCATCTGGCGTTCGAGGTCCTTGATGGACTGGGCGAGTTCGACACGGGAGAGATTGTTGGTGCGGCGGAAACCGAGTTCGTAGGCCGGCGCTTCCTCGGCGGCGCGGGCCAGGCCGTCCTGGCTGGATTCCAGGTTCACACGTTCGGTGAGGTCGCGCAGGCCCTTGACGATGGAGACCGGTGTGATGCCGTGCTGTTCGTTGTAGACCACCTGCAGGCTGCGGCGGCGATAGGTCTCGTCGATGGCACGGCGCATGCTGCGCGTGACCACGTCGGCGTACATGATGACGCGGCCGTGCAGGTGGCGGGCGGCGCGCCCGATAGTCTGGATCAGCGAGGTCTCGGAGCGCAGAAAGCCCTCTTTATCCGCATCCAGAATGACGACCAGACTGACTTCGGGCAGGTCCAGGCCTTCGCGCAGCAGGTTGATTCCCACCACTACGTCATAGACCCCGCGTCGCAGGTCGCTGAGGATTTCAACGCGTTCCAAGGTCTCGATCTCCGAGTGCAAGTAGTGGACCTTGACCCCAATCTCAGCCAGGTATTCGGCCAGGTCCTCCGCCATGCGCTTGGTGAGGGTGGTGACGAGCACCCGTTCGTGCACGTCCACGCGCTTGTTGATCTCGGCGATCAGGTCGTCGATCTGCCCTTCGGTGGCTCGGACCTCGATGGCCGGGTCGACGAGGCCGGTGGGCCTGACGATCTGTTCGACGATCTGTTCGCTGTGTTCGTATTCGTAGGGCCCCGGGGTCGCGGACATGAAGACGGCGGTCTTGATGTGCTGCTCGAACTCCTCGAACGACAGGGGGCGGTTGTCGAACGCCGAGGGCAGCCGGAATCCGTACTCGACCAGCGCCTCCTTGCGGGCGCGGTCGCCGGCCAGCATCCCGCGCACCTGCGGCAGCGTGGCGTGGGACTCGTCCACCACCAGCAGATAGTCCTCCGGCAGGTAGTCCAGCAGCGCCCAGGGCGGGTCGCCGGGTTCACGCGCGTTGAGATGACGGCTGTAGTTCTCGATGCCGGTGCAGCTGCCAGTCTCGCGCAGCATCTCCATGTCAAAGTTGGTGCGCTGGCGCAGGCGGGCGGCTTCCAGCACCTTGCCGCGGGCTTCGAGTTTGGCCAGATGCTCGTCCAGCTCCTGCCTAATGGCCTCAATGGCGCGCTGCAGGCGTTCGATGGGGGTTACGTAGAAGCGCGCCGGGAAGATGGTGACACTCGATAGCTCCTCGAGGATTTCGCCTGTCAGCGGTTCGAGCCGGACAACTCGTTCCAGTTCGTCGCCAAAGAACTGCATGCGAAGCACGAAGTCGTCGTAGGGCGGGAACACTTCAAGCACTTCGCCGCGCACGCGGAAGCGTCCGTGTTCCAGGGACGCCGAGGTGCGGGCGTACTGGAGACCGACCAACACCCTGAGCAGACGAGTGCGGTCGTATTCGCCGCGGACCTCCAGGGACAGGCTCATGTCGCCGTAGTCCTCGGGCGGGGTGATGCCGTAGATGCAGGAGACCGTGGCTACCACAATCACGTCGCGCCGCTCAAAGAGGGAGCGGGTGGTGGAGTAGCGCAGCTTCTCGATCTCGGCGTTGATGTCGGTTTCTTTCTCGATGTAGGTGTCACTGCGCGCGATGTAGGCCTCGGGCTGGTAGTAGTCGTAGTAGCTGACGAAATACTCGACGGCGTTTTTAGGGAAGAATTCCTTGAGCTCGGTGGCCAGCTGGGCGGCCAGAGTCTTGTTATGGGCGAGCACCAGCGCCGGGCGCTGGATGCGCTGGATCACGTTGGCGATGGAGAAGGTCTTGCCGGAGCCGGTTACGCCGAGCAGGGTCTGCGCACGGTGGCCGTCCTGGATGCCCTGAAGGAGTTGATCGATGGCGCGGGGCTGACCGCCGGCCGGTTGAAAGTCGGCGCCGATCTCGAATCCCGCGCGGGTGCCGCTCTGTGGAAGGGTGGCCATGGTCCTTAGATTCTAGGGGAAGGGACGGGGCCTGCATCCACCAAGGACACGAAGATCCACCACGAGCGCCCAGGGAGCGCGGACACGGCGCCGCGCCGAGTCAGCCGCTGACTGTAAGGACTTCGCGCAGGCGCTGGCCGATGATTTCGGGTTCGCCGGGTTGGAGGTTGGCGGAGAACGCCTCGACCAGGCGGCGCGCAGAGTCGATTTTGACGTAGATGGGAGGGTCGCCCCCCAGCAGCGCGTCGGCAATTGCCTCGACACCGGGGCCAGTCCAGTCAGGCTCAAAGCCGATGACCGCCGTGGGTACGAAGTACCGGTCGTCGTCGAACTCGACCGTTGCGCGGATGTCATCCAACTCTCCGACGTCATCAACGATGATTTCGACAAGCTCGTGGAAGTCGCGAAGCAACTCGTCCTCGTCCGAATCCATGTAGCCGCGGAGCGCGGCGTACATGCCCACCATTTCTTCCTTGGCGACCTTGGACGGTCGGCCCATGGAATGGTTGGGGCTGCTGTTGAGGTGTGCCGCTTCGATGAGGTCGGCGCGTCCGTAGAGGAGCCCTGTGGCCTGGGGGCCGCGGATGATTTTGCCGCCGCTCATGGTGACCAGATCGGCGCCTTCGCGGATGAAGCGCTTGAGGTTGTCGCGCGGCGGGACCGTCATGGCCGCGTCCACGATGACCGGGATGTCTCGCGCGTGGGCAATCTCAGTTACCTGGGGCAGGGTCAGGCCGCCGCGTGGGTTCCCCGGCGCGAACAGGAAGGCGACAGCGGCTGTGCGGTCGGTGAGGGCGGCCGCCAGTTCCTCTGGCAGGCAAGAGTTGACGTTGCCAACCTCGACGAAGCGCGCGCCGGTAAAGCCGTACATGTGGCTGTAGGGGCCGCGATGGAGCTTCTGGATGACCAGTTCATCCTTGAGTCCGGTCGTATCGGGAAGGCGACGGACAGCCGCCACGTCGCCTCGCGTCATACACGCGGCCAGCGAGATGACTATGCCGGCGGCCGCGCCCCCAACCACCATGCCGGCTTCGGCGCCTGTCACCTCGGCGATGTAAGCGCCGATGCGGCGATTGAGCGCCTCGACCGAAACGAAGGCGCGACCGGCTTCGGCCATCGCCTCCAGCGTGTCCGGCAGCATCAGCGAGCCGCCGTAATTGGTGGTGGGACCGCCAGCGTGAATGACGAGCGGCACGCTGAGTTCCTCGTAGATCCGGTTGGCAGGGAGCTTTCGAGCCATCGGAGTGTCCGGCGCAAGCGGCCGCCGGTGTATAGCACGTCTCGGGCCGACATCGGTATATAGTTCGACATCTAACGTTCCCACCGCGAGTCGCCAGCATGAGCATTGACAACCGATATCCGGGGCTGGTGACGCCGTTTCCAGTGGCAGCGGGCTATCACCCATTCGTGGACAACCGCTTCATTCATCCGGGGCGTCCGCATTGGGTGGACGACGAGGGACGGTTTCACAGCGCGTGGGGGCTGAAGAATCCAAGCTCGATCCACGCCGAGTTCCTGGCCGTGCCACTCGGCGTGGAATTGCGGGCGGAGCCAGCCGTGCGTACCGAGCCGGTGCTGACAGCGACTGAGCCGTGGGAAAAGCTGGTGTGGTGGCCGAAGGTCATTTACGAGAGCGGCCGCTACCGCCTCTGGTACGAGGCCGTTCCACCGGACCATTGGGACCCGGAAATTGGTCCCGGTCTCGCGTGGCCGAATCCGGTGTTTGGCGGGTTGCTGTGCTACGCCGAGTCGGACGACGGCTTCAACTGGACGAAGCCCAAGCTGGGGATCGGGTCGTGGGACGGATCGAAGGAAACGAATATCTCGCTGGGACGGGAAACCGTGGGGCCGATGGGGCTGCACGGGGCCAGTCCATTCATGGATCCGGAGGCGGAGCCAGAGGCGCGCTACAAGGCGTTCTGGTACGGAGATGCGACGCGCAATGTGGTGGAAGCCGTGCGGCGGGAGCGCCCGGACGCGGTGGACCCGCGCAGCGCGGACGGGGAGCACGTGCGGGCCATGTACGTGGCCACATCACCCGACGGTCTGCACTGGACGGTGCAAGACGAGCCAGCGGTGGCGTTCAACAGCGACACGTTGCAGGTCGCGGAGTGGGACGCCCTGCGGAAGCAATACGTCTGGTACGGGCGCGGCTGGTCGTGGGGCCGCCGAACCATCACGCGGGCCGAAACCACGGATTTCAGCCGCTGGCCGCTGCCGCAGGACGTCTTGACGGTTGCCCCAACGGCACCGGAGCAAACGGATATCTACACCAACGGCAAGACGCGATATCCGGGCGACCCCACCACGCACCTGATGTTTCCCACGCTGTACGACCGGGCGACGGACCAGACGTCCATCGGGATGGCCACCAGCGTGGACGGCGTGGCCTGGACCTGGACGCCGGGGAACCCGGTGTTGCCGGTGGGGCCGGTGGGGAGCGTGGATGGCGGCAGCATGTTCGTTGGGACTGGCCTGGTACCGCTGCCGGACGACCGCGTGGGCCTGCCCTACGGGGGTTATAGCTATCCGCACAAGTTCCCGGCCAACCTGGCTGACAGCGGGATCTGCTGGTGCACCTGGACGCGGGGCCGGCTGGCGGGAATCCACGCGGCCACGGAAGGCGAGTTCTGGACACCGCCGGTGCGGCTGGCCAGCGGTGGCTTGCGCGTGAATTGTCGGGTGCAACCGGGCGGCAGCCTACGCGTTGGCGTGGTGGACGAGGACTGGTCGGACCTGCCTGGGCTCAGCCTCGCGGACTGCCAACCAATCGTGGGCGATCAACTGGAAGCCACGGTGATGTGGAGCGGGGGCGCGCGGCCGCCGGTGGATCAAGCCGTGTCGCTGCGCTTCAGCCTGAGGACGGCATCGGTGTTCGGATTCGAGGTCATCGCCGGCGGCTGACCCTCGGTGGGCGGTGACGCGAGGCGCCTAAAATGGCGCGCCGCCTCGATGACGAGACAGCGGTTGACGCATGCGTAGCCTGCGGCCGGCCAGCACGTCGGAACCTGACGCCCAAGTCGTAGGGCGCCTGATGCTGGACGCCTTCCCGGAAACGTTCGCGCGCATCTTCGGCGAGCGCGACCATGAGGCCGCGCGGGCCGTGGGGCATGGACTGCGGGCGTTCGGGTCGCTGCCGAACGCCTGGCTGGCGGAAAACGACGGCGAGTGCGAGGGCCTGCTGCTGGTGCGCTGGGGCAATGGGTCCACACCCGCGGCAGCGCTGCGGGCCTTCCTGGCCATGGAACGGGTGCTGGGCCCCTGGCGCGCTCTGTGCGTGGCGTTTCACATTCCGCCGCTGCCACCGCACTGGCTGCATGCGCGCGAGGCCTACATCAGCGCCCTGGCGGTGTCGCCCACGCGGCGACGGCGCGGGCATGGGTCGGCTCTACTCGCGCACGTGATCGACCTGGCGCGGGCGCGGGGCTGCCGACAGATCACGCTGCGCGTCGAAGTCGACAATTCGGCGGCGCACGCGCTGTTCGAGCGGCACGGCTTCGTGCGCGATCCCCGCCGGTTTCAGTGGGTGTTCAACCTGGTGCGGCGGCACTTTGGGCAGATCATCATGACGCGGCAACTCGATACGTAGCCGCCGCGCCAGATTACCGGTCCTTCAGGTTCGGGAGGACTGATATCAGGATCTCCATTTACTCCACCTGACCTCTCGTTCAGCGGAGAGCGCGGTTCAGTTGCAGGACTATTGGCGGTCTTCGCGGCGTGCGGCCAACGAGCCGAGCATTTGGGTGAACTCCATCGGGAAGATGAATTTCGAGGAGGAGCTGGCGCCCAGTGACTTGAGGGTTTCGAAGTACTGCAAGCGCATGGTGTTGTCGTCGATGCCGCGCGCGGTCTCAAAGATGCGCTGCAGGGCGTCGGAAAACCCTTCGGCGCGCAGCACGGCGGCCTGCTTGTCGCCCTCAGCCTGCAGGATTTCGGCCTGACGGCCGCCCTCGGCCTTAAGGATGGACGCCTGCTTCTGGCCCTCGGCCACTGTGATGTCGGATTGACGGGTGCCCTCGGCTTCCAGAATCACGGCGCGGCGCACGCGCTCGGCCGACATCTGGCGGTTCATGGAGTCCTGAATCTCGCGCGGCGGGTCAATCTCGCGGATTTCGACGTTGGTGACCTTGATGCCCCAGCGCTCGGTCTCAGCGTCCAGCTTGAGGCGGATGGATTCGTTAATGCGTTCACGCTGGGACAGGACGTCGTCAAGCGGGATGTCGCCAATGACCGCGCGGAGGGTGGTGGTTGCCAGGCCAACGACGGCCTGGTGGTAGTTCTCGACTTCCAGCACGGCGCGTTCAGCTTGATTCATGTCCACCCGCAGGTAGACCAGGAAGTCGATCTCGATCGGCGCGTTGTCGCGAGTGATGTTGGTCTGACGCGGGATATCCAGGACCTCGGTACGGGTATCGAGCCGGGAGATCTGGTGGATGATCGGAATGGCGAGCACGATGCCGGGGCCGAGCATTCCTTCGAAGCGTCCGAATCGGAAGCGGGCCAACCGCTCGTAATCACGGATGAAATTGATGAGTGCCATTGCTGCCT
This sequence comes from Chloroflexota bacterium, assembly GCA_047516685.1. Taxonomy (GTDB): domain Bacteria; phylum Chloroflexota; class UBA11872; order UBA11872; family UBA11872; genus UBA11872. The sequence goes on along the minus strand of JAKZUJ010000023.1, from coordinate 1,146 downwards.
CCCTGGCTATGCGCTTGGCGGGGACCGCGGCGCCGCTTGTCGATCCTGCGTCGATTCGTCGTTCGCGGGTCTGACCATCAGGGTCGTTCCGTCCACGGCGGTTACATCCACAGCGTAACCCTCATCGATGGCGGCGTCTGCGTCGTCCTCGGTCACCAAGCGGGCCGGCCAGAACTCGCCGAGCATCTGGACTTCGCCGTCGGGGGCCAGCCGCCGGGACACTCGCGCGCGATTTCCGACCATTCCGGCGCGGTCGAATTGACTGCGAAAGGGCACTGGCTTGCCGGTATTGGCCATCACGATCAGCGTGGCCGTGAGGACCGCCAGAATTGCGCCAACGGCCACCATGACCCAAACGCTGACCGTCAGGGTCTCGGCGCCTGGAAAGTCCAGTTCAACCGGTCGCAGGGCGCCGCCCGCCAGCAGAATTGCGCCGACGGTAAAGGTGGCCAACGCACCGGCGCCGTAGACACCGGCGCCGGGTTCCTGGAATTCGAGGAAGAGCAGACCCAGGGCGATCAGGACCAGGGCAACACCAAGCCAGTTGACCGGCAACTGACCCAGCCCGACGAACCCCAGCCCCAGGGCAATGGCGCCGGTGACGCCTGGTATGACCAGCCCGGGGTTGGCGAGCTCGATCAATAGCGCGATGCCGCCGACCGTGAGCAGGATGAAGGCGAGGTTGGGCGAGGCAACGACTGAGAGGAATACTTCGAGGAACGTGCGGTCAATCTTCTGGATGAGGGCGTCGGCCAGGTCCATCTGAACTTCACCGTCGGCGGTGGGGACGGACGTTCCGTCGATCTGGCGAAGCAGGTCGGGCAGGTCATCGGCCAGGACGTCGGCGATTCCGAGGTCCTGGGCCTCGGCAGCCGAGTATGAGCGGGCCTCGGTGATGGCCGCTTCCAGGGGCGCGGGGTCGCGTCCGCGAACATCGGCAATGCTGCGGGCGAAGGCGCGGGTGTCTTCAAGGACCTTGGCGGCCAGGGTTTCGGGCACGTCCTGGCCGGAGGCGTCAATGGGCGAGGCGGCGCCCACGTTGGTTCCCGGGCTCATGGCGGCGACGCCAGCGGCGGCCAGCACGAACATCCCGGCCGAGGCGGCCTGCGCGCCACGGGGGGTGACGAAGACGGCGACGGGCAGCGG
>JAKZUJ010000022.1:0-13414 GCA_047516685.1 Chloroflexota bacterium | reverse complement strand
GCCGCGGCCAGCTGCTGGAACGACTCGTCGGACAGGGAATGGAAGTGAAACCAGTTCTGGGGGTGGCCGAGGCGGTCGTTGAGCTCGTTCAGATTGGCCAGCACGGCTCTGACTTCGTCCCAGGTGCAGCCGATGTCGGCGGGGCGGTAGCGAACCCCACAAGCCTCAAGCAGCGCCTTGGTTTCGTCAAAGCCCCACTCGTAGACGTAGGCGTTGATGAGGGCGCCGAGCGACACGACTTCCGAGTGAATGAGTTCGTAGCCGAGGACCCACTCGAAGGCTATGACGAAGGTGTGGTCGACGCTGTGCGTGACCTTGAGGTCGTGAGTGGGTACGTCGTAGCGTTCGCGGTTGACCTCGCTGGCTATGCGAAGGGCCTTGTCGTTGGGCCGGCCCTCGGCATCCAAGCCGTCGGCGAACTCGCGGCAGCGCCGGCGAATCCAGGTCATCGTCGCATCGGCCACGGTCTGGTCCCAGGGCACGGCGTCGGGTCGGTGGTCCGCCCACCAGCGCCACGATCCAACGTGGCCCAGGATGCATATGCACTCGCCCATGCCAGCCCGGTTGAGATGCGGCGGCGCGGCGGCGATGACGTCGAAGTCCAGGATCAGGTACTCGGGCGCGATGGTGTCGAAATGGAACTGCCAGACCTGCTGACGGCGGATGGCGATGGGGGCCTGGAAGATCGCGCCGGTGGAGACGATGGTGGGGATCATGACCAGCGGCTTGCCGAGTTTCCAGGCCGCGACCTTGCCAACGTCCAGCGCGTTGCCGCCGCCAATGGCGAGGATGATTTCGGCGTCGGGCAGGCGCTGGATCAGGGGTTCCAGGTAGTCCTCGCCCATGCCGCCCTGGAACTCGACCGCCCGGGGTGGATGCGCCAGTAGGGGCTCAACCACCGCCCAGGCGCTGGGCGAGGTTATGGCGATGTAGTCGGTGAACCGGGGCCCATGCGCCGCCAGGATGCCGCGGCCGTAGCGGGCGTCCCAGGTGCGGCTGTCGAGGTTCATGAGGGTGGTGCTGGTTGGGGCGTGGGGGGCATGATACGCGGATCGCGGTCACGAGCCGCCGGGCGGGAACGCGGGGTGCACGAGAGGTCCTTGCCGCCAGTTCGGATTTCTTGGGCACCGGCGCAACGTCGGGATGTGTTGTCGGGTACGACAACGACGAGGAGAGGGCATGGGCCGCCGGTGAGCGACTGCGTGTACATATTCCTGGACGAATCCGGGAATCTAGATTTCGGTGCGCGCGGGACTCGCTACTTCGTGCTGACCAGCGTGAGCATGGAGCGACCGTTCCCGATGTACGACGCACTTGATGCATACAAGTACGAATGCCTCGAATACGGATTGGAGATCGAGCATTTCCACTGTTCCAACGACAACAGGCATGTTAGAGGCAGGGTGTTCGACATCATCGGCGCCCACCTTGTCCAGAAAAGCGTTCACTCTTTAATTGCGGAGAAGCGAGCGTCTGAGCCAACGCTATCCAGCGAGGGACGACTGTATTCGGAGATGCTCAGCTGCTTGCTCAGACGCGTCTTATCCAGGCCAACGAATTCAAACGCCAGCGAGGTGATTGTGATTGCAGATGCGGTGCCGCTGCGGAGCCGACGTCAGGCGATCGAGAAATCCGTTAGGTCGGCGCTGTCCAAGACACTGCCGAAGCGTCCGGTCTTTCGCATCCTGCACCACGACTCGCGCGCTCACTATGGGCTCCAGGTGGCGGATTACTTGTGTTGGGCCGTGTTTCGGAAGTACGAAAGAGGCGAGTCGAGCTTTTTCAACAAGGTTCGTCCGGCGATGCTCGGCGGGATTGAGATGTTCACGAGTGAGCCGACGCATCGCCAATAGAAGGGACCCAGAACGAGCGACCCCCCCGACTACTCCGTTTCCGGAGAGAGCCCCTTGGGCTCTTGTCATCGGGGGGGAACCTTTGGGGACAGTTTACTACAGCGCGGGCCACGGGTCGTTGGTCAGCCTCCCGCAGTGGCCTTGAAGACGACTTGGCGCATTTGCCATTGGATCTCGTTGGAGGTGGTGGATGACGCGAGGTCGTCGAGCTCGGCGGCCAGGTCGGTGCGGTCCTGGGGGGAGAGGCCGGCGTGGGGCTTGGCGCCCCAAGCGTCGAGGTTGAGGCGGAACATGCGGGCCGTGACGCCAGTAGACACGGGGTGGGCGACGAGGCGGCTGGAGACTCGACGAAGCCCCGGGACTCGACCGAGGAGTTCCACGCGTCGGCCGACGTATAGGTCACTGCCTTGGCCTTGGAGCATGCGCTCGGCCGCGTCGAGGTAACGACGGAAGGTCGGTTGGGTGGTCTGGATGTCCGCTGTCTCATCCACCAGGAGGAGGCCCGCCGGGCGCAATTGCGAGGCCCAGGTACGCAAGGCGCTTCTCGCGTCGGCAATGTGCGGCAGCAGAAAGTGGCAGAACATCACGTCCGCAGCCGCGGTGGGGAACGGCGCCTGGGTAATGTCGTGCCGCGTGAAGGTGACGCCCTCGGCCGGAGCGTTGCGCGCCATGGTCAGGAAACGGTCGGAGGTGTCCAGGCCGACGGTCTGGCGGGCCTTGAGGGTTTCCGCGATGACGCGGGTGGTGAAGCCGGGGCCGCAGCCGAGGTCGATCGCGAGCCTCGGCTTGGGCGGAACCTGACTCAGGAAGCTCCTGATCTCCGGCGCGAAAATGTAGGCCAGCAGGCGCAGGCGTTCGGCGGCCGTGTCGTCGTCGCCAAAGAGGTAGTTGGGGTTGCTCACGGGGGTGTTACCAGCGCGGTCAGGGAAGCCGACGGCGTTCGGGGCATTGTCTCAAAGAGGGTTGGGGCGGTCCGACCTAGTTGCCGATAGGGAGTCGGGATTCAAGCACTCCTACCACAGACGATGGACGTTGTACCTGTCGAAGGGCTCCTCGTTCGAAATGAGAACCAGGTTGCGTGCCAGGGCCTGTGCAATGAGCATCCGGTCGAACGGGTCGCGGTGGGGGCCGGGGAGCGAGCCCGCGTGCGCGGCGTCATCAACGGTTACCGGCAGCTCATCGAAGTCCTGGTTGGCTATGGACCCGGCAATGTCCAGGGCCAGCATCTCCGCGCCCGGGAGCTGGCCGAGGCGATGCTTCGTGGCAATCTCCCAGGCCGACGCCGCGCTGATGAGCACTGTGTTTACTTCATCTGCAATTGCTCGCCTTGCCCGCGGCGACAACTGTGCGCTTCCGGCAAGCCACCAAATAAACGCATGCGTGTCGAGCAAAAGCCGCACCGCTCAGTCGCCCTCCCATGCGGCCAACTCTTCTTCAGGGAGCGGGTCGAAGAAGCTGTCGTCAAGCGAGATGCGGCCCCGCATGGCGCCGAACTCTCGCTTGCCCCGCCGTCGACAAGGGACGAGCCGCGCAACCGGCGTGCCGTTTCGAGCGATGGTGACCTCCTCGCCGGCCTCGACTTGTGCGAGCAGGCGCGACCGGTGGGTCTTGGCTTGGTGGACGTTTACGACAGGCATGAGCGGATCCTGGCCGGCGATATTAGCTAAGTATATGACTAATAGAAGAAGCCCGCTGAACGACCTTGGCGGCCAGCATGGGGACGCTGCGCGTCTCGGTTAGCCAGTCTGGCTGTGTGACGCTGGAACTGGCGATTCACGTACCGCTGCACTCGGATGACGCGCTCTTCGGCTTTGTGTTCCACGGAATCGAGGGCACGGGGATGCCGGCCTGCGGCGAGCGCTACGGCGAACCGGATACCTGGCACGTCATCAACTTCATTCAGACGCTGCCGGAGGCCGCTCGGAGCTAGGAGCGGTTGCGGCGGCGGGCGGTCCAGGTGTGCGCGGCGACGGCCGCGAACAAGCCGCCGATGACCAGGACGCTGGGCCAGACCCAGTTGGTGGGGGCCAGGTCCAGCGGGTGGGTGAGTTTGGCGGGGCCCAGGGCGCTCGAGATATCCAGCACCAGGTTCCAGTGGATTTCTTCCGGGCTCCTTTCCACGAACTCGTAGACGGTGCCGGACTCGAAGGCGGTGTATTGGGCGATGTTGACGCCATTCTCCAAGACCGAGACGCGGACCTCAGCGCCTGGAATGCGCGCGCCGGTGGAGACGTTGCGGAGATCGACCGAATAGTCCAGCCAGCCTTCGGCCCAGTTGGCAAAGGCGCGGACCTGGTAGGGACCGGTTGCGCCGGTGTAGACGAGGTCGCCGCCGTGTGCCAGCGCGGGCGTGCCAGAAGCCGCGAAGAGCAGGATCAGCGCCGGCAGGAGGCGCGCGAGGCGACGCATCAGCTCAGCGGCGGCCCGGCTACGGCGGCGATGGCGGGTTCGAGTTCGGCGGCGCTTACGAGGCCCTCGAATCGCGCCGCCACGCGTCCGGAGGCGTCGACCACGAATACCCAGGGTTCGGTTTCCAGGTTCCACTCGCGCGCGGTGGGTCCGAATACGAGACGCCCATCAGTGCGCGCGATGTCGAGATCGAAGGGTTCCAGGTGGATGAAGCGCACGCGGTCGCCCAGTTGCTCGTACAAGTCGCCCACCACCGCCGTGACCGGCCCGCACATCTGGGACGTGCAAAAGGCGGGGGTGCTGAACGCGACTACCAGCGGCTCGTTCCCGGCGAGAGCGTTGGCGACGGTGTGTTCGTAGAGGGCAGGGAGCGGCGGGTCTGCGGTAGTCAGGAGGTCTAGGGCCGCGACGTCGTTGACCGTGGGGTGGGCGGAGGCCGGCGCCGGGTCTCCCACCCGCGGGGCCGTCGTGCGCTGTCCGACCTGGAAGGCCGTGGACGCGGAGAAGGCCGAGCCGTCGGTCGGATGTACCTCGAGGTCGGCGCGCCACAGTCCCTCCTCGAAGTTGGCGTCGGCAACCAGGTAGTAGGAGCGCGACAGGTTGTGCACGTGGACTTGGCCGTCTTCGTGGACGTGGTTGTAGTTGCCGCCGGCGACGTACTCGGCGGCGGGTGCTTCGAAGCGGAACTCGTCGCGTTCACCGATCAAGCGCAGGAAGCAAACCTGGATCTGTGCGCCAGTGACGGCCGCGCCGGCGCCGTCCACAACCACGAACGGAAAGCGATGCGGTCCCGGCAGCACTTCGTTCAGGGCCAGGAGGACACTGATCTGCGGGTTGGTTTCCGGCGCTCCGCAGGCGGAAACCAGCCCTGCCAGTGTCGGCGCACCTACAGCCAGCGCTCCCAGCAGCGTTCGTCGTGAAATCGCGCGGGCACGCCACGCCCGCGACCGATGGGAGGGGTCAGGATTGTCCACATTGGAAGTCTAGCCAGTCAGGGGCCGAGGCTAAGCTGGTAGGTTGCGGGTCCCAGTTTTGCTCAGGCTCCGATGTCAGACCAGCGAATTTCGGCCAGCGACCAGGATTATCTGCGCGCGATTTACGACGCCGGCGGGCATGGACGTCGGGTTGGAACCGGGGAAGTCGCGGGTGAACTCAATCTGACCCAGGGCGCCGTGACCGTGGCGTTGCAGCGTCTGCATCAGAAGGGGCTGGTCGATTACTTGCGCTACCAGGGGGCACAACTGACCGACGAAGGTGAGCGCCACGCGCTGGAGATGGTGCGACATCACCGGCTGATCGAGCGCTTCCTGGTGGAGTTTCTGGACTACGACTGGAACGACGTGCACGAAGAGGCGCACCGCCTGGAGCATGTGATTTCCGAGGAGATGGAGCGCCGCATTGCCGCGAAGGTGTCCGACCCGACGACGGACCCGCACGGGGACTCGATCCCCAATGAGGCGCTGGACGCGCTGCAGGCCGACGACGCGCGCCAGCTGACGTCCGCGCCGGATGGGACGGAGTTCGTGGTGGCACGAGTGCGGGACCGCGACCGGGCTGTCCTCGCCTACCTTGAGGAGATTCAGCTTGTCCCAGGTGCTCACGTTACGGTGGCCCGCCGGCTGCCGTTCGATGGGCCGCTCGTCGTCCGCATTGGTGACGTTGAGGTCACGCTGGGGCGCATCGTGAGTGACAGCGTATTCGTCCGCGACGCCTAAGAAGGCCTCTCGCAAGCCCGTCGCATCAGGACGGCCTGGAAGCCGAGGGCTTTTTCGCAGTCGCCCCGGCCTTCGTAGAACGCAGGTGAGGAGGCGCGCGGCCGGCGCGTAGCGACCCTCATCCGGCTCGCTCCTATCCGCCAAGACGGGATCCAGGGGGCGATGCTAAACAGCGGCGGCCCACGGGCGTAGTCCAGGGCAGCTGAATGCAAGCCATTGTCGGGTTGGTGTGAGCGTCAGGGTCTATCGCAGTGGCGGGCAGGGCTAGGGCAACGACGCGCGTGTGCCGGTCTGTCGTCCCCCCGGGGGCTTGCAAGTGACGCCTCTCTTGCGAACGCGGACAGTCTGGTCGGAACGAAAACGGCGCGAATCGCAGCCGCAGCAGCTTGCCAGGCTGGTTCGCATTGGAGATTTATGTGGGTAAAGAAAATTTGTTGGTAAGCTCAAGGTAGTTTTTGGCCTTGGCAAAACACGCCTCGCAGCCGGCCGTGCCGGGCACTGCGGGTCCTGAAAGGTCGCTCCTTGTCCGCCGAGTCAGAGCCAGCCGCCGGCCCACCAGACGCGGCGGTGTCTGCGCCAGCCACGGTGCCCCCAACCGGTAATTTTCGCCGCCCATCGGCGGGCGCGGTCTACCAGTCGCTCGTTCGGCCGCTGCTGCGGAGCGTTGGACGGCGCCTTCCCAATCCTCGCCGCGCGCCCGGCCTGACGCGACGCGGTTTGCTGCGCGGCTCGGCCGCCGGCGCCGCAGGCCTGGCCGCCGTGGCCTCGGCGGTCGCCGTCGCAGGGCGCGCCAGCGGCAGCGCCAAGTCCTCCACGAGCAGCTTGGACCTCAGCAGTGCGGGCTTCACGGATCTCGACGACTTTGATCACTCGCACGACGATGCGGGCGCCGTCGGCGCGGTGGACACCACCCAGTTCGACCCGATGGTCTTCCTTGAGTCCTTTAACTACGGCAGCGTTTCGACGCTGCCGAATGGCCGCACGCTGCGCGACTTCGACATCATTGCCGTGGACAAGGAAATCGAGATCGCGCCTGGCGTGTTCTTCCCGGCCTGGGCCTATAACGGGCAGGTTCCGGGACCGACGTTGCGGGTGACCGCCGGCGATATGCTGCGCGTCCGGTTCTTTAACGGGAGCTCCCACCCACACTCCATCCACTTCCACGGGATCCACCCGCCCAACATGGATGGCGTGTTCGAAATCGTGAAACCGGGCGGCGAGTTCGTCTACGAGTTTGAGGCGCAGCCCTGGGGGTTGCACCTCTATCACTGCCACGCGGTTCCGCTGAAGCGACACATCCACAAGGGGCTGTACGGCACCTTCATCATCGATCCGCCGCAGGGACGCCCGCCCGCGCGTGAAATGGTGATGGTGATGAACGGCTTCTCAACCGAGTTCAATGGTGAGAACACCTTCTACGCTGTCAACACCGTCGCCTTCCATCACGTCGACAACCCCATTCAGGTCAAGGTCGGCGAACTGCAGCGCATCTATCTCACCAATTTGACCGAGTTCGATCTGATCAACTCCTTTCACCTGCACGCGGATATGTTTCGCGTCTACCGCACAGGGACGACGCTGGATCACTCCGAGCTGACGGACACGGTGATGATGTGCCAGGGCGAGCGCCACGTGCTCGAATTCACGCTGCCGTCGCCGGGCATGTATATGTTCCACGCGCACCAGAGCGAGTTCGCCGAACTCGGCTGGATGGGCTTCTTCCAGGCCGTCGAGGCTTAGCCATGGCCTCTCAGACCCAGACAGACCCGCCTCGCACCCGCCTGGACGTGCGCTTCTGGATCTTCGGCCTGCTGCCGCTCGCGTTGCTCGCCATCGCCCTCTACCTCTTCTCCCAGTTCGGCACTGCCGGAGTCTTCGACGCGGCATTTCCGCCGATTGAAGAGCTTACGATCGAGCGTCTCCGGTTCACCGAAGAGGGCATTGATGTTCAGATCGTCAACGGCGGTCCCGAAGCGGTCACGATCGCGCAGGTGTCGGTGGACGAGGCGATCTGGAACTTCACGATAGAGCCCGACGCCACGATCGAGCGGCTTGGCAGTGCCACGATCTCGATTCCCTACCCGTGGGTCGAGGGCGAGCCGCATGCCGTGACCTTGATCAGCCGCAGCGGCGTCATGTTCGAGGCCGAGGCGCCTGTCGCCTCGCTTTCGCCCACTCCGGGCGCGACGTTTCTGGCCACCTTCACCATCCTGGGTGTCTACGTCGGCGTGATCCCAGTCCTTATCGGCTTGCTTTGGTTTCCATTCCTGCGTCGGCTCTCGAGCCGCGGGCTGAACTTCTTCCTTGCCGTCACCGTCGGCCTGCTCCTCTTCCTCGGCGTTGACACCGTCGAGGAGACCATCGAGCTGTCAGAAGGCGTCGCCGGAGCGTTTCAGGGCATCGGGCTCGCGGCGTCGGGTTTCATCCTGGCCTTCCTCGCCGTTTCGGTGGTTGACCGCTGGCGTGAGCGCCAGGGCGCCCGCAGCGACATCTCGGCGTTGCTGCTGGCCTACGCCATCGCGGTCGGGATTGGCCTGCACAATCTTGGTGAGGGCCTGGCAATCGGCGCGGCCTACGCCAGCGGAGCGATCGCGCTTGGCACGTTTCTGGTCGTCGGCTTCGCCGCCCACAACACCACCGAAGGCCTCGCCATCGCTGCCCCGCTGGCGCGCGGGCAAGCACCGGTGCGACGTCTCGTGCCGCACTTGCTACTGGCCGGCATCATCGCAGGTGCTCCCGCGATCTTCGGCACCTGGCTGGGCGGCTTTGCATTCTCGCCCTTCTGGTCCACACTCTTCCTGGCCGTTGGCGCCGGCGCCATCTTCCAGGTCGCCTGGCAGATTTCCCGGATGATGGCCAGCGAGCCGGAAGGCTCCTTAGCTACTGGCCTGAATGCGCTCGGTCTAGCTGTCGGCGTGCTGATCATGTACGGCACAGGGATCCTGCTCGTCAGTTAGCCGGCTCTCAATTCGAGATTCTCCGAGCGGGCATGCCGCCACTATTCCTGCTGAGCCTCGTTCCCCGCCTGGACGCCGACGGTTCGGCTGGTGATCCGCCGCTGGCAGGGCGCCATGGGCGAGGTTGCCCCTGATTCATGCGAACGCCTACGCCGGGCGCGACGGGTGGCAACGCTCGTCTTCGCAGCCAGATCTGCGGTGGCGGCCAGCAAGCTGGTTGTGGTGGTTACGGTGGAACGTTGTCCCAGTGGGCAGGGTGACGGTCTTCTGCCGACGCCCCTGGCTAGCGCACCGCGGCGGCTCGGGCGGCGGCGCGGCCCTGGGGGGTGAGGCGCAGTTGTTCGTCGTCAAGAACGACGAGACCGAGGTCGGTTGCGGTTTGGATCACGCGGCCGGCGAACTGCGGGGGCCAGCGCATGTGGCGTTGCATGTGGTCGGGGCGGCTTACGTCGGCCTCGGTGGGCGTGCCTTCGTGGGTGGCGAGGTGGATGAGCAGCATCTGGCGCGCGAAGGTCCAGCGCTGGCGCTGGCGGCGTCGCGCGGTGGCCAGCAGGCCGCGTTGGGGCGCCAGTAACAAGACGAGCATGAAGGCGAGTCCGATCACCGTCGCCATGGCCCCGGCGATGTTGGCGTCCAGTACGCGGGCGAGCCAATAGCCGCCGACGGCTGACGCGGCGCCGATCGCCACGCTGAGGCCCAGCATGCGGGGCAGGCGGTCGGTGAGCAGGTAGGCGGCGGCCGGCGGGCCGATCATCAGCGCGACGACCAGGATCGAACCGACCGCGTCAAACGCGCCCACGGCCGTCACCGACACCAGTCCCATCAAGCCGTAGTGGACGAGCGCCGGCGAGAAGCCCAGCGCGGCAGCCAGCGCCGGGTCGAACGTGGCCAGCTTGAGTTCTTTGAAAAACAGAGCCGTGCAGGCCAGGTTGATGAGCAGGATGGCGCCCATGACCCATAGCGCGATTGGCCCCAGATCCTGGCCGAATGGCGTGAAGCGGTTGAAGGGCGCAAAGGCGATCTCGCCCAAGAGCACGGCGTCACTGTCGAGATGCACGTTGCCTGCGAGGCTGGATATCAGGATCACGGCGATCGAGAACAAGGCCGGAAACACGAGGCCAATGGCTGTGTCTTCGCGGACCAAGCCTGTACGGCTGACCGCTTCCACGAGAACCACGGTGAGTAAGCCAACGAGGGCCGCTCCGACGATGAGGATTGGCGAGCTGAGGTCGGCCACGACGAAGAAGGCCAGCACGATCCCAAGCAGCACGGTGTGGCTGATGGCGTCGCTCATCATGGCCATGCGCCGCAATACGAGAAACGTGCCGGGAATCGCGCAGGCGGCGGCGACGACGATGGCGACCAGCAGGACGTCGATCTGGGCGGGGGTCATACGACGTTTCCGGGGGCGCGCCGGGTCCGGGCCAGTCGGGCCGCTTCGGCCAGGCCTTGCGCGGTCAGCGACCAGCCGCCGCCGTCGTGCCGCTGCGCGAGACCGTCCGCGGCCAGTTCGGCAAGCGCGCGTTCCACGACAAGGCGGCCGCGTACGGCGTGCAGGGCGCCCACGTCGTGCGGGCGGGTGGCGTCCGAGCCGTGTTGCGCCGCCAGCGCCGCCAGGTCGGACAGCACCGCTTCCAGCGCCAGCGACCTGTGGCTTCGCCAGGCGCGGATACGGGCCCACACCAAGCCGCGCGCGGGCGCGAACAGCAGGGAAATCACCACCAGACCGGTTGCCACCAGCACAATGGTGGGACCCGTGGCCGTCTCTGCCGTGGTGCTCAGCAGTGCTCCGAGCACGCCGGCCGCCGCGCCAAAAAGCGCCGAGAGCGTGACCATGACGCCGAGCCGGTCGGTCCACTGGCGAGCCGCGGCGCCGGGCGCCACAACCATCGCGCTCATGAGAACGACGCCGACGGTCTTGAGGCCGACCACGATGGCAACCACGAGGAGGCTGGTGAGGAGGACATCCAGGCGTCGGATGGGCATACCCAGGGTGGCGGCAAAGTCCGGGTCGAAACTCAGCAGCTTGAACTCTTTCCAAAGCAGCAGCACACCCAGCAGGCCCACGGAGCCGACGGCCGCCATGGTGATGACGTCGCTTTCGAGCATGGCGGCCGCCTGACCGAAGAGGAAGCGGTCCAGACCCGCCTTGCCAGCCGCGGGTTGGCGCTGGATGAAGGTCAGCGCGACCAGCCCGGCGCCGAAGAAGACGCTGAGCATCAGGGCCATGGCGGTGTCGGTCTTGATGCGCGAGGCGCGGACGATGCTCACAATGGCTATGGCCGCCAGCCAGCCGGTCATGGCCGCGCCGATCATCAGCACCAGCGGCGCGCGGCTGCCGGTGATCAGGAAGGCCAGAGCCACGCCGGGGAGAGCCGCGTGCGACATCGCGTCGCCCAGCAGGGCTTGTCTGCGGAGCACGGCGAAGGCGCCGAGGGCGCCGCTGACGATACCCAGGGCGGCCGAGCCGAGCGCCACGGTACGGAGTGTGTAGTCCAGAAACAGATCGCCCAGAACGTCCACCGGCGTTGCGTCCCTACCCGCGTCCCGAAGCGCGGTTCATGGGGCCATGCCCTGTCCGGCGCCGTTGGCCAGTCCGCCGATTGCCGCCACGCGTCCGCCGTAGGTGAGGCGCAGATTCTCCTCGGTGAACACGCGATCCACGGGTCCGGCGGCAATCCGACGGACGTTGAGTAGCGTGACCTGGTCGAAGTACTCGGCCACGGTCTGCAGGTCATGGTGTACGGCGACCACCGTCTTGCCCTCGGCCCGCAGGGCGCGCAGCAGGTCCACGATGGCGCGTTCGGTGGTGGCGTCTACGCCCTGGAACGGCTCGTCCATCAGGTAGACCTGCGCGTCTTGCACCAGCGCCCGCGCAAGGAAGACGCGCTGTTGCTGTCCGCCCGACAACTGGCTGATCTGACGGTTGGCGTAGGCCTGCATGCCCACCTGGACCAGCGCGGCGGTTGCGCGCGCTCGCTCCGACTCGCCGGGACGCCGCACCCAGCCGAGGCCGCCGTAGGTCCCCATCGTGACGATGTCCAGCGCGGTGGTGGGAAAGTCCCAGTCCACGCTGCCGCGCTGGGGCACGTAGGCCACCAGGTGTCGTTGTTCGACGTAGGGGCGGCCGAAGACACGGACCTCGCCGGCGGCCGGACGCAGTAGGCCGAGCACGGTTCGCAGCAGCGTGGTCTTGCCGGCGCCGTTGGGGCCAACGATCGCCATCAGGACGCCCTGGGGAACTTCGAGGTCCACATCCCACAGGACCGGCCGCTGCTGGAAGGCCAGCGTGACGTCCGTGGCCTGCACGGCGAGGGCCTGTCGGCTGCGCAGGCGGGTGCTCATGCCTTCCGCAGCGCCTCGACGATGGTGTCGATGTTGTGGCGGATCATTCCCAGATAGGTGCCTTCCTCGGTTCCCTTTTGACCCATGGCGTCAGAGAAGATTTCGCCTCCGATGATCACGGTGTGTCCACGAGCGGCGGCGGCTTCGATCACCGCCTGCACGCCCTGGTCGGGCACCGACGACTCGATGAAGACCGCTGGAATCCCGCGTTCGCTGACGAAGCGCGCCAGTTCCTGCACGTCGGCCGTGCTGGCCTCGCTTTCGGTGCTGATGCCCTGCAGGCCGCGCACTTCCAGGTCGTAGCGCTTGGCGAAGTAGTTGAAGGCGTCGTGCGCCGTGACCAGCACCCGCACGCGTTCGTCGACTTCCAGCGCCCGTGCCTTGACGTAGCTGTCCAGCTCGCCGATCTCGGCGATGTAGGCGGCGGCGTTGGCCCGGTAGACCTCGGCGCCGTCGGGGTCCATGGCGATCAACGCGTCGCGGACCGTTCCCACAACCGTCGACCAGAGGTCCAGATCGAACCAAATGTGCGGGTCGTAGGCGCCCTTGAATTCAGGTGGCGCCAGCAGTCGGGCGCGGTCGATGTCGTCGGTCACGCGAACCGAATGGACGCCGAGGTCGCCCATCCGTTCAAGGACGCCGGACATGCTTGCCTCGAGGTGCAGACCGTTCCAGAACACGGCGTCGGCCGATTCGAGCCGCGTAATGTCACTCTCGCTCGCGCGGTACAGGTGTGGGTCGACACCCGGCCCCATGAGGCTCTGCGCCTCCACGCGATCGCCGCCGACACGGCGCACCGCATCGGCGATTTGCCCGATCGTCGTGACCACCCGCAGTGGCCGGCCGTCCTCGCGGACGACGGGCGCCGGCCCGCCCGCCGCGGACGAGGCAGCTGGCGTCGAAGCGGTTCCACACGCGGCCAGCGCCAAAGCGACCAGCCACAGGCCGGCCAGCACTCGCATCGCCCGCATCGCGGTTCCGTCCATTCCAGTTGTGATTTCCAGTGCCGGCGGGCCCGCACCTCAGGCGGCCCGCCGGCAGAGTTTTAGTATATAAACAAATTTTTTTACCTGAGTCAAATCTGCCAATAGCAGGCCGTTGCCGAGATGTCAGGCAGCAGCCCGCCCCCTTGAGG
>JAKZUJ010000021.1:0-7690 GCA_047516685.1 Chloroflexota bacterium | reverse complement strand
TAGAGCGCTTCCAGCGTGGCGCCCGGCTCAGACTTCAGGTCGGCCAGACGCGCTCGCAGGTCGTCCAACTTGGCGTGGTCCGCGGGCGCAAGCGTCGAGCGACGCGGCGCACCAGCATGAATCGCCATCGGGCCTCCCGCGACTACGGGGCGAGCGGCGGCGAACGCCGGCAACCTCTGGGCGCCGCACGCCGGCAAAAGGAAGCGGAGTCTACCACCGGCCGGTTTCCGCCAGCGTCGCGTCCAGCAGTGGCCCGGACGCGCTACGCTCGCGTGCGTACCTGCCCGGAGAGCCGCCCATGGCGCTGACGCGGGAGCAGGCCCGCGAACTCCGCAGCCTGATGCACAGTTGGACCCGCACCTCCAACGACGTGGCGGAACTGCTGCGCGGGGTGGCCGTGAGTAGCGACGGCCTGGACATGAAGGAATTGCGCGCGGCGGTGGACCGTCGCTCCGAAGCGGAGGGACTGCTGATGTCGTTCTGGTCTCGTTCCACGGCGGCCTGACATGGCCACCCGCATTGAGATGGGCCTGCCGTTCTCGTTGGGCGTGGTCAACAGTGAGATTTCAGCGGACGTAGACGTCGGTGTGGCCGTTGCCGCCGACCTGGGGATGTCCGGAATCGAGATCGAGGACTTCTGGGGCCGGGCCGCCTGGCAGGTGGACGACGCCCTGTTGGAGCGCACACGCGCGTCCGTCGAAAGCGCCGGCCTCAGTGTGTCCGCCGTGGGTACGCAGGCCTTCAAGGTCCTGGTGCTGCCGGCGCGTGAGGTACGGAACCTGGCGTCGATCGACGGCTGGAACCAGCATCGGATCGAGCTGGAGGGCGGTATCCGCGCCGCTCAGGCGCTCGGGTCGCCGTACGTCAGGGTCTTTTCCTGCCGCCGCGACGGCATGGTGGGCATGGGCAATCCAAGCCCGCGCTTGCCGGATGGCGGACCGCTGCCGGCCGATCGGCTGGCTGGGATCGCGGCCGTATTGCGCGCCGCCGGCGACCGCGCCGCCGCCGCCGGCGTGACGCTGCTGGTCGAAAACGTCCGCAGCTGCTGGGGCAACACGGCCGCGAACACCGTGCGCATCCTGGAAGCCGCCGACCACCCCAGAGTCAAGCTGAACTGGGACCCGTCCAACGACTTCGTGTCCGGCGGCGATCCCTTTCCGCCTGGATACGAGCTCGCGCGTCCGTGGACGGTGCATGTTCACGTCAAGGATGCGCGCGTCGTCGATCCCGCGACCGGCCTGATCGCCTGGGAGTGCGTGGGCCGGGGCGAGATGGACTTTGTCGGCCAACTCCGCGCCCTGATCGCCGATGGATTCGAGGGCGCGGTGAACCTGGAAACGCACTGGCATCCCGAGGGCCGCAGCCGCGAGGCCAACTCGCGCGAATCGTTTGCCGGCATGCTGGAGGCGCTGGCGCTCGCTCGGTCCGACGGTGCGTGAAGGCTCGGTTCTGACCAGGGACGATTCTCCGGTCACCGACGCTGAGATCGCCGCCGGCCAGGCCGCTGTTGGCTACGTCAACGGATTGATCCGGGGCCCGGCCGGCCCAACCACCCAGCGCACGCTCGCGCAGTCGATCCAGACCGGCGAGCGGCGGCTGGGCCGCTTCCGCCGCTTCCTCGCCACCCTCGACAACCCGCAGGATGGCCTGCGCTGCGTGCACGTTGGCGGCACGTCCGGCAAGGGGTCGGTGGCCGCCAAGCTGGCGGCCGGTCTGTCCGCCGCCGGTCTGCGCACGGGCTTGCACTGCACGCCGTACCTGCAAACCGCGCTGGAGAAATTTGACTGCGACGGCCGGCTGGCCCGGCCCTCGGAACTGGTCGAGCTGACGGACTGGATCCGCCCGCATGTCGACCGTTTTGCCGCCGCCGATCCCGACGGCCCGCCCACCTACGGCATGGTTTGGGTGGCGCTCACGCTGGAGTTCTTCCGCCGCGCCCAGGTGGACATCGTCGTGATGGAAGTCGGCGCCGGCGGCCGTTTCGACCTGACCAACGTCGTCAACCCTGACCTGGCGCTGATTACCAGCGTGGGGCCCGACCACCTGAAGAGCCTGGGTGGCACGCTGGAAACCGTGGCCTGGCACAAGGCCGGCATCTTCAAGGCCGGCGCCGCCGCTATGTGCGGACCGCTCCCACCGGAGGCTCAGGGACCGGTGCGCGAGGCGGCGGCCGCCGTGGGTCAGCCGCTGGTGGAAGTGCCGCTGGCCGGCGCCGATTTCCGTTCGCGCAATACCCACCTGGCCGAGGCGGCGCTGGACCTCGTTGGCGTGCCCCTCCGGTCGCACACGCCGGAGGTCAGGCGCGCGGTCGCCCAGGGACGCCTGGCCGGACGCTTCGAACGCATGCCCGGCCGCCCGGCCGTGTATCTGGATGGCGCGCACAACCGCGACAAGGCGCGGGCCTTGGGCCGCGTGATTGCCGGCGCGGCCCTGCCCCGTCCGCGAGTCGGCCTTATCGGCATGGTTGGCTATCGCGCCGCCTCGGAGGTGCTTCCGCGGTTGCTGCCGCAGCTGGACCATTGGGTAGCCACCGAACCGCAGGTCTACCGCAAGCCCGCCCTACCGGTTGGGCTGCTTGCGGCCGCGGGCGCCGAACTTGGTCAGGCGCCCGACGCGCGGGCCTCCGACGCGCACGACGCGCTGCTCACGGCGCTCGGCCTGGCTGGCGACCAGGGATCGGTCGTCGCCGCCGGGTCGGTCTACCTGGCCGGCAACCTGCGCGCCGCCTGGTATCCAACGCGGTCGGTTGTGCGTGAGCGCACCATGTGGCCGGGGTCTCGCCCCACGGGGCCGCACGGACGCGTCGCGCTGGCCGATACTTACCCACAGACCTAACGCGATGCCCGGAGCAATGGACGAACCCAAAGACGAGGGCCTGACCTACACGCTGGAGGAAGCCACCCAGCTTCTGCCGGACGTGCGCCGCATTGTTGGCCGCCTCCAGCGCATCTGGATGGAGGCCGGGTCGGAGCGGCGCGGGTTCGAAACCGCCCAGACCTCCAGCCACCGCTCCCCGGTGGAGGTCAGCCTGGCCCACCAGGCGCTGGTCGCCGCCCTCTGGGACGTGCAGCCGCTCGTCGCCTGGCTTAGGTCACGCAACATCGTGCTGCGCGACCCCGCCACCGGGCTGATCGACTTCCCCTCACAGCTCGAGGGCGAAGACGCCTTCCTCTGCTGGCGTCTTGGTGAAGACGCCATTGAGTACTGGCACACGCGCGACGAAGGCTTTGACAACCGCAAGCCCCTGCCGCCCGACGCCTGAACGGCTCCGGTCAACCTGTCGCCATCGCCCGCTCCAGATGGAGAGGGCGGCGTGAGGGCCTTCTCGGTTAGCCGCCGGCCACGGAGGGAACGATGGACACCTCATCGCCCGGGCCGACTTCGGTGGCGAAGCCGTCGCGGAAGCGGATGTCTTCGCCTTCGACATAGATGTTGACGAAACGCCGCAGTTCCCCTTCGTCGTCCAGGATGCGCTCGGAGAATCCGGGGTGCGCGGCGTTCAGCTTCTCCACCAGGTCGGCGACGTTGGTGGCGTCAATCTCCACACTATTCTTTCCGTCCGTCAGGCTGCGAAGGGGCGTCGGGATTCGGACACGGGGCATGGGTGCGTCTCCTGCGTGAATTAGGCCGGCGTCAGCACGCCGCGGTCGGCCAGCGTCTGTTCGAACGACGTAATACTCGGTTTGATCTCAAAGCGGGCGTCTACTCGGCCGTCGATGGCTTCCTGCGTTTTTAGCCCGTTGCCGGTCACCAGCGCAACGGTCAGGTCGTCCTGAGCGATCACGCCGCGCTCGGCAAGCTTGGCCAGCACCGCAATTGTCACGCCGGCGGCGGTCTCGGCAAAGACGCCTTCGGTGGAGGCCAGCAGTCGCATGGCGTCCACGATCTCGTCGTCGGTGACGGACTCGATCACGCCATCCACCTCCTGCGCCAGCTTGAGCGCGTAGAAGCCGTCGGCGGGATTGCCGATGGCCAGCGACTTGGCCACCGTATCGGGCCGGCGCACGGGACGGTACGTGGTCTGGCCGCGCGCGTAGGCCTCGGCCACCGGCGCGCAGCCGTCCGCCTGGGCGCCGTGAATGCGCGTGGCCTGGCTGTCCAGCAGGCCCACGTCCACCAGTTCCTTCATGGCCTTGCCCATCTTGGTGTAGAGCGAGCCCGAGGCGATGGGCGCCACAATGTGATCGGGCGCCACCCAGCCCAGCTGCTCCACCGACTCAAAGGCCAGCGTCTTGGAGCCTTCGGCGTAGTACGGGCGGATGTTGATGTTGCAGAACGCCCAGTTATAGAGGTCCGCGATTTCGCTGCACAGGCGGTTCAGTTCGTCGTAGGTGCCGTCAACGGCCACGATGCCCGCGCCGTAGACCGCCGCACTGCGCATTTTGCCAATCTCCAGGTCGGCGGGCATGAACACGTAGGTGGGCATGCCGTGGCGCGCTCCCGCGGCCGACACGGCTCCCGCCAGGTTGCCGGTGGACGCGCAGGCAAACGTTTCGAACCCAAACTCGCGGGCCTTGGTCACGGCCACCGCCACCACCCGGTCCTTGAAGGAGTAGGTGGGGTTCACGGTGTCGTTCTTGACGTAGAGGTTGGTCAGCCCCAGCCGTTCGCCCAGATTGTCGGCGCGCTGGAGGGGCGTGAACCCCACCGGCCAGGTTTTATCCCAGCCGCCCTCCACGGGGAGCAGTTCGTGGTAGCGCCACAACGTGGGCGGACGGGCGGCAATGACATCGCGCGAGATGGACGCGCGGATAGCGGCGTAGTCGAACTGCGCTTCCAGCGGCCCGAAGTCGAACTCGCAGATGTGCGTGGCCAGCAGCGGGTAGGTACGGCTGCACTCGCGGCAGCGAAGCGTTTGGGTAGTGGACATGGCGGATGATCCTTGACAGAGGCGCCGACGGAGATGTCAGCGGATGGCGAACTCTCGTATCGCCGGGTGACCCGGCCGGCCCGCGTCACGCGCGGGCACGGCCATCGCCATCAGCCGCCGAACAGCGTGAGACGATGCGCCTCGCACTCCGTCACAACCCCTTGGCGCTGTGCGCCCCGCCCGTGGGGTGCCGCATTGCGCCGGTGACCCTCTCATCTTGCAGCGTACGCTGCCGGAATTGGCACCTTGCGAGCATCCGCTCACAGGTTGCCCGGCTTCGTTGGGCCGACTTCCCTCCACCAATCGTGATGAGAGGTATGTCACGTCAGTCTTGGTGTGCGGTCAGCCTAGCATCCAGGCCGCCGCCGGTGCGGCCGGGGCTGTGCGTCGTCGTCTCCTCCGTGGTCGGCTCGCGGGGGGCGCGGGCTGCCCAGGCGCCGGACCAGAGGGGAGGACCGCGTGCCAGACCTGTGGTGAGGCGCGGCGCCGGCGGCTGGCCGGAGTGCTCAAGAAAGTGTGTGGGACAGCCTGCCGAAGCGTGCTACGATAAGCCACTGCCTGCAGAGGCATCCGCGCATCCGGCGGCGGTTGATAAACCACCTGCCCCGGTTGACGCACCGGCCCAAGCGGCTGGTGGCGGGCGCGACGGCACCTTAACAGGGGAAGAGTGAGTGTGAGTGCTCGCGTCATTCCATAGTGTCTGGCGCGACTGTAGATCCACGTGATTGAGGACGACTCGATGGCTACGGGGTCCGGCCTAGCCGGTGCCCCGGGAATTTTGCGATCTAACCACGCCATTACTGGCGTGTATTGAGATTGGATTGGCGAGTTTGATCCTGGCTCAGGATGAACGTTGGCGGCGTGCTTTACCAATGCGAGTCGAACGGTACGGGGAGGCTCTTCGGAGCGCCCACGACCGTGGCGTCCGGGTGCGTAACACGTAGCTAACCTACCGATCGGTGGGGGAAAACTCCGGGAAACCGGAGGTAATCCCGCATATGGTCACCTAGTAGAAAGGTGGACGAAAGCTGTTGTCGGGGAACCGGCAATGGCGCCGATTGAGGGGGCTGCGGCTGATTAGCTAGTTGGTGTGGTAATGGCTCACCAAGGCAGTGATCGGTAGCGGGTCTGAGAGGATGATCCGCCACACGGGGACTGAAATATGGTCCCGAGCCCTACGGGGTTTAGCATGGAGGAATCTTGCGCAATGGGCGAAAGCCTGACGCAGCGACGCCGCGTGGGGGATGAAGGCCTTCGGGTCGTAAACCCCTTTTCTGGGGGACGCAACTGACGGTACCCCAGGAATAAGCCACGGCTAACAGGGTGCCAGCAGCCGCGGTAATACCTTGGTGGCAAACGTTATCCGGAATCACTGGGCGTAAAGCGCTCGTAGGCGGCACGGCAGGTGTTCGGTGAAAGCCCCCGGCTTACCCGGGGAGGGTCCGAGCAAACCGCCGAGCTAGAGGCAGGCAGAGGACCGTGGAACGTCCGGGGGAGTGGTGGAATGCGTAGATCCCGGACAGAACACCAGAGGCGAAGGCGGCGGTCTGGGTCTGACCTGACGCTAAGGGGCGAAAGCGCGGGGAGCAAACAGGATTAGATACCCTGGTAGTCCGCGCCGTAAACGATGGACGCTAGGTGTGTGGGGGGCTCAACCCCCTTGCGTGCCGGAGCTAACGCGGTAAGCGTCCCGCCTGGGGACTACGGTCGCAAGACTAAAACTCAAAGGAATTGACGGGTGCCCGCACAAGCAGCGGAGCGTGTGGTTCAATTCGAGGCTACGCGAAGAACCTTACCGGGGTTTGACATTACACGGCTATCCCGCGAAATCGGGAGTTCCTTCGGGACTGTGTAACAGGTGCTGCATGGCTGTCGTCAGCTCGTGCCGTGAGGTGTTGGGTTAAGTCCCGCAACGAGCGCAACCCTCGACGCTAGTTGGATATGTCTAGCGTGACTGCCGCGGACAACGCGGAGGAAGGTGGGGATGATGTCAAGTCCGCATGGCCCTTATACCCCGGGCTACACACACGCTACAATGGCCAGTACAACGGGCAGCGACCTGGCGACAGGAAGCGAATCCCTAAAAGCTGGTCTCAGTTCGGATTGCAGGCTGCAACTCGCCTGCATGAAGTCGGAGTTGCTAGTAACCGCAGGTCAGCACACTGCGGTGAATACGTTCCCGGGCGTTGTACACACCGCCCGTCACGCCATGAAAGTCGGCAACACCTGAAGCCGGTGAGCTAACCTTAGGGAAGCAGCCGTTGAGGGTGGGGTTGGCGATTGGGGCGAAGTCGTAACAAGGTAGCCGTAGCGGAAGCTGCGGCTGGATCACCTCCTTTCTAGGGATGACACCACTCGGTTTCGGCCGAGTGGTCACCCAGGTTGAGCGATCACGCGAAATCACCGTCTTACCAAGACGGCACTCGCGCCAGACCTAAACCCATCGAGTCGACGGGAATGGCCGACCTCACACTCACTCTTACCCTGTCAAGGTGCGCCTGGGCACGGTCCTCAGCATCTCTTGTAGGGGTGCCCCTTGTGCCTACCCGGGCCGCTTGGTACCCCTGGCCCCTAACCACCTGCGCTGTGCCACCATGGGCCGGAGCGTCGGGCCGGTTAGGCGGCCGCTCCGGCTCCGGCCGGAGAGGAAAGTCCGCACTTCACAGAGCACGGTAGCGGGTAACACCCGTCGCCCAAGTCGGTTCGCGCCGGTAAGGGTCGGAATAGGGGCACAGTGACGATGCCCACGCCCCCAAAGGGGCGCGGGAGTGAAACGGCTAACCTCTACCGGAAGCAAGGCCAAGTCGGGACGCCACGAGG
>JAKZUJ010000020.1:0-45435 GCA_047516685.1 Chloroflexota bacterium | reverse complement strand
GCAAACAGCGTGTGATCCCGACCCACGCCCACGTGAGCTCCTGGAAGCAGTCGGGTGCCCCGCTGTCGGACGATGATCTGGCCCGCCCGAATCTCCTCGCCCGCGAACTTTTTCACCCCCAACATCTTGGGGTTGCTGTCGCGACCGTTGCGGCTGCTGCCCAGCCCTTTTTTGTGTGCCATTGTTTGCTGTCCTTCCGAGTCGCTCGCTGTGTGAGCGGCCTACGCCGGGCTGGCCGCCGGCTGCGCGCTGATCGAATCGATCCGCAGCCGCGTCAATTCCTGCCGGTGCCCCATCCGCCGCCGGCTGCGCTTACTCGCTCGGTACGTAAAGATCCGAATCTTGGGTCCGCGCACGTGCTCCAGCACGCTCGCTTCGATCCGAGCGCCCTCAACCGTCGGCTGCCCGACGCGCACGCCGTCCTCGTCGCTCAGAAACTGCACCTTGTCAATCGTCAGCGACTCAGCCTCAGCGGAGTCCAGCCGCTCAACCTCGATCACGTCACCCGGTTTCACGCGGTACTGCCTGCTCCCGGACGTGAAAACTGCGTAAGCCATGACTGTCCCGTCACTGGTTCTGTCTGCGGTACGGCGTCGACTGCGCGCACAACTACGGCGCACTGCGCCTCAACCGCGCATCCTACCAAAAGTCCGTCAACCCTCCGGGCCCGAGTAGCGATCAGAGGTCCCCGTCGATTGACGCCCGCCAACAATCGCGACATTCTGCGGGCGCAAGCTGCCAGGCGAGGCGACCATGAAATACCGGACATTGGGAGACTCGGGCCTTGAGGTCTCCGCCCTCGGCTTCGGTGGTTGGCCACTGGGCGGCGCCCGCTACGGCTCCATCGACAACGACCAGGCCACCGCCGCCATCGGCCGCGCGCTCGACCTTGGGATCACCCTCTTCGACAGCGCCGTCGCCTACGGCCTCGGCCAGTCCGAATCCCTCATGGGCGACGCCCTGCAGGGCCACTGGGACGACATCGTCATTGTCACCAAGACCGGCATCGTCCCCAGTGCGGACGACCCGGACGTCTTCTTTCGAGATTCACGCCCCGAGACCATCAAATCCCAGTGCGACACCAGCCTCCAAATCCTCGGTACCGACCACATCAACGTCTACCTCATCCACTGGCCCGACTACGAGACTCCCATGGACGAAACCATGCGAGCCATGGAAGACCTGCGGGACGAAGGCAAGATCGGCCACGTGGGCGTATCCAATTTCAGCACCGCCCTCATGGACGAGGCCCGCGCCGTTACCCCAATCGTCGCCAACCAGGTCGGCTACCACATGCTGGACCGCCGCCACGCCGCCGAGATCATTCCCTACTGCGCCGCCAATGGAATCGGCGTCATGGCGTACGGATCACTGGCCCACGGCGTCCTCACCGGAACCTTCAAACCCGACCACGAGTTCGAAGAGGGCGACTGGCGCAAGACCGGGTCTGCCTTCGGGCTGCCGCTCTTCCATCCCGACTTCTTGCCCGAGACCCTTGAGGCCGTGGACGAAGTCACCTCAGCCGCCGAGCAAGTTGGCCTCACAACCCCGCAACTTGCGCTGCGCTGGGTGCTGGACGAGCCGGCGATCTCAACTGCCCTGGTCGGCTTTCGCACCCCCGCCGAGGTTGACGCCGCCGTCGCCGCCCTGGAGGCCGACCTGCCCGAGGGCCTGCTGACCGGGCCTGAATCCGCGACGTTCGAGGCCTACCAACGCCTCCTTGCGGCTGGGGAGCCAACCACGCGCGACGTGGGACCGTCCCGCCGGGACTAGCCTTCGACGACGATCGCCCCCAGCAGCTTCGCGCCGGCCTCCCGCAGGATCGCGCGCGCTCGAATCGCGTCGTCCCGGTTCGTTCGCGCATGCAGCACCGTCAGCAGCACGCCATCCGCCAACGCCGCCAGTGCCCGGCCATCCGGCACGTCAAGCAATGGCGGCGCCGCGACGATCACCAGGTTGTGCGCCTTCGCTTCCTCGCGCAACCAGGCTAGAAGCACCGCTCCCGAAAGCAGGGCTGGGTTGCCAGCCGTAACAGCGGAGGCCGTCACGACCGCCAGTTGACCCGAGACCCTGTGCGGTTTCGATTCGCCGGCGGCGCCCGCCCCGTCCACATCGGCGTCAACCAGCAGCACGCGCCGGCCCGTCTGCGCCAGCGCGGCGGCCAGGTGCGCCGCCACGTGACGCCGCGGCTCGCGGCTATGCGGACTCGTGACCGCCACTACGGCATGCGGCCGGTCGCCCAGCGCCACCAGCGTGTTGGCGCGCAGCTCCACAAAGCCATCGGCCAGAGCCTCGCCAGTTGGCAGGTCAGTCAGGATCCGTGGATCAGCCACGGGACATCCGCGTAAGCGGCCAGACCAGCCAAATGGCGGCAATGCCCAGCACCGCGCCTAGAAGCGCGGCAATCGGCAGCGCCACCTCAGCGCGCGGCCACACGGGGGCTCCCGGCGGACGCGCCGCGTCAATCACGGCCACCTCGAGTCCACGCTCGCGATCGTTGAGTCGCTCAGGCGTCGCCACTTCCGCGACCAGCAACGCCGCCAGCCCGTTCACGGTCGAGGCGGCTCGCGCCGCGTTGGAGTCTTCCGACTGAATCGTCACCAGCAGGCGGTCACCGTCGCCATTCGTCCGCACATTGCGGACGATTTCCCCGTCGGAGAGCCCTCCGCGCTCCGCAACCGGCAGCCGCGCGGCGTAGGCCTCCGAGTCAACCCAGGCGGCATAGTTGCGAATCAGACGAGCCGAGGCCTCGGCCGCTCCCAGGTCCGCAATCCGCGGCCGGATAGAGACATTGGTGGATGCGCGATACACCGGCGTCGCCACCAGAACGACGACTAGCGCGATAACGGCGGCGACGACGGCGGCTGCCGCGCCACCAACCAGAAAGAGGCGCAGCGGCGGCTGAGCCGGCGGCGATGGGGTCGGCGCGCTCACCGCACGGACCCAATCACCGTTGTGTCCAGCAGATCGGCAACGTCGTCCGCAAACAGTCGATTGACTCGCCAGTCCACCACCAGCACCGCAAGCACGGCTGCGAGCAGCGCCGCCAGCGCTGCCAGCGCGGCATTCAGGACCACGAACACCAGCCGTGGCTGCTTGGCTTCGTCCGTCTTGTCGATCAGCCGCAGGGTTCCCAACTCAGTCAGGCTGGGATAGAGGCGGGTTTGGTCCTCGGTGAGCAGTTTGACCGCAGCGTCAATGATGGTCTGCGCATCCCGGTTCACCCATCGCAACTCAATGCGGAGTCCCCGCGCCAGTGGAAATACGTCAATCGTGCTTGCCAGAAGTTCCAGGTCAACGTGGACGCCATCCGCGCCGACGGCCTCCACCACCTCGCGGAGCAGGCTGCGGCCGCGTGCCAGGCGGACCAGATCCTCGATCACGAACGACGAGGCTTGCGCCCGGCTGCTCTCGATCCCGAACTGGCTCTTCTCGCTGTCTGGCGGCAGCTCCAGGACCAACAGCAACTCGGCTTCGGCCTCGTAGTACCCCGGGCTGATGGACTGCCAGAAAATCGACCCCGCCAGCGTAGCTACGGCAACCGCGGCAATGAACCACCACCAGCGGCCCAGAATCCGTCCGACGCGTTCCGTAGACATCAGACCGCCGCTACCGGCGGACGGCCGTTCTCACGCAGGCAGTCGTTGACCGCCGTCAGCAGGTCGCGCCTAAAGTTCTCGCGGCTGAACCGGCCGGCGTTGGCCACGAGGGCGTCCGTGTCGAAGGTCAGTGCCTGTACTCGTTGCAAGGCGGCGCCAAGCGACGCCACCGTCTGCTCACCAAAGAGGATGCCTGTCGTGCCGTCGATCACTGTATCCAGCGCCCCGCCTGAACCGTAGGCCACCACGGGCCGGCCGGCAGCCTGGGCTTCGACCGGGGTGATTCCGAAATCCTCGTCACCCGGGAAGAGAAACGCCCGGCAGCGCGCCATTTCCTCGCTCACATCGCGGTCGGGCAGCCTACCAAGAAACCTGATGGTTGGCCCCGCCAGCTTCCGCAGCTCGGCTTCGGCGCGTCCGGCTCCCACGATTCGTAGCGGCAGGCCCAGCGCGGTACAGGTGCGAACCGCCAGATCAATGCGTTTGTAGGGGATCAGGCGCGACACAATCAGAAAGGCGTCGCCAACATTGCTTGTCGGTCGGAACCTGTCGATGTTCACGGGCGGGTACACCACGCGGGACGAACGGCCGTAGAAGCGCCGGATACGCTCGGCCACGGCCGTCGAAATGGCGAGGAACTGCGTGACCCGTCGCGCCGCCCGGTGATCCCAACGGCGCGCCCAGGCCAGCAGCGGCGGGAGGAGCATGCGCGACCAGACGGGCGCCCGCTCGCCAGCCAGATATGTATCCGGCATCCAGAGAAATCGTGTGGGCGTCAAGCAGTAGCACACGTGAAGCGCGCCGGGGGAGGTGCGAATCCCCTTGCAGAAGGCGCTGCAGTTACTCAGGACCAGATCGGCGTCGGAGATCTGAAGGCTTGCGAACGCCAGCGGGTAGAAGGGCAGCAGCGCCTGGTGATTCGTTCGCCAGATCGGAAAGTGCTGCAGCCAGGTGGGACGGACATCCAGGCGACGGAATGCTGGATCCACCAGCGTCGGTTCGTAGAACGAGGTGTACACCGGCGCCGCTGGAAACATGCCGTGCATCTCAGCCAGAACGTTCTCGGCGCCCCCCTGCTGGTTGAGCCAGTCGTGGACCAACGCCGTGCGCGGACCTGTCACGGCCGCGAACCGCGGCTCAATACGCGCCGCGTCCGCTCAGGACCGTGGGAATCGTCTGCAGCAGGATGCGAAGGTCCAGGCCCAGCGACCAGTTGGACACGTAAAACGTGTCTAGCATCACCATTTCGTCGAAGCCCAGGTCGCTGCGTCCGCTGACCTGCCACAGGCCGGTCAAGCCGGGAAGGACGCGCAGGCGGTGCCGCGCCCAGGTGTCGTACTGCGCCACTTCGTCGGGCACCTGCGCTCGGGGGCCCACCAGGCTCATGTGGCCCACCAGGACATTGAGCAGTTGCGGCCATTCGTCCACGCTCAGCCGGCGCAGGAGTCGGCCGACGCGTGTGCGGCGTTGGTCGTTGGGCGCCTTGAACAGCAGCGGGTGTGTCTCATCGTCGAACAGCTCGTGCTTGCGGGCTTCGGCGTCCTGCACCATGGACCGGAACTTGAAGACGCGGAACGCGCGTCCGTCACGCCCAATCCGCGTTTGGCGAAAGAGAATCGGACCCGGCGAATCAAGCCGGATGGCAAGCCCAATTACCACCCACAACGGCGCCGTCAGCACCAGGCCCAGCAGGCTGACGGCAAGATCCAGCGCCCGCTTCTGCAGGTAGCGAAATCCAGTGATCTCCGGTTCGCGCAGGGTCACCAGCGGAATCCCGGCTACTGGGTGTATGTCCATGCGGCCAAATTGCGCCTCAAGCAGATCCGGCACGACCCGAAACTGCACGTCCTGGCGCCGGCAGCGATCGATCATGGGACCCAGTTCGTGCTGCACGCTGGACGGCAGGGCAGCGTAGACGACGTCCACATGTTCGGCTTCGATTACCGCGGCAAGGTCGTCTACGCCGCCCAGGCGCGCGAAGCGACCGAATGCGGGGCTCGCGCCGTTGCCGTTCGAATCCAGAAAGCCAATAACCCGGTTCCCCAGGCTGCGATTGGCCGTGAGTTGCTGCATCAGAAACTTGGCAACCGCACCGTCGCCCACCACCAGGATGCGCTGATTGTCATAGCCGGCACGGCGTAGCAATCCCAGCCCCAGGCGCCGTAGGAGCACCCACAGCGCGGAGAGACCCAGGCCCAGCGCGCCCAGATACAGAAACATCAACCGAGAAAAGTACACCGGACGCGAGACGAAGAACACCACGATCACGGCCGCCGTCCCGATCAGCGTTCCAACCGCAATCCGGCCCAGGTCGTCCAGCAGCGTGCTGGCTCGGCGTGCCTGGTAACGGCCCAAGCCGGCAAAGCTGAGCAGTGTGACTGGAATGAACAGCCCGGCTACCACCCAGTAGGCATCCAGCGGGGTGAACTGAAACTCGTTTAGCGTCGGACCCAAGCGCCACGTATAGCGGGCCGAATACGCCAGGAGGAATGCGCCGACCAGCAGCGCCAAATCGCCCACGGCCAGCACACGAGGCGAGGCCAGAAAGCGCCACGCGGCGTGGTGATGGCGCCGCCGAAGCACCGGGCGCGCGCGCGGTACGTCCGGTTGCATGGGCTTAGGCCCGAGCTTGGGAGTCAGCGCGGGTCGAGCGCGCGTTGATAGATGTTGAGACATCGCTCAGCGGCAACTGTCCAGTCGAATCGTCGGGCCTGTGCCAGACCGAGGTCGCGCATCGCGGCGCGCCGCTCGGGCGACGCCAGCACGGCGGTCATCGCGGTCGCCAGTTCCGGGATGTCGCGCGGGTTCACCGTCAGGCCCGCATCGCCGGCGACTTCGGGGAGTGACGACCGATTTGACGTAATGACGGGGGTTCCGCTGGCCATGGCTTCCAGCACCGGGATGCCAAAGCCCTCGTAGCTGGAGGGGTACACGACCAGATCGGCTGCACAGTACCAGTACGGGAGGTCTTCCTGCTTAACATAACCGATGCGATGAATCCGGCCGCGCACTTGGCTGTCCGCCAGCGCTGCGTCGATGCCCTCGGTGGCCCATCCGGTTCCACCTGCGAGCACCAGATCGCCCTGGAATCCGCTTTGCGCGACGAGGCCAAACGCGCGCACCAACACGTCGACATTCTTCCGAGGCTCCAGCGTGCCAACAAACAGTACAAACGGCCGATCCAGCTTGTTGTGGCGTCGAAACTCCTGAACCTGGTGGTCCGATCTGGGGTGGAACGACGCTTCGCTGCCGGGATAGACCACGTGCACATGGTCCGGGTCGGCGCCCAACAGTTCGACGATGTCAGCCTTTGTGGCGTGTGAGTCCGCCAGCACTGCGTGCGCACGCCGGGCCGAGAGCCAGGTGGCCGCGGTGAGATACCAGCGGCGGTGCGCGGGATGCGCTGCCGGCGTTCGCATGAACGAGAGGTCATGAATCGTCACCACATGGCGAGTCGGGGCTGCCACGGGAACGACGTTTAGCATTGAGTGCACCATGTCCAGCCGCCCGGCGCCGATATGCCACGGCGCCAACAAGTGTTCCCAGAGCACGCGGATACTCGTGCGCGATGTGGGCGCTCGCGTCCGTAATACGCGCACCGGCCGGGCCGGCCTGAACGGCAGCGCTCGAACTTGCTCGTTCAGGAAGAGCGTGAAGTCGTGCTCGCTCGGCTGCGCCAGCAACGCCTCCACCAGCTTCGTCGTATACCGGCTCGGCCCCGCATTGCGGTAGGACGCATCCGTGCGCAGCACCAACGCATTCAACCCAACTCGCGCCACAAGTCCTCCAAAGACGCAAGACCTGGACGATCAGGCTGCTCAGCATATTGAACGCCGGGAGTGGCTACTTTGCGATTCCCGATTTCCCGTCAGGACACAGACGCTCTCGGTGGCGCCCGCGCCGAAATTCATGTCGCGGCGGTCACACTCTGTTGTCTGCGATCAGCCATCAAGTCCTCGGCTAGTGTCCAGGTCGCGTATACGCGGTCCGATCGATTAAATGAGCACGCGGGGGACGGTGATTACCGTCCCCCGCGCTTCACACCGCCAAGGCGGTGGCTCGACAGAATCTTCCGATCCTTAGCGGATGGCTTCCTGCGTGGCGCGATCGAAGAGCTGCATGTTGCTCATGTCCAGCACCAGTTCGAATGCCGCCCCAATGTGGGCAGTGGTCCGCGGGTCCACTCGGGCGATGTACGACTCGTCACCAGCCAGCATGTACAGGTAGACCTCGCTGCCCAGCGGCTCGGTCACGTCCACATCCGACTTAATGGTGGCGTCGGTCGGAATCTGGTCCGGCTTGTACGCCGGGTCAAAGATGTCCTCGGGACGGAGGCCAAAGACCACGTCCTGATTCAAGTAACCGACGTAGGGGGCACGACTGTCGGGCGGCACCGGGACCTTAAAGGCTTCGGTCTCGATGTGCATGTCGTCCGCCGTACCCACCAGGCGCGCGTCGAAGAAGTTCATGGCCGGGCTGCCAATGAAGCCGGCAACGAACATGTTGCCGGGCCGCTCGTAGACCTCCTGCGGCGGGCCGATCTGCTGGAGCACGCCGTCGCGCAGCACGGCAATGCGGCTGCCCATCGTCATGGCTTCCATCTGGTCGTGCGTGACGTAAATCACGGTCGCCTGCAGGCGCTCGTGCAGCCGGATCAGCTCGGCGCGCGTCTGCACGCGCAGCTTGGCGTCCAGGTTGGACAGCGGCTCGTCCATCAGGAACACCGCCGGGTCGCGTACAACGGCGCGGCCGAGGGCCACACGCTGGCGCTGACCGCCGGACAGGGCCTTGGGCTTGCGGTCCAGCAGTTCGGCGATGTTCAGCATCTCGGCGGCTTCCTGCACCCGGCGCTCGATCTCCTTGCGCGGGGTGTGCCGCAGACGCAGCCCGAACGACAGGTTGTCGTAGACGCTCATGTGCGGGTAGAGCGCGTAGCTCTGGAACACCATCGCGATGTCCCGGTCCTTCGGCGCAATGTCGTTGACCAGGTCGTCGCCGATGTAGATGTTGCCGTCGCTCAACTCTTCCAGGCCGGCAATCAGGCGGAGGGTGGTGGACTTGCCGCAGCCGGACGGGCCAACGAGAACGAGGAATTCGCGGTCCTCGACTTCGATCGATACGTCCTGTACAGCGGTGACCTCGCCAAAGCGCTTGGTCACGCGGTCCAAAGTTACGCTAGCCATACACTCACTCCTTCGTCTCTCTCATTGAGCCACGACGCGCGTTAGGCCGTGGGCTCTTCGACCGTCGGCAACGAACCGACGATCCGGCGGGAACAGAACTGTTCGGCGAATGCCGTTTCTCACCGAAGAGCGGGCGCGGCCATCCGGCCGGCCCGTATTGCTCGAGCGTCCTCGATAGGCGTGACTCCCTGCAGGTACCGCTACTGCGCGGCGGACGGTAGCAACGGCGCGCGGCCAAGGTCAACCGGCGCCTGATCCCCACGTTGACACGCCATGCCGGTTCGACACGAGGGGGAAATCCCTAACCAGCGTCCCGGGTGTGATCGGACGAGGATCGAGTCGGGGTCCGGAACCCTGTTGCGCGCGCCCATTCGGCCCCAAACGCGGCGGCGCTCAGCACGATCAGGCTGCTGTAGTAGAGCCACAGCAGTAAGACGACCACCGTGGCCAACGGGCCGTAGACCGCATTGAAGTTGCCAAAGGTGGCCACGTACCACACGAACACGTTCTTTCCGACCTCGAACAGCACGGCTGCCAGTCCGCCCGCCAGCAGCGCGGCTCGTCGGGGCAGCGGCTCGGCGGGAAGCACCCCAAAGAGCAGCGCGAATATGCCGGTGGTCATAGCCACGGGAACGGCCACGGTGAGGGCCCGCAGCAGCGCGCCCAGGGTGGCCAGGGGACTGTCCGGCCCCAGCGCTTCGGCTTGCTGCAGCACGGTCAGCCCGGCCGTGAGCGTCACCGACACCGCGAGCATCCCTCCTGCCATCAGGCCAACGCCCAGATCAACCAGCCGGCTCCGCACGTACCTCCGCCGTTGCAGCGCGCCCACCGCCGCGTTCAGGCCTCGGCGCAGCGCCGCGAACAGGTAGGAGCCGGTCCAGAGCAAGCCGAGCAGCGAGACGACGCCAACCTGGCCACGCAGGTCGGTTACCGACTCAACGGTCGTGCTCAGGAATAGCTCCGACGTCGGAGCAATGACACTGGCCGCCTCCAGGATCTGCGCGGCCAGCGCCTCGGCGTCCAGGAAGAACGAGGCGGCGGCCGTGACCGCCGCGACGAGCGGAAAGAGCGAGATCATGAATTGAAAGCTGATCGCCGCCGCGAATGTTGGCAGGTTGTCGCGGCCGATCCGATGCGCCGTGAGCATCGGCACGCGCGCCCAACGATGCCGGCCCATCCGGCTCAGCCGTCGCCGAGCCGAAACTGCCAGTTGCTGCGCGCGCGCCGCGGTTGACCTCGCGGCCCGGCGCACGCGCCCAGGCAGGAGGCGCAGGAAGCGGCGGTTTCGCGCGAGCGTGCGTGAGACTCCCGTCAGAGCGAGGCCGCGGCGCTCACGCTACCTTGGCCACAATAATCGAGCGAGTGCCCGGGCCGATGTCCCAGGCGCCCACGTAGTCGTCGTTCCCGGCCTTCCAGCGTGTGCCCTCGGTCACTCGGCCGTCAACAAACGCAATGATGTTGTCCCAGTCGCTTGGTATTCGCAGTGCCGCGCGGCCGCCGGTTCCGGTGTCGGCCCGAATGTCCAGGAAGATGAACGACGGATAGGCCGCCTGCACAACTTCAAGCCGGCCGCCGTCGGGCCGGATAGCCCGCAGGCCGCCACTGCGGCCCCCCAGTCGGCAGATAATTTGGTAGTGCTCCGGGGTGACCTCCACGCCGAACAAGCCGCGGATCACGGCCTGGGCCATCGTGCCGGCCGCGCCGGCGAAGTTGGTTGACCCCTGCCCGGACTGGCTGGGGATGTGAAACCACTCATGGACGCCGGTCACGGACTCCCAGGCCTGCGCGACCGCGTCCAAGTGTTTGATCGCCCGCTCAGCATGCCCATGCTCAAACTCGCTGACGATTTGCAGGCCTCCCCACCAATCCCACACGGCGCCGTTCTGATACTCCCCGCCCGCCATCCGGCGGCTCAGGAAAAAGTCGTCCGGGTACGGCGGCGAGAGCGTCAGGCCGGCGCGATTGACGCCGGCGGCGGACTCGGCCCGTGCCGCCGCGGCAAATATCGGCGCCACCTGATCGGGCGCGGCGATGCCGGCATATATCGACAGGACACTGCTGATGGGCACAACCGCGTCCTCGTCGAAGGGATCGGTCCACTCCGTGGCATGCGCGTGTACCCGGTAATGACCACGCGCCGGCTGCCAGAGCTGTGCATGAGTTTCGGTTTGCACCTGCGCCGCGCGCACACGCTGGAGATCGGCGTCGGCCGTCTGGCCCAGGGCATCGAGCATGGTGGCGTAGTCATGAAGCGCGCGGAAGTGCCACGCCTGGTCGAAGGGCGACAGCGTAAGTTCGTCGCCGGAGGCCAGGTCGGTCGGCTCGGATCCGGCGCTGCGCTTGACGTCGCCCCAGTCGGTGGTGTGTCCGCGGTACAGCAGGCTGCCGTCACCCCAGCGGCGTTTTTCCCACAGGTACCCCAGCGCGTCGCCCACGCGGTCGATCACGCGACGCCCGTCCACCTGGCTGGTCAGCCAGTCCGTACCCCCAAACGCCCGGTAGTACGCGAACGCGGCGTGCACGGCGCTGCTTTCCTCGTCGCTGACAACCGTGGCTTTGTCCACCGCGCCCTGGGCGTTCAGGGTGGCGGCTACCGCGCCGTTCGGGGTTGCAAACCGATCCTGCGAGGCAAGAAAGCCTTCCACGGGTGACTGCATGTAGGCTCGTGGAAGGAAGTAGGGCAACGCCGGCTGAATGGTTGCCATATCGCGCACAAAGATGGGCGCGTACAGGCTGCCGGCCGAATTGCCCTGGATCGTGCGCCCGTGCCACGTCAACTCGCGGGACGTGGCGGCCAGCGTGTCGCGGATGCGCGCGGCCATCCCGTCGATCGTGGAAACCTCGTCCACCCACCACGTCGTCTCGGTATTTCCCGTGTCCGGCTGCGCCAGCGCCGGCACGGCGCCGGCTGCCAGCCACGCGCCCGCGGCGCCGGCCAGACTGAGAAAGCCTCGCCGGCCGATGCCGGTCAGCGGCCGTGCCCAGCTGGGACGGCGGGGGGCGAGCGATGGTTGCAGTGGCATGGGCATGGCTCGAGTTTCGAGTGTCGGAGGATCAATCCCGGCGTGGCCGGACGTCACACGTGGGACATTCCAGCGTTCGTCAGTCAGAAAATCATACGTGCCAACTCGATGCTAGGCTGCCGCTTGTGGCCCAATTGCTGACCCGTCGTGTCCTTGGCGCCTCGGCTATTTCGCTTCTCCTGGCCTGCCTGCTGACTGGCGCGGCCCGGGCCGATGAACATCAGGCCGCGTTTCCGGCCGCCTGCGCTGTCGATTTTGCGATTCCTCACGGACACTTTTTTACCCAAACCGGCGGCGCGGGTGTCGGTTTTTCGGTCTGGGACGACGCGGACGCCCGCTTCTGGTCGGCCTTCCAGGATTTGGGCGGCATTCCAGTGGTCGGGTATCCCGTCTCGCAGCGTTTCCAGCAACACGGCTTCACCGTCCAGGCTTTCCAGAAGATGGTGTTGCAGTGGGACCCCGGCGCGGACCGCGCGAATGCGGCCAACACCTTGGACAACCTGCACCAGGCCGGGTTTGATCGTTGGCTGGAGTCGTTCCGCCAGGTTCCCGCGCATCGAGCCCTGCCAGCCGACGCCGGCCAGCCGTTTGATGTCGTCATGGCGAACCATCTGGCCCTGCTGGACGCCAACCCCGATATCCGGGCGGAGTTTCTGGCTGCACCCAACTGGCTGACTCGCTTCGGCCTGCCCATTGCCTACCAGGACTTTGGCGCTGTCCGCGTGTTACGCGCCCAGCGCGTGGCGCTGCAGCAGTGGACCACCGACACACCGTGGGCCCGGGCCGGGGAGGTCATCTTTGCCAACAGCGGCGACCTGGCGCGGGAGGCGGGACTCTTTCCCGACGGCGCCGTGACGCCGGGCCAGCCCGGCCCCGCTCTCCCGACCGATCTGAACCTGACCCTGGATCAGTCGCCGGCCCCGCAGGGCGCCACGGTTCTCGCCGAACTGGCCACGGGTCGGCCCGACGTTCGCCTGAGCATGGATGGCCGGGACCTTCCGCTTGCCTGCGCGAACGATACATGGCGCGCCCTGGTGGGTCTGGCCGCCGATGCCCAAACCGGTCCACGCCAACTGCAGGTGCGCACGGGGGGGCTCACGCAGGCGCATGAGTTTCAGGTCGCGGCCGGGACCTTCGCAGCTATCGAACTCACGGTCGCTGACGACCTCGCTCACTTGTTGGATCCGGCGACCGCCGCGCATGAGCGCGCGCTCGTGCGGTCGCTGACGAACCGTGTCAGCGGACCGCCGCTCTGGACAGGGACATTCGGCGTACCTGCCAGCGGGACCGCCTCCTCGCCCTACGGTCAGCGGCGCGTCTTCCATCCTGGCGCCCTTGCCTACCTGCATGAGGGGGCTGACGTCGCGGCGCCGCTTGGCGCGCTGGTGGCGGCCCCCGCCGGCGGGCGCGTCGCCTGGGCTGAGCCACTTGCGATCCGCGGCGCCAGCGTGGTGCTGGATCACGGATTCGGCGTCTACTCGGCCGTATCTCACCTGGACCGAATCGATGTCGTCGCAGGGCAACTGGTGACGCGTGGCGAGGCGCTTGGAGCGGTGGGGTCCACGGGCCGATCCACCGGGCCGCATCTGCACTGGGAAGTGCACGTCGCCGGCGTGGCGGTTGATCCCACGCTCTGGACCTGGCGTGATTTTGCTGACATTCGCAACGGAACCGGATACCGATTGCCCGGCGACTCGGCCGGACTCCCAGCGGTTCCCGACCCGTTGCCCGGCGGTGAAACCGCTCGGCCGCCGGTGGATGTGCCGGCTGGCTAGCTGAACGAACGCACCGCGACCGGTCGGCAGTAGCTAGGCTGGGGTCCATTCGCTCCTCGACCGAACGCTGATCGCTCCAAATTGGCTGCTACGTGTGCGCCGCCTGCTGCTGGGCGAACCGTCGAACGAGCGCGCCATTCGGACAGCGCCAACGCGCGCCGTGGCGGAAATCTGGGTTAGCCTGCTTAGCAACCACGGTCTCCCCGCTCGTGCGGTTCCCACCCTGCCGACCGGTTTCATGGGCGACGGCGTCCAGCATCGCCTGATCGTGCGGGCCGAGGACGCGGAGGAAGCCGAGCGGATCCTGCGGGTTCTGTGGGACGCCGCGCCCCAATAACCCGCTACCGTTGTACATTGCCTTGTTAGTGCCCGCTACTCAGGGCCAGTTGAGGGGGATCCATGGCCGACCGCCGGTCCGTCATCGTCGAACAGACCTACGTCATTGCCGCCGAGCCAGAGGCTGTCTTCGACGCGCTCGTCGATCAGGATGTCCTGTCCGAATGCCTGGCGCCGCTGCAGCGTGTGCGTGTCACGCCGGGCTCCGGCGGGCGCATCGGGTTCCGCGACCCGGAACTGGGGCCGGCTATCGGCCGCATTGGAGAACATGACCGCGGCCTTCGGCTCACCTGGCGCATGGTGCAGAACTGGCCGAGCGTGCTGTCATTCGACTTATTTGGTGAAGATGGCGGTTGCCGCGTTGACGTCATCCAGTCCGGCTTCGCCGCCCTGCGCGGCGATCATCGCGACATCGATCAGGTCTTCGCCGCCCGCTGGGACGACTGGATGAACGCCATCAAGACTCGGCTGGAAGCCTGACGGAAGTCTGCAACTGCTTGCGGCGAGCTTCGAGCCGGGGGCAATCGCGATTGCCACGGGCAGCGCTTCGTCCTGATGCGTCTGCGTAGCCGGCGCCGCCGGCAGGATGGGTCGGGAGCGCGTCCGATCCCGACGGGTCGCTAGACTCGCCGGTACACGCGCCCGTAGCTCAGCGGAATAGAGCACTGGTCTTCGGAACCAGGGGTCGGGGGTTCGAATCCCTCCGGGCGTGCCAATCCAATAGCCGCGCCTTCAGGCACTTGGCCTA
The DNA here is from genome assembly GCA_047516685.1 of Chloroflexota bacterium. Classification (GTDB taxonomy): domain Bacteria; phylum Chloroflexota; class UBA11872; order UBA11872; family UBA11872; genus UBA11872. The sequence goes on along the minus strand of JAKZUJ010000020.1, from coordinate 30,771 downwards.
GCATCCGCCCTTCGGCCCGGAGCGGCCGCGCCGTGTTTGCCAGCGCGCAGGCCCCAGGTGGACCCCGCTGACGGAGGGATCCGTCAGCGGCCGTACAGCCCATACTTGCGCACGGTCTGGCGCGTTGTGATACTTCATATCATTCTTGCTGATACTTGATATCAGGTAATGGCCGATCTCTCCGTTGCTGACCGTGGCGACGCCATCCTGAGGGATCTGGGATGTCGTGTGACCGGCCCCAGGCGTGAGGTGGCTCGCCTCGTGGCCGGCAAGCAGGGCTCGTTCAGCGCCGAGTCGGTCAATGAGGAACTCCCGGATATTGGACGGGCCACGGTATTTCGAACCATCAAGTTGCTGGCCGATGCCGGGATCATCTGCAAGACCGCCCTGCCCGACGGTTCGCCCCGTTACTCCTTTGATCACTCCTTGCATCACCACCACTCGATCTGTTCGTCGTGTGGGAGGGTCGAAGAGTTTCGCAATTCGGCGCTTGAGCGGCTGCTATGTGAAATGTCGAGCGAGATATCGGGACAGATCCTCGGGCACCGGGTTGAGCTGTATGTGACCTGCACACGCTGTCTGCGTCACGCGACTCCAGCCGGCCACCGGTCAGGTGAGCTTCACGAAGTGTGATGCAATGAGATTGCGTATCAAGATGTATGGGTCCGTGGCTGTTCTTCTGTGCGCCATTGCCGCGGCCGCCTGTGGTGAGGGCGACAACGATGGCGGCCGCCTCTCGGTGGTCGCCAGCATTTATCCGCTGGGCTATTTCTCCGAACGGGTCGGCGGCGATCTGGTCAATGTGGATGTCCTGATTAGGCCCGGGATCGAGGCCCATGGCTTCGAACCGACGGCGTCCAACCTCCGCGGCATTGCGGCTGCGGACGTGGTTGTGATGAACGGCCTGGAGCTTGAGCCCTGGCTGGAACGTGCGCTCGACGCGCTGGAGATAGACAACGAGCGGATTGTCGTGGAGACGGCGGACGAGTCGCTGGCGGTGGAAGGATTTGCCCACGGGCACGAAGGCGAAGAGGACGAGAAAGGCGAGGAGGGCGTGGAGCTTGACCCGCACATGTGGCTGGACCCAACGCTGGCCATTGTCCAGGTCGAGCGAATCCGCGATGCGTTCGTCACCGCGGACGCAGAAAACGCCGAGGCCTACCGCGAGAACGCGTCAACGGTCATCGACGAGTTGAACCAACTGCACGCGGACTTCACAAAGGGACTGGCCGGCTGTCGACACGATCACTTTGTGACTTCGCACGCCGCCTATGCCTACCTGGCCGCTCGCTATGACGCCGAGCAGATCCCGGTGTCGGGGCTTTCCCCTGAAGTGGAACCGTCGCCCCGGCAGCTGGCCGCGATCACTGACCAGGTCAAGGAGTTGGGCCTGGGTTATGTGCTCGTGGAACCGGTGCTGAGCGGCGGCCTTGCCCGGACGATTGCCCGCGAGACCGGAGTCGAACTTATTCCCATCCACTCCATAGGGAGTGTGACCGAGGACGAAATCAAGACTTATGGGGACTACTTCGGCCTGATGCGCAACAACCTGGCCAGTCTGCGACTGGCACTGGAGTGCCCGTGACTGGCGAATCACAATCTCCCGCTGTGATTGAGTGGGAGCATGTCAGCTTCTCGTACGGCTCGGTGGTCGCAGTCGAAGATGTGTCGCTGTGCATCCATCACGGCGAATTGGCGGCCATCCTGGGGCCGAACGGTGGCGGCAAGAGCACGCTCATCAAGCTGGCCCTTGGCCTGCTGCAGCCGGACTCGGGAACTGTTCGGCTGTTTGACCGCGACCTGAAAGATTTTGACGACTGGGGCCGCGTGGGCTACGTGCCGCAGGTAGTGGCTGGCGTGTGGCGGGATTTCCCGGCCACGGTGTCCGAGGTCGTAGCGCACAGCGCCAGTCGCGGCCTGTCGCCGTTTGGCCTGTTTCGCCGCTCCGAGAGCGACGATGTCATGGAGGCGCTTGAAGTGGCCGGCATGACGGCCCTTCGGTCCCGACGACTTTCGGAACTCTCGGTTGGACAGCAGCAGCGCGTGTTGCTCGCGCGTGCCCTGGTGCGCCAACCGGATCTGTTGGTGCTGGACGAGCCGGCGGCCGGCGTTGACGTTTCGGGCGAAGAGCAGTTGTACGCCGTCCTGCGTGACATCAACCGAGACCGCAGCATTGCCGTCATCATCGTGTCGCACGACATCGGGGCCATGCTGCGCGAGGCCAGCACGCTGGCCTGCATGGACCGCCGGCTGGTACTGCACGGGCACCCGCACGATCTCACGCTCGACGAGCTGTCGACCCTGTACGGGGTCCCGGTTGACGTCCTGGTTCACGACGCGCTCCACGAATTCGAGGGCGTGCTCCACCAGCACCGATAGCCATGCCGGCCATCGTGCAGTACGAGTTCATGCTGCGGGCACTGGTTGGAGGCGCGTTGGTTGGCGTCCTGGCGCCGGTCCTGGGCACGTTTATTGTCTTGCGGCGCTTTTCGCTCATCGCTGAAACCCTGGCGCATGTGGCGCTGATGGGTGTTGCGATTGGAATGGCAACCAGCTTCCTGCCGTCGCTGTCGGCGCTGGTGGCGGCGTCACTGGGTGCGATTCTTGTGGAGCAACTCCGGGCCCGCGGCCGGTTGCCCGGCGATGTGGCAATGGCGGTCGTGCTGTACGGCGCGTTGGCCTTCGCCATTGTTGTCATCGGCATCGCCGGCGGCTTCAATGTCGACCTGTTTTCGTTCCTGTTCGGCTCGATTCTGAGCGTGGCGCCGCTGGACTTGTGGCTGCTCGCCGCCCTTACCGTGGTTGTCGTCCTCTTCGTCAGCGTCTTCTTCGTCGATCTCGCGCAGATCGCCTTCGACGACGACCTGGCGAAGGTGAGCGGCGTGCGGACCGACCTGCTCAATCTGGGGTTGGCGGTGCTCACTGGCGCAACGATCACGCTATCCATGCGGGTCGTCGGCGTGCTGCTGGTCGGCGCGATGCTGGTGGTACCGGTGATGGTTGGCCTACGCGTCGCTCGTGGTTTGCGAGCGGCCATGGCTACGGCCGTGGTTGCGGGCGTGCTCAGCGCCATTGCGGGCTTGACGGTTGCGTTCTACGGCGATGTTTCGGCGGGGGGCGCCATCGTGCTGACGGCGCTGCTGCTCCTGGTCCTGGCCAACCTCTGGATGGCCCTGCGCGAGTGGCAACGCCGCGCAAACACCTAGACAGCTGTGTCAAGTCGCAACCGATACTCCGCGCGGCGACTCCAAGCCTTACCGGTGACCTCTCTTGACATCGGAATCGTTGGCCCAGGCACGCACGTTGCGTCGGAGGCGCGAGGCCGTCGGTGCTGACGCAAGTGGCCAAACCAATCGCGCCGGGGTAGGTTCGGCGCAGTCAAGCGGTAGCGTTCAGCCCGCCACGGGCATCGCCGCTGGAGTTGGACCATGTCCGGTTCGTTGCGCGCCGGCATTGTGGGTTTATCGGGCATCGCCGCGCGGCTGCCCGAGTGGGCCGAGCAGCCTGGGATGGGTGTCCGCCTGCCGGTATCTCACGCCGCCGCCTACCACTGGGTCCGGGACACGGAACTCGTGGCGGGCTGCGACCTGAGGCCTGAACGAGCCGCCGCCTTCAAGAGGCAGTGGTCTGAACTCCTGCCGGATATCCGCGTCTACCAGGACCACCGCGAAATGCTGGCCGCGGAAGCATTGGACATCGTCAGCGTCGTTACCAGTGACCACGCCCACGCTCAGGTCGTGGTTGACGCCGCCGAGGCTGGCGTGCGAGGCGTGCTGTGCGAGAAGCCAATCGCAACCACGTTGGCCGACGCCGATTGCGTGATCGCCGCAACCGAACGCGCTGGTATCCCAATGCTCGTCAACCACACGCGTCGCTGGATGTCACCGTGGTTGCAGGTCTCGAGCCTGATACGCGAGGGGGCGATCGGCCAAGTACAGCGCATTGTCGCCAGCCAAGGTGGGCCGCGAGCGATGCTGTTTCGCACGGGCACTCATATCTGCGACAGCATCGTGTGGTTCGCTGACGCTCGGCCGGTGGCGGTCCATGCGCTGCCCGAGCCTGGCCTGGAACGCTACGGCCCTCGGTATGCGGGCGACGGGGGACACGATCCACAAACCGATCCCGCCCTCAGCGTGGTGATTGAATTCGACAACGGCGTCCGCGCCTTCTGGAACATGTGCAAAACCATGCCGCAGGTGTTCGACCTCGACATCTACGGTACGAAGGGAAGCATCAGAGGCCGAACGTTTCCCGGCGATGAGATATCGATCACGATTGACCTTGGTAACCACAGACTCGTTACCGAGCCGCTGGCTCGGGTTCAGCACACACACGGCTGGTTTGCCGACTGCGTTTCAGAGCTCGCGGATCTCGTGCGCAGGGGCGGCACGCCATCCTCTGGCGGCCGCGAGGCGCGCACATCGCTGGAAATCATGCTCGCCGCCTTGCAATCCCAGGCGCGCGGCGGCGAACGCGTGGCGCTGCCGATCAAGGACGTATAGCAGGACCAACGGGGCATCGGTCGCGCGGCAACGCCTGGTCTCGACGTTGCTGCGTGGTACGCGAGACCCGGTGGCCCGGACCAGAGCCGTGGGGTTGCCGAATTGCGGGTTCAGGGTTGCAAAAAAAGTGTTGGCAAGGCGCCATCTGTGCGACAAACTGCGGAGCTAAGCGCCCGAGGTGTCGGGAGGACGCGCCGGCAGTAGTTCTGCCAGGCTGCGACTCGGGCTGTTCGAACGGAGACAGCGGGGCTTCGCGCGCCGCACCCTTGATCCTCAAATGCTATCGGCGGGGTCTACTTGGCCTCGCGACCGCCGCTGCCGGCCTCATGTGCTTTTCTCATGTCGCTCAGGCCGCTGGCCATCCCGAATTGCCCATCCCAACATCCGACGGATCGTCCCTCGAAGGCGCCGGGGTCGGTAGTTGGCGCTCAGTCAGGGCGTCCGGCTACGGCCCGCCCTCGGACTGGGATTGCGGGCACGCGGTCAACGGTCGCTGCGTGGGCTACTACGGCTTTCGTACGGCTTGGGGCTGGCGTTGCGACTCCGAGGCCAACCACGCATGGGCCGTGCTCGATCCCCGGCGGTCACTTGGCGTGGCGCACCAGTGGCTACCGCTGGGCAGCTGGGTTGAAATTCGTCCTCTCGAGTCTGGCTCGACCACGCACAACACGACGACAGCCGGACTGTCGGTATTGGCGCCCGTGACCGACCGCGGGCCCTATGCGCCGTGGGGGGACGCCGGCGGCTTTGACCTGCAGGCGCCGATGGTTGAAGCCATGAGTTGGTCGCTTGAGGTCAATTGGTACAAGGTTCGAGTGTTGGACATCCCGCGCTACTGCCCGGCCCAGGGCGCCGAGATGCCCGACTGGCGACAGGTGATCAGGGAGATGGATGGGGACGACCCGCGAGCCGAGGCGCTTCTGGCTGCCGCGTCCGAATGGCTTGCGGCCCCGGTGTTGCCGATGCCCTAGCCTCCCGGAGGCACGCGCCGGCCGTCAGAGGATCGGATCGAAAAAGACCAGCTTCTGGCCGAAGTTGTCCATCGCCGTCACTTCGTCCCCGCGCAGGCGTACCCGGATGTCGAGTGTGCGATGGCGCAGCAACAATTCGTTCGCCGGCGGTTTGAACGCGAAGCTGAAGCGCCGATCCACGGGCGGATTTGCCAGTAGCAAATAGCGTCCGGTCCGCCGCGGCGATGCGGGAAGGCAGCCCACGGTCGCGCTGGCCGCATCTGTCCAGGCCGGGATGCGCACAAATAGCGGCCCGGGTCGCTTCAGGGTGACGCGAAGGCCGACCCCGGTATACGGCGACTCGACCTTGATTGCGTTGGTCTCGTGGTCGAACAGCAGATTGACCCAATGCCCAGCCGCGTCATGGCGGGTCGCGTCGCGGTACGCCTCGCATAGCGAGGCGACGGCGCCACCCACAATGTCCATGTTGAACGCGACCCTCGGCAACCCGACCGGCCGGTGGCCATAGGGCGCGGGGAACCCGTAGGCGCCCCAATGCCACCGGGCCACGTCGCGGCGCCCGTCGTCACCTGCTGGATTGGGCGGCTCGGCGATCCACGAGACGTCCCGCAGCTGGCTGGGCAGCAGATGGCCGCGCAGGATGCGCTCGGCGTCGTCATAGGCTTCGGCGTAGCCCCAGCGGCCCAGAATAAGGGCGGTTTCCAGGACGTCGCCGGTGTTGTTGGCCTCGCCGCGTTCGGGCGGAGCGTCCGGCGCGCTGCTTTCGATAACCCAGCCCAACTGGTCGCGGATTTCCCACAGGCCGCGGTTGTAGAACGCCCTGACGCGCTCCATCAGCGGAGTGTCGTTCAGCAGGTCGGCAAGCTGGGCCAGCGACGACATAACGCACGTGGTGGAGTGCGTGTGGTCGCCGAACCGACCCGTGTCGTAGCTGCCGTCGGCCAGGAAATACTCCGCGACGGCTTTGTCCTTCATCAGAATGGCCAGCTCCAGTGCTGGCCCGTGGCCGGTGGCCCGGTAGTACTTGGCCAGGGGGCCAATGGCGCGTCCCAACCCCGTAATGAACGTGCCCTGGTGGTGAATGTCGATGTGATTAGCGCCAGCGATGCGTTCGATGTCCCAGCCCTTGTCCGGATCCCAGAGCTCGAAAATGGCGGCAATGCTGGCCTCGGCCACTTCTCGCGCCCGTTCGGAGTCCCGGAAGTGGGCCAGCGCGTAGAGCGCGTGGAATCCCTCGCGGACGTTATGCGGGCGGAAGTTCTCCAGCGGACCGTCAATCCGTTCGCGGTTCAGCGGCAGCGGCAGGGGGCCGCCGTAGGAGAAGAAGGCGGCGCGAGCGTGCTTCTCCACGGCTTCCTCATCGATCGGGAAGCCCAGGGATTCCGCGGTGAGCAGCGCGTTGAGATGGCGACCGGGCACGTGCGATTCGGAGTGAACTGAACTGAAGGCCAGGTGCGGGTCCGGCCAGACCTGGGAACCAAAGAAGGGAATATCGTTGTCGTCGGCGTTGAACACGCTGGCCATCGTTCGGCAGCCCGCTCGAATGGCGCTGCCGATGTCCGTGGTATTGACGTGGCGCAGCTTCATGGCGCGGCGCTCGGCGGGCGGTTCGGCGGCGGCAGTATAGGCGCATCCACTACCAAGCAGGCGCGCGCGTGAGAGCCCGTTTCAAACCGCGCGGCTTGGTGTTGCTTCCGTTCGCCCTGAGCTAGTCAATGGGCCGTTCCCGGTTCGACCGACTCACCACGAACGGGTTTCCTGGGCTGCTGCCACAGGCCCATGAAACCCGCCCGACTCGCTAGAGCCGAAGCTCCGCCTTCAGGTCCTCCCACGAAACGCGCCCCGGCTCCCGCAGCGCGGCCAGCGCGTCGGCCAGGTCAATCTCGTCCTCCAGCCGTTCCAGGGTCTGGTGGTCGTCCATCGGCACCAGCGCGGCGGCCGGACGCCCGTGACGCGTGAGCACAATGCGCTCGTGCCCGTACTGAACGCGACCCACAAGCTGACCCAGCAGGTCGCGCGCTTCCGTAATCGTCATGCCGCCGTCGGTAGCCATCCGAATCTCCTCGACTGCGCGTGCGTTTGGCTGGCCGGCCCTAGCGTATTCTCGCCAGGAAATCCGCCGGACGTTGCCCGCGCGCACGCAGAGTGCATTGCTGCTGCCATATTGGTCATATTGTAGCTATCAAGTCAAACGTATGAATCATTGATTATGTACATTTCCGACAGTGAGTATCGAATCGAATTTACCCCGCAGGGGGCGGGGGACTTGCGAAAGCTGGCCCGCCGGGACCGGCGGCGCGTCGCCGCGCGGATCGACGCTCTGGCACGCGATCCGTGGCCGCCGGGTGTCGAGAAGTTGAAGGGCGGACACGACATCTGGCGCATCCGCGTCGGGAACCTCCGGGTGCTCTACACCATTGCGCAACGGACCGTGACAGTCACGGTGGTGCGCGTAAGCCATCGGCGGGAGGCGTACCGCCACTGATTCCGGCACTTACTACGCGGACTCCGCCCGCACTTGCACCAGTTGCTTGCCGGTGTTGGCGCCGCTGAAGAGGCCGACGAAGGCCGCTGGCGCGTTCTCGAGTCCGTTCACGATGCTTTCGCGGTAGACGATCTGGCCGGCGGCCACCCAATCGCTCAGGGCGGCCATGGCCTTGTCGTCCTGGTCGGCGAAGTCGTTAACGAGGAAACCCTGCATGCGTGCACGGCTGCGGTGCAGGGTTCGGGAATGCGGCGGAACCAGCGGCGGCTCGGCGGTGTGGTACTGCGCGATCGCGCCGCACAGGGCAATGCGGGCGTGCAGGTTGATCTGCCGCAGCATGGCTTCCAGGATCTCGCCGCCCACGTTCTCGAAGATCACGTCGATCCCGTCCGGGCAGGCCTTGGCCAGGTCGTCATCAAGCGACTTGGTCCGGTAGTTGACGGCGGCGTCGAATCCCAGGTCGTTGACGATGTGCTGGCACTTGGCGTCGCTGCCGCAAATGCCGACCACGCGGCACCCCTGAATTTTGGCAATTTGCCCGGCGGCGCTGCCAACGGCTCCCGCGGCGCCGGTGATCACGACGGTCTCTCCCGCGCGCGGCTGCCCCACGTCCAGGATGCCGTAGTAGGCCGTCAGCCCGGGCATGCCCAGCACGCCCAACGCGGTGGATAGCGGCGCGGCGTGGCGATCGATGCGCTCCAACTCCTTCGCGGGCGCGGCTGCGTATTGCTGCCAGCCAAACTGCCCGCGCACGGTCTCACCCACTGCCAGGGTCGAATCGTTCGACGCGACGACCTCGCCCACGCCTTCGCCGATCATCACCTGGCCGATCGCGACGGCGTTCCCTCGGTGCGGCTGTTCCCACAGGCGCCCGCGCATGTAGGGGTCCACGGAAACGAACTCCGTGCGAACGACCGCCTCGCCCACGCCGGGTTCCGGGATCGGCGTCTCCACGACCGCGAAGTCCTCCACAACCGGGACTCCCATCGGCCGGCGCGCCAGCACGACTTGCAGATTGGTTTCGCTACGCACGCTTTACCTCCGTCTGACGCGTCGCACGCCCGCACCCGGTCACGGTAGGCAGCCGCCGCTCCGCGCGCAACAGGCGGTCAGACCGCTGGGATGCCGGTGTCCGAGATTGGCCGGCTGGGTCGCGGCGCGCGTCCTCGGGGCGCGACGTACGGCGTCCGTTCCGTGCCCACGAACCGGTTCTCGCTGTCCTTCAGCCGAGGGTCCGGCAGCGCATCCAGGCGGGCGCGCAGGTTGGCCAGGCGTTCCGCGTAGGCCGGGTGGTCGATCAGGTTGAATGTCTCGTCGGGATCGTGCGCCAGGTCGAAGAGCTGCTCTGGGCAGTCCGGGCCGCGTCCGGGCGTGCCTTCGTGGCCGTCGAAGCGGAAGAGCTTCAGGTCGCCGTGCTTCACCATCACGGACGGCCCGTTATGCACGGCCCACAATTCGCTGTAGACGTCATCCGGCCAGTCCGCGTCCCGTCCCTCCAGCAGGGGCGCGACCGAGCGGCCGTCCAGCCCTTCCGGTATCGGCACGTTGGCGATGTCGCAGAGCGTGGGAAACAGGTCCACCAGCGAGACGTTGCGCTGGATGGTGCCGCCGCCGCGTGGGTACCGCTGCGGCCAGCGGATGGCAAACGGCACGCGCGCCGAACCTTCAAAGTACTGCTGTTTCTCCCACAGTCCTTTCTGCCCCAACATCTCGCCGTGGTCGGACAGGAACACGATGGCGAAGTCGTCCAGCACGTCCAATTCGCGCAGCTTATCGATCACCCTGGCGTACTGCGCGTCCATCGTCTCGATCATCCCGTAATACGCCGCCGTGGCCCGGTGCGCCTCGCGGTAGGTCACGTCCTTTCCCACCTCGACCTTGAAGAAGTCCGGGCACTCGAAATGCTCCGGCACGTCCTCTTCGTACGGCTTGACCCGGCGCAGGTAATAGGCGAACAGGTCGTCCTGGCACTGGTAGGGATAGTGCGGCGACCACAGGCTCACCGCCATCAGCAGCGGGGCGGGGTTGGTTCGGTCGTAAGGCTCATTGACGAAGTGCTCATCCAGGTACATCAGCGCGCCGTCCACCGAATAGCGGTCGTGCTGCAGCCAGTGCCCGCGGCCGGCGCGTGCGTACCTGACTTCTTGTTTCACCTTGTCGGGCCATGAGCCGGTGCCGGGAGCGCGTTCGATCAGGGCCTGGTGCGTGGGATCGTCCACGGGTTCGTAGCCGTTGCGGCCCACGATGTCGCGCCCGATGCGCTGGTGCCAGCCGTGCATCTGGTCCGGCCCCACGAAGTGCATCTTGCCCGCGGCGCAGGTGGTGTAGCCGTAGCGTGAGAGGTGCCCTGGAATCGTCAGCACTTCGCTCGGCATCGCGTCGCCGAAATTCACGCAGCCGCAGTTCCGCGGGTAGAGGCCGGACAGAAAGCTCTGCCGCGCCGGCACGCAGATTGGCGACGGAGTGTAGGCGTTGCGAAAGTAGAAGCCGCCGTCGATCAACCAGTCCAGGGTCGGCGTGCGGATGTGCGGGTTGCCCTCCACCGGCATGACGTCGGGGCGGTGCTCATCGTTGATCAGCAGCAGGATGTGCGGCTTGCGCTCGGGCATGGCGGTCACCGAAGGGACGCGAGCACGTGAGCCTACGCCATCTGGCCTGCGTCCGTTCCGGGCGTGCTCTTTGGCCGGCTCGGGGCAGGAACGGTCGAGCGTCGCTGGCGGCGTGAGGGGCGGTCGGTCACACTGCCAAGGCCTTCCGATCCGGAAACCCTGCCATGCCTGCAATCCGACCGAACCGCGTAAAGCACAAGCTCGCTGCTGGTGAAGTGGCCACGGGCGTGATGGGGCCGGGTATGACGGCGGACCTCATTGAGGTGTTGGGTCCGCTGGGCTTCGACTCCGTCTGGCTGGAGGGCGAACACGGCCCGCTGGACTACGGCCACATTCCCGACATGACGCGAGCCGCCGACCTCTGGGGTCTTACCTCCATCGTGCGCGTCAATGAGAACCGCTACGGCCCCATCTACCGCGTGCTGGATTTGGGCGCGCAGGGCGTCTGCGTGCCGCACGTGAACACCCGCGCCGAAGCGGAGGCCGTGGCGGAGGCGTCCAAGTTCAGTCCGCTGGGCAAGCGCGGCATGGCCACCTCGCGCCAGGGCTACGGTGTCCCGGATTTCCTCGAGCGAGCCAACGACGAGACCCTGGCCATGATCCTCATCGAGGACATCGTGGCGGTTGACAACCTGGACGAGATCCTCGAGGTGGCGGGTGTGGATATCTTCTACGTCGCTCCCGGTGATCTGGGCCAGAGCCTGGGACATCTGGACAGCTCGCATCCCGAGGTCCAGTCAACCATCGACCGGGCGCTGAAAACCATAGTGGCCTCGGGTCGGACCGCCGGGACCCTGGTGACCGAGCAGACGGTTGAGCGCTTTCTGGGCCTGGGCGTGACCTTCGTGACCACCGGCTTCACGCCCTGGCTGAGCAGCGGCGCACAGAGCTTCCTTGGGAAGGCGCAGCGCTAGCTGTACTGACTACACACCTGCGGCACCTGCGCACGCGGCCCTACACGCCCCGCACCAACGGCACGGCCGAACGGTGCATCCAGATCCTGTGGCATCGCTGGGCGTACGCCTTTGCTTACCCGTCGAGCGCCCATCGCACCCGGGCGCTCCCCGGCTGGCTGCGGTGGTATAAGCGCCGGCGCCCCCACGGCTCGCTCGGCGGCCTCCCGCCCGTCAGCCGTGTCTCACACCTCTGTGGTCAGTACAGCTAGATCTCGGCCTCATCGCTGAGCATGGCCGGCATCATGACCGATTCCGAGGTTCCGTGGATCACCTTGTTTGCGGCCGGCACCACCGTAACCAGGATCCCGCTCAGCCGAGCCTTGCCGTTCACCACCATGTAATACGGCGAAATCCGCGCTCGCCCCGTCATCGGCCGGACCGCATCGGCCTCGACGTCGTAGTAGCTGACGCGAACCCGTCGGCTTTGGTGGAAGTGTTGCAGGATGTAGGGCGTCTTCTCGAAGCTCGCCAGGGCACTGCCGACGGCTGCGTCCCAGACTTCCTGATTCACGTCGTGCCCGATGGTCACGCCGCGGCTGCCCCAGGCCAGCTCCGAGAAGCCCGACGGCTTCAGCACCAGCCGCCGCTCGCGTTGCGACAACCCGCGCAAGTCATCCCAGTTTCGAATGCGTCGCGTGCCGGCGAACAGCGGCGGGTCCACCGCTGCCGTTGGCGGTATGGGCTTCGGATCCAGTAACCATGTCGGCGGCAGCAACCGAGCCAGCCGACTCTGTGTGCGCTTCCCCAGCGCATCTCGCCAGAACGCGTCCAGCTCGGGGTGGTGAAACAGGTAAAACAGCAGCTTTTCTTCCAGATAGCTCTTGAACGGCGCCGTCACTTTCGCCATTCGATGCTTCATGGCGTAGATGACGAGATCAATCTTGGGGATGTTGGGCAGGTCGTGAAGCTCCAGAAACCGATAGACCACATCGACTGCTTCCCAGCCGTCGCAGTTGCGCATCTGGAGGGATTCGTCGTGCAGCCGGAGCTCACGCGGGTGAATCTGGCTTGTACGCAGACCAGATTCGCGCAGGGCCGTCGCAGCCCAGTCCATCTCGGGGCGGTAATCCTCGGATTCATCGGCCACGACCAGCGCCACCGTCGGGTCGTCGGCGCCGGCGGCGCCTCGCAGCGCATCGGCCAGGCCCCGGACAATGCCGTCAGCTCCGCCAATCGGCTCGAAGCCCAGGTTCTGGTAGGCGCGACTGATGGCGCCAAGCACCCCAAAGCCACCGGGCACCGCGTCCAGTTCGGTAGCCACAAAGCCGCCGTCGTCCAGAGCCATGAGATCCGGACGGATCATGATGGGCAGAGCCGAGCGGTACCGGCGCAGCCGACCGAGTTCGCGCACGCGTTCCGGCTTTCCCTGGTCCAGGCAGTCCAGCACCCAGTCGGGCGCGCGGCCGCGTGCCGCGCTGCCATAGAGCCGGTTCGCGGCCATATAGAAGGCGAGCAGGTCATCGCCCATTTGTTCCAGTTCGGCCACGGCGGCGGGCGAAAGCGGGAAGGGGCTCGGGGCGATGCGCCACGGCGTGCGGGCCGCGTTTGCCGGCTCCTCGCCGCCCAGCGGCGCCGCTTCGCCAACAAGCAGGGCGGCGGCCCGCTCGTCCGTTGCCGTCAGGCCAGCCGAGGTGCTAATGGACGTCAAACGGGTTTGGTACTTCAAGGCCCGGAACTGGAGGAGTCTACCAGCGCAGCGGCACGGGACTGCTGGGGACCGCTTCCGTTCGGCCCGACCCGGTGAGTAGTCGTTTCTGTCGGCGCTCTTACCGGAAGAGCGGCGGCACATGTGAAAGAATAGGGCGATAACGCGACGTCCACTGCGCGCGGCTCCTCGCGCGGCTCCCCCCACCGTGAATGCCGATGTTCTTGTTGCGACGCACTCCCAGGCGTAGACCTTCCGGCTCGCGCCTCGCGGGTCTGGTGGCGCTGGCCCTCGCTGGAACAGTGTTGGCTGCCTGCGAGTCGTTCATTCAGACGGTGGAGCCAACGCCCACGCTCATCACACGCACTGAGTCGGTGCGCCAGCGGCCCATGGTTGCGGTTGCAAGCGGGCAGCTCATCGAGGCCATTCGCACCACGGCACGGGTCGAGGCTCTCAATCGCACGGAACTGGCGTTCAAGACCGACGGTCGGGTGAAGACCATGTACGTAACGCAGGGCGATGTCGTGGAGGAAGGCGACATTCTTGCCGAGCTGGAAACCGGTCGTCTGGAGTCGGACATTGAGAGTTCGCAGGAGTCCCTGAAGAACGCGGAATTGCGCCTGGATGCGGCCCGAACCCGCGTGCGCGACGAGCGGGCGGCGGCGCAGCGGGCGGTCGCCACCGCGGAACTGGTGCTCGAGGAGCAGCGCATCGGGTTCGACAGGCTCCTGCGTCGAGCCACGGCCGATCAGCTTGAGATGTTGAATATAGATTTGGCTTCGCGCGACGACCGTGGCGCCGCCGACCTGAGCGTTGCCGAGGCCGAGGCCTCCCTGGTCCGCGCGCAGCGCGCCGTGATTAGTGCCGAAGGCCGGCTTGCTGAAGTCAAGGCCGAGGCCGCCGGAATTATTTCGCGGGCCCAGGCGGAGGCGCAAGCCCGCGCGTCCCTGGAAGGACTCCGGGCCGACTTGACCGTGGCGAGCGAAGGCCTGCGCGCGCTTGAATCCGGAAGTTCGACCACGGAAGCCGCGCCGATCGATGCGGCTCGCGCCCAGGTGCAGGCCGCCGTGGCCGCCGTGGCCACAGCTGGGGCCACGCTGGTCAGGGCTGAGCAGGACGTGGTTAATGCCCAGGACGTCCTGGACAACGTGGACGCCAATGTGCGTATGCCGGCGCTGCATGACATTCACCGGGTGAATTCCGCCATCGTCGCCAAGCAGGCCGAGTTGGAAGTGCTGGCCGAGAAACTTCACGAAGTCACCTTCCGGCCCTTGCCCGATGTCGTGGTGGCAGCCGAAGGGAATCTGGAGAGAGCCCGGCTGACGCACGACGAGATCGTCAAGCCCAGCTCGCGTGCGTCGGGCCAGGCAAAGCAACGGGCCGTACTCGATTACCAGGCCGCGCAGCGCGCGTTCAATGTGGCCATCAAGCCGGCGACGCCGGGCGAAGCCGCAACCGCTCGGGCGAACTACGACATCGCCCGTGCGGCATTGGCTCAGCTCGAAACCGACCTCGCCGATTTGCTGGGCGGAGGCACCGAGGCGGAAGCCGCCGAGCGACACGTGCGGAAGGCCCGGTCCGAGTACGCAGTCCAGGTGGCTTCAGCATCCGCCAATCGCGACTTGGCCCGACACAAGCTGCGAGAAGCCCAGAACACGCTTCGATCACTCGTTGGTGGCGGGACCATCCAACAGGCGGTGGAACGCGTGGCCGAGGCCATTCGGATCGACCAGAGCAGTGCGCTTACGGCGGCGCGGGCGCGCGTTCAAGCGGCGACAGCCAGGGTTGACCAATACCTGCGCGGACAAAGCGAGCCGGCAGCCGTGGTGCGCCACGCTGAAGAACTCCTGACCGTAAGTCTCAACGCGGGGCCCGACGCCGAGGCGGCGCTGAAGGCAGCCCTCGCCGATCTGCGCGTGGCGGAAGTGCGCTACGAGGAAGCCACCGGCGCCCCCACGCTGAGTCGACTGCGGGTAGCGTTGAACAACGAGCAGGCCGCGCTGCTCGACTTTGAGGCCGCCATCGAGAACTTCGAACGATTCGAGCGCGGCGAATCGGCGTCCGATTTCGAACTGCAGATCCTTGAAAACGACGTCGAACGCAGCCGTATCGCCCTCCAGGCACTGCTCACACAGTCCGAAGACAACGTGATCCGCGCGCCATTTGATGGGGAGATCACCTTTACGCGCGGGCGAGCAGGCTCTCAGGCCCGGGCGTTCAATGAGGTGATCGGGATCGCTGACGCTTCGGAACTCATCATTGAGGTCCGCATTGCCGAACAAGCCCAGTCCAAGATGTCAGTCGGGCAGCCGGCCGAGGTCGCGCTCGACGCCTTTCCCGGGGAGAAGTTTAACGGCTCGGTCAGCGCCATTCCTCGCACGATCGTTACCCAAACGGGTCAGACCGTCCGCATACCCGACGCGTTGATCAATGTTGACTTTGAACGCGACGGCGTGCGGATGGGCATGCTGGCGCGGGTCAACATCACGCTTCAGGTCAAAGATGGCGTGCTGAAGATTCCCGTCACCGCCCTGCGCGACCTGAATGAACGCACCTTCGTCGAGACGGTCGTCAATGAGCAACGGCGCAGCCTGCCCGTTGTCACTGGAATCCGCAGCGACAGCGAGATCGAAGTCCTCTCCGGACTCGAAGAGGGCCAGATGATCTTCGCCTCGCCCTAGGCGGGCACGTCGGGGCATGTTGCGCGTTCCCAAGAGGTTTTAGTGCCGCTAGCCATCATTCGCTTCGTGGCGAAGCGCCTGTTCAGCAATCGGGCGCTGATCAGTTCCACGGCGATCGGACTGCTGGTCACCGTGACCTTGGCTACGTCCGTCCCGCTCTACGCCGAGGGCATTAGCGGTCTGCTGCTGCAACGCGAGCTGCGCAAGTCGATCCCTCAGGCCCAGCCGTCCTCCAGCATCTTCATCCGGCACAAGGAGACGGACCCAGCCTCCCCAACCAGCGCCGGTGACTATCTGGCCTACGACCAGTTCTTTCGCTCGTTGATTCCGGAGGCTGTGGGGTTGCCCACAACCCAACTGATTAGTTACCTCTCGACCGGGCGACGAGGAATGCTGGATCTCTCGCCGCCCGAGGCTGCGGACGACTCGGCGCCGCCGCGGCGTTTCGGCTTTGCCTTCATGTACTCAATTAATGACTACTTCGACAACGTCATCATTACCGAAGGTCGGCGCCCGACTGCGGAGCCTGGCACGTTCATTAGTCCGACCGGCGTCACGATGCCGCTGTTTGAAGGAGCCGTGACCAGCAACGCGCTGGACAAGCTGGGCGCGCTCGTTGGCGACGTGGTGGGCATGCAGTTCGCTGACCCTGCCACCGGAGATCCCATCGTCGTCGCCGTTCGGCTGGTAGCCCGTGTATTGCCCAGGAACGCCGAGAGTAACTACTGGCCCTACCCGGTTCGCGCGGCTTTTGACGAGGGGGGCGTCTACATCGAGCGCCAGGCATACCTCGGCGCTCTTCTGGACCACGCACCGTCGGCCTTCAGCGAGGCGACCTGGTACGCCGACTTTGATGTCGACGCCATCCGTGCCACCAACTATCGCCGGATCACCGGCGGCCTGGTCGTCATCCGCATAAATGCAAACGCGGTCTGGGAGGGCACCCGCCTCGAGAATTCGCCGGAGCCGATCTTCTTCGACTTCGAGCAAAAGCTCTTTTTCCTGACCCTGCTGTTGCTGATTCTCAGCGCGCCGATCGTCGCCCTCACGCTCTACTACATCATTCTGACCTCGGGGATGGTCGTGGATAGGCAACGCAACGAGATCGCCATCCTCAAGAGTCGCGGCATCGGCACGCTCCAGATTGTTGGCATCTATGTGCTTGAGGGCGGACTGATTGGCGGTATTGCCACCGCCGCCGGACCGTTCCTTGGCGCGTTGCTCGCCCAAGTTATCGGGAAGACGTTTACGTTCCTCGTGTTCACTAACCGAGATGCACTGCCGATCGACATAACCAACCGACACTTCGCCTGGGCCGGCGCCGCGGCCGCGCTGGCTATCGTGGCCACGCTGCTGCCGGCCATAGGCGCCGCCCGCCACAGCATCGTCACCTACAAACAGGAAGTCTCGCGCAGCACAAACCGGCCCTGGTTTCAGCGCTACTTCGTGGACGTGATCGTTGTCGTGGGCGCGGCGTATGGCTACTTCACGCTGCGCCAGCGGGACCAGCTCGTCACGGTGGGCGAAGGCGGCGATCTGTTTTCGGACCCGCTGCTCGTCATCATTCCGATCCTGTTCATGTTCGCGATCACTCTGCTCTTCCTGCGCTTCTTCCCGTGGCTGGTCGCTAGTCTGGCCTATGTCGGAAACCGATTTCTTGGCGTGTCGATGCACCTGGGGCTGCGCCAGATCGCTCGGGAGCCGCGGCAGTTCACGCGGCTTATCTTTCTGCTCATCCTCACGCTGGCCATCGGGTCATTCAGCGCCTCAATGGCCGCCACGCTCGACCGCAACTTTGACGACCGCGTCTACTACTCCGTCGGCTCGCAGGCGGACTTCCTGGAGATCGGCGACTACGACGAAGATACGCAGGAGTGGTCCTTCCTTCCCGTGGAGCGTCACCTGGAGGTTCCTCAAATCCTGCGCGTCGCCCGGCTGTGGGAGAACGAGGACACCGGCTTCAGGCGTCCTGGCGAGGCGCTGCGGGTGCCGATCAAGACCTACGGCGTCGACCCGCTGGACTTTGCCCAAATCGTGTGGTGGCGGGACGACTTTAGCCCGTCGCCGCTCAACAGCCTGATGAACCAGCTGGCGCTCGACGAGCAGGCGCTGATCGCCTCGCGCTCGAAATTTCAGGCCGAGCTCGGTCTTGGCCTCGGCGACCCGCTGCGCATCGATTTCGGCAGTCCCCAGACCCTGGAGTTTTTCATCGCCGGCTGGACCGACATGTTTCCCACCCACTATCCGGAAGACGGGCCATTCGTCGTGGTGAACCTGGACTACGTGGAGCGCAGCCTGGGTCAGACGCCCTGGACCGTGTTGGCGCACATCGATCCGGATGTGCACGCCCTGGAACTGCGCGAAACGCTGCTGCTCAAGCGCTTCAAGCCGCTCGACGCGCGCGACGCTCGGGCCGAGATCGCCGCCGCGCGCGATGACGCCACGCGGGTCGGTATCTTTGGCATCTTGTCCATTGGGTTCCTGATTGCCGCCGTGCTCACCATCATGGGTTTCCTGATGTACTCGTACATGTCGTTCCGACGGCGGATGCAGCAGTTGGGCATTTTGCGGGCCATGGGACTCTCGGTACGGCAGCTTGTGGGCATCTATGCCTTCGAGAACGGATTCCTGATCGTGCTGGGGGTATTGCTGGGCACGGTGCTGGGCGTGCTGACCGGCAACCTGTTCATTCCCTTCCTGCAACTCAGCGCGGACCGCTTCGGTGACACGCCGCCGTTCGTGATCATCACGGCCTGGGGCGACGTCATGAAGATTTACATCCTCTTCGGCGCGGTGGTTGCGGTGGCATTTCCCGTCAGCGCCTGGCTGCTGTCCAAGATCCGTATCAACGAGGCCGTGAAGTTCGGCGAGGAGCAGGGATGAGCGCGGCGCAGGCGCCAGACCGTGGCAACGAGGCCCGGCCCTACATCGTGTGCGACAACCTCGTGAAGATTTACAAGACCGAGGAGCTGGAAGTCGTCGCCCTCCAGGGGCTGGACCTGGAAGTGCGGCGCGGCGAGATGATGGCCATCATCGGCAACAGCGGATCCGGGAAGTCCAGTCTGCTAAACGTGCTCGGCGGCCTGGACCGGCCCACGGCAGGACAATGTCGCGTGGGCGACCTGGACATTCTGCAAGCCTCCGAGTCCGATCTCGTCTATTACAAGCGCCATCACGTGGGTTTCGTGTGGCAGCAGAGTTCCCGCAACCTGGTGTCCTACCTGACGGCGTTCGAGAACGTGCGGTTGCCCATGCTATTCGCGAACATGCGCAAGGCCTCGAACCGTGCCCGCAGATTGCTGCGAGCGGTCGGGCTTGAAGACCGCATGCATCACAAGCTCAGTCAGCTTTCCGGCGGACAGCAGCAGCGCGTGGCCATCGCGATCTCGCTGGCCAACGATCCGGATTTGCTGCTTGCGGACGAGCCGACGGGCGAGGTCGATACGCAGACCGCCGGACAGATTTACGACATCCTTCGCTATCTCAATCGCGAACGCGGATTGACGATCATCATCGTCAGCCACGACCGCAACATCGCCCAGCAGGTCGATCGCGTGGTTGCGATTCGTGACGGTCGCACCAGTACTGAGACGGTCCGCCGCGTGAGCATTCATGAAGACGGCGACGATCAGACGCACGATGAGTTCGTGATCGTGGATGACACGGGCCGCCTGCAGGTTCCACAGGAAATGCTGGACCAACTCAGCATTCGCGGGCGCGCGCTGGTGGACGTGGAAGGCGACCGCATCGTGATTCGATCAGGCGCCTCTGGCATCTCGACCGTGGCGGCGCCTCAGGTAGCGTCGGAAGATGACGCGGACTCCGACTCACGGCTTGGGGCGCCGCCAGCCGACCAACCGATCATCCCAGCGCGGGTGGAACTGGCCGTTCCGGTCATTCCGGCCCGACAGCGTCCAGCCCCGGCCGCGCCCAAGCGCGCGCGGCCGGATCGTGCGCCATCGCCGCGCGTTCCGCCCAAGGACATACCGGACGAACATCGGCCCTTCGCGCCGCCCGGCGGAGAGGCGCGGGATGACTGACGTGATCGGCGCGCCGCGACCGGGCGCCCAGGGACCCGCGGTCATCGTTGAAGCGCGCGATATCTCTCGCGTATTTCGAGTCGGGACGGAGGAGATCCGCGCCGTCGACCATGTGTCCTGCGTCGCGCACGAAGGCCGTCTGATTACGGTCCGCGGCCGATCCGGCTCGGGCAAGACGACCCTGCTCAACCAGTTGGGTTCGCTCGATAAGCCTGACGAGGGCGAGGTCTATTTCAAAGGCCGCCAGGTCAGCCGCTTGCGTGAGTCGGAGCTTACGCAAATCCGCCGTCACAACTTCGGATTCGTTTTCCAGTCCTTCGCGCTGCTGCCCGTGCTCTCGGCATTCGAGAACATCGAACTCACCATGCGCATTGCGGGCCGTTCGGTCAGGGAACGCGCGTCCCGCGCGATGGAGGTACTTGAGATGGTCGGCCTGACCGAGCGCGCCGGACATCGCCCGTTCGAGTTGAGCGGCGGTGAGCAGCAGCGCGTCTCGATCGCCCGCTCCATCGCCAACCGGCCGGCCGTGCTGATTGCAGACGAGCCGACCGGCGAGCTCGACAGCATTACCGGGCTGGAGATCATGCTGCTCTTTCGCCGGATCGTGGATGCCGAGGGTCTCACGGTCATCATGGCCACCCACGACCCGGCGCTGAGCCAGTTCGCCGACGAGTCATGGCTGATGGAGGACGGGCGTCTGGAACTGGCGGAAGGCGATCTCGACATCGACATTCCCGATCTGCGCCAGCGAATCGAGTTCGTGGAGGACTAGGCGCGGGACGCGCAACCTGCGCGGCGGTTCAGGCTGCGCTCGCGCCCTGGCGCATGATCCAGAGGCCCCACGCCGCCGCGGCCAGGGAAATGCCCGCAAGCAACGCGCCCACCACGCCGAACCCGGTGGTCTCCAGAATCAAGCCAATCAGCGGAGTCAGCCCCAACCCCACGCCGTCCACCAGGAACTGGGTGATACCCATCGCCTGACCCAGGCGCTGCGGCGGCGCTCGCTCGGCCAACATGATGATCACAATCGGCGAGCTGATGCCGGTGAATGTATAGGCGACGACTAGCGCCGCGAAGACCGGCAGACCCGCGGGGGCGAACATCATCAGCGTGCCTACCGCCCCGATGATCGTGGCGATCAGCAACGATGACGTCAGACCGAACCGGTTCACAAAGGCGCCGCTGAAGTACGTAAGGGCTGCCCGGCCCCCAAGCGCCAGCCCCATGAGGATGCCAATGCCGCCCGGGTCCAGCTGCAACGCCTCGCTGCCGTAGAAGGGGATCACGAATCCCCGGGTGGCGTTGTTCCATCCCCAGAGCAAGATGGCCAGCACCGAGACTTCCAGCACGACCCGTCCAATGCCAAGCGCCGGCCGCCGAGCGCGTGAGGGGGCTGGCGCCTCGCGCTCGGCCGACGCGCGCGTCGACGAACCCAGGGCGCGCACGGACGCCACGCTCGCGGCCGTGGCCACGGCCAGTACCGCCACGAGCACAAACGCCGCCCGCCAGCCCAGCAGGCTGGCGGCCGCGCCCGCCGCAATTGGCGCCACAAAGGCGCCGAACATGCCCCCCGACATCACCCGTGCGATGTTGCGCCGGCGGTCTTCCGCCCCGCTGCGGCGTGCCAGGTGCACCTGACCAGCCGGTCCCACCAGGCCGGTGCCCGCGCCGCTGGCCACGATGGCCACGGCAAAGACCCACTGGTTTGGCGCGGCGGCGGTAGCCAACGACGCCAGGCCGGTAGCCAGCAGGCCCAGCGGCAGCAGGCGCCGGGGCGACACGCGGTCGGCCAGCGGCGCCAGCAGCAGCATGAATACTCCGCGCCCCATGCCTTGCGCGGCCACCAGCAGCGCGGTCGATGCGGGAGTGAGGTCGAACTCGCGGCGGACTTCCCCAAGCACGGGCCCCATGGCCGCCATGGAGAACAGCATCAGGGCGTAGGCGATCCAGAGTGCCACCAAGTCCGAGTTGGCCCTCGCGGATCGAATACGAGGTCTGAAGAGCGAACCGATCGACGGCATTAGCGTGCGGCGGTCGCTCCCGGGCGCGGAATTGCCGAGAGTCTAGTCGGGCGGCGCCTCGGGCCACCGCCGGAGATCATGCCGGGTTGCCATGCAGGGTTTCGACAGACTGCAACTGCCAGGGCTTTGAGAAGGCGGCCGTCGACGCGGCGCCAGCAGGTCGCGGCGGCGGACCATATAGGCCCAACTCACGAGTGGCCGCGCCCCCGGCTACTACTCGCTGTGCTGTAGCTCCACGCGCTGGCCGCCGGCCGTCGCGTGCTCGTCCAGGCCCAGCTTCAGGGTGTTCCAGCTCAGCACGGCGCACTTGATCCGCACCGGAAACTTGCGCACGCCCTCCAGCGCCACGCCGTCGCCCAGCAGCTTCTCGTCCGGCGTGTCGCCGTCCAGCATCATGCCCCGAAAGCCCGCGATCACGGCGTGGGCGTCGTCCAGCGGCTTTCCGGTCATCGCCGCCGTCATGATGGAGGCGGAGGACTGGCTGATCGAACAGCCGTGGCCCTCGAACGCCGCGCCGGTGATGACGCCGGCTTCGTTGATGCTGAGCCAGAGCTTGATCTCGTCGCCGCAGAGTGGATTGACGCCTTCCATGACCACGTTGGCGTCTTCCAGCGAACCGCGGTTCCGCGGGCGCCGGTAGTGATCCATGATGACCTCGCGGTAGAGGTCCTCAAGCGTCATCGAAAAACGCCTTCGCCCGGGTAATGCCCTCAGCCAGGCAATCCACTTCCGCTGTTGTGTTGTAGAGGTAGAAACTGGCGCGTACGGTGGCTGCGACGCCCAGTTTTCGCATCAGGGGCTGGGCGCAGTGGTGCCCCGCACGCACGGCTATTCCCTCGGTGTCCAGCAGGGTCCCTACGTCGTGGGGGTGGACATCGCCAACGTAGAACGAAATGACGCCCCCGCGTTCCCGGGCGTCCGCTGGCCCAAAGATGCGAACGCCCTCCAGATCGCTCAGCATTGCCAGTGCGTATTCCGTGAGGTGGTGCTCGTGTGCGGCCACATTTGGCATCCCAACGGCGCCCAGGTAGTCCACGGCCGCGCCCAGCCCTATGGCTCCCGCGATATTGGGCGTGCCGCCTTCCAGCCTGTCCGGGAGGTCCGTCCACGTTGATCGGTGCAACTCCACCACGCGAATCATGCTGCCGCCGCCGAACAGTGGATCCATGGCGTCCAGCAGCGCTTCGCGGCCGTAGAGGGCGCCGATGCCCGTGGGTCCCAGCATCTTGTGACCCGAAAACGCCACGAAGTCGGCGTCCAGCGCCTGTACGTCCACCTGGACATGCGGGATCGACTGCGCGGCGTCCAGCAGCACGGGCACGCCGTGGGCGTGCGCGATGCGTATTAGTTCCTCAGCGGGCGTGATCGTGCCCAGGACGTTGGACATGTGCGTGACCGTCACCAGCCGCGTCCGCGGCCCGAACATCCGCGTGTAGGCCCCCAGGTCGATTCGGCCTTCGGCGTCAATCGGGATGTAGCGCAGCCTCGCCCCGCGTCGCTGCGCCAGCATTTGCCACGGCACCAGATTGCTGTGGTGCTCCATCTCGGTCAGCAGAATCTCGTCGCCCTCGCCCACGTTCGCGTCGCCCCAGCTGCGGGCCACCAGGTTGATCGCTTCGGTGGTCCCGCGCGTGAAGATCACCTCGTGCGGGTGCGCGGCGTTGATGAAGCGCGCCACGCTCATGCGCGCGGCCTCGTACTCGGCCGTGGCGCGTTCGCTTAGCGCATGCAGGCCGCGGTGGATGTTGGCGTTGTATGTCTCGTAGTACGTCCGCAGCGCGTCGATTACAGTGCGCGGCTTCTGCGACGTGGCGGCATTGTCCAGGTACACGAGCGGCCGCTCGTGTACTTGTTCGGCCAGAATCGGGAAGTCCGCCCGAATCGCGGCGGGATCCAGTCCGGCGGCGGTGGACGTCTGGACAGCCATGCGCCCTAAGTATCGACCAGAATCAGGACGCGCCCAGTCTCGATTTTGGCGTCGTAGGTCTCCACCGGACGGATTGCTGGCAGCGTGCGCGGCCGCCCCGTGGTCAGGTCAAAGGTCGAGGTATGCCGCGGACAGCGAATGGTCCGCCGCGACGAGTCAAAGTCGCCCTCCGTCAGCCATGCCTGGTCGTGGCTACACAGGTCGTCCATGGCGTACAGATCGCCGCTGACGTTGTACACGCCGATCCGGCGCGCGCCGATCTGGACCTGCCGAGCCGTGCCCGGCGGGATGTCGTCGGCGGACGCGACGTCGACGAACTCTGCCATCAGGCCGTGGCGGAGGCGCGTAGCTTGGCCCGCACGGCTGACCGAACAGCCGATCGAACCGTGTCGCAGGGAATACGGTCGAGCACCGGTTCGAATGTTCCGTCCACGATCAGCGAGCGCGCCTGGTCGCGGTCGAGCCCGCGCGAACCCAAGTAATACATGTGCATGGGATCGATGGTGGATGTCGTGGAGCCGTGGGTGCAGCGGACGTCATCCGCCATGATTTCGAGCCGTGGAATCGAGTCCGCGCGCGGCCCGTGGCGCAGCATCAGGTTCCGATTTCGTTGGTAGGCATTCGAGCGCTGGGCATGCGGCTGCACCATGATGGTTCCGGCGTAGACCGAACGCGCCGTGCCGTCGAGCACGTTGATGTACATCAGGTCGCTCACCGCGTCTGTCGTGCGGTGGTCCTGCAGCGTGTGGTGGTCGGAGAATTGGTGTCCAGCCAGATAGGCCAGGCCGTTCAGGCGTACGTTTGCCCCCGGGCCCGTCAGGGTGGCCGTGATCGCGCCCTTATGAAACCTGCCGCCCAGCGTCACGTTGGTAGTCACCAGTTCGGCGTCCCGTTCCACGCGGGCATGCTGCGAAAGAAATCCGCCGGCTTCCACATCCCAGTCCTGGACGTGCGTGTAGCTCAGCTTCGCGTTGGCGCCGACGAACAGCTCCACGCAGCCGTTGGCGAAACCCGGTGACGCTTCGCTGCTCGAGCGCCACCATTCCAGTACGTCAGCCGACGATCCCGCGCCGGCCGCTACGAGCGTGCGCGGAAAGGTCGGCACGTCAGCGGCCTCAACGACGACGACGATTGGGGCGCTCAGTTCCACGCCGGCAGGAAGCTGCACGAACGTCCCGCCGGCCCAGAGCGCCGTGTTGAGCGCCTGCAGCTTGCCGGCGGCTGGTGTGGTCAGCTCCGTACCCAGGCGCTCGACAAGCACCGCAGTGTCGTTCCCGGCCGCCGCGGCCATGCTGCCAACGGTCACGCCCGCCGCTCGGGCTTCGGGCGATGTGTGGAGCACCTCCACCGCGCTTCCGCGCTGCCGCAGCAGCACGCTGGCGTCGGGGAGTTCGCCAGGCAGGTCGAGACTGGCTGGGACGGCGCCATTTCTGGCGGGCGTCATGCTGGTCCAGTCCACCCAGCTGGTGTCAGTGCGCCGCCACTCCTCGTCGCTCCAGGCAGGTGCGGGCGTGGCCTCGTAAGCACGCCATGCCGCCGCGCGGCGCTCGCGCAGCCAGGTCGGCTCGCCGCGCGCCGCCGACAAGCTGGCAATCGCGTCTAGGGTCGTGGGTGTCATAAGAGTGCGCGGGGCGGTCTCAGCGTAGGAGGCGACCCGGACTCACGCGTCTTGGCAAGACTGGTCGATGGCGTTAGCCGATCGAGCCTTCCATCTGGAGTTCGATGAGGCGGTTCATCTCCACCGCGTATTCCATCGGCAGTTCCTTGACGATCGGCTCAATGAAACCGCCCACGATCATTGCCATCGCCTGCTCCGTTGTGAGCCCGCGGCTCATCAGATAGAAAAGCTGCTGGTCGCTGACCTTACTCACGGTGGCCTCGTGCTGGATGGTGACATCGCTCTCTTCGATGTCCATGTAGGGATAGGTGTCGGAGCGCGAGCGGTCGTCGATAAGCAGCGCGTCGCATTCCACGTTCGAGCGGCTGCGAACGGCGCCCGGCAGCACCTGTACGTAGCCCCGATAGGCGGTGCGGCCGCCCTGGCGGCTGATCGACTTCGAAGTAATCAGCGACGACGTGTCGGGTGCGGCATGCACCATCTTCGCGCCGGCGTCCTGGTGCTGGTCTTCGCCGGCAAACGCGATCGACAGCACTTCGCCGTGCGCGCCCGGCTCCATCAGGTACACGGACGGGTACTTCATCGTGATTTTGCTGCCCAGGTTGCCGTCCACCCATTCCATCGTGGCGTCGCGGTAGGCCACGGCGCGCTTGGTCACCAGGTTGAACACGTCGGTCGACCAATTCTGGATCGTGGTGTAGCGGCAGCGTCCGCCTTCCTTGACGATGATCTCCACGACCGCCGAATGCAGGGAGTCGGTGGCGTAGACCGGCGCGGTGCAGCCCTCCACGTAGTGCACGTAGGCGCCCGGCTCCACGATGATCAACGTGCGCTCGAACTGCCCCATGTTCTCGGCGTTGATGCGGAAATACGCCTGCAGCGGAATGTCCACCCGCACGCCGGCGGGCACGTACACGAAGCTGCCGCCGCTCCAGACCGCGCTGTTCAGCGCCGCGAACTTGTTGTCGCCGTTCGGGATGACCGTGCTGAAGTACTCCCGCACGAGCTCCTCGTGCTCGCGCAGACCCGAATCCATGTCCAGGAAAATGACGCCCTGTTCTTCCAGGTCCTTCTTGATGCTGTGATAGACGACCTCGGAGTCGTACTGGGCGCCCACGCCGGCCAGGAACTTGCGCTCGGCCTCGGGAATGCCCAGCTTGTCGAAGGTCGACTTGATGTCGTCGGGCACGTCGTCCCAGGACCGGGCCTGCTTGTCCTGCGGCCGGATGTAGTAGTGGATGTCGTCAAAATCGATGCGCGAGAGGTCGGCGCCCCAGGTCGGCATCGGTTTGCGATGGAACTGCTCCAGCGCCTCCAGCCGAAACTCCAGCATCCACGCCGGCTCGTCCTTTTGACGCGAGATTTCCCGCACCACGCTCTCGCTCAGGCCCTTCGGTGACGTGTAGACGGGCTTGAGATCGTCGTGGAACCCGAACTTGTAGGTGTCGAGTCCGACCTGCTCGATGTCTTTGACTGCCATGGTTATGCGTCCTTGCTAGCCGCTGCCGCGCCGTAGCGCTCGTAACCCTCGGCCTCCAGCCGTTCGGCCAATTCCTTGCCGCCCGACTCGACCACGCGCCCGTCAATCAGGACATGCACGCGGTCAGGCTCGATGTAGTTCAGCAGCCGTTGGTAATGCGTGATCACCAGTACTCCGAGGTTCGAGCCCCGCAACTGGTTCACGCCGTCGGAGACGATCCGCAACGCGTCAATGTCGAGGCCCGAGTCCGTCTCGTCAAGTATTGCAAGTTCCGGCTCCAGCACCGCAAGCTGCAAAATCTCGTTGCGCTTCTTCTCGCCGCCCGAGAACCCTTCGTTCAGGTAGCGCGCGGCGAACTTGGGGTCCATGCGCAGCATCTGCATCTTGTCCAGCAGCCGCCGCCGAAACTCCATCACCGAGATGTCGTTCTCGCGGCGCGCGTTCAGCGCCAGACGCAGAAAGCTGGCGACGCGCACGCCCGGGATTTCGGCGGGGTATTGAAAGGCCAGGAACAGACCGAGCCGCGCGCGCTCGTCGGTTGCAAGCTCCAGCACGTCCTGGCCCTTGAAGCTCACCTGGCCGGCGGTCACTTCGTAGGCGGGATGGCCCATCAGGGCGTTGGCCAGGGTGCTCTTGCCGGAGCCGTTGGGCCCCATGAGGGCGTGAACTTCGCCGGCGGGTACGTCCAGGTTCACGCCGCGCAAGATTTCGGTGTCTTCCACGGAGACGTGCAGGTCGCGAATCGAAAGGGTGGTCTGGCCGTTGGTGGCTGGCATTCGCGTGCTGAACGTCTCCTGGTTCTGGTCGCCAAGACACACTGGCATGACGATTTGGTGAACGGTGTGCGCCGGACTTCTGGCCGGGTCCGACTGCTCTCTCCAAACTTAGCATCGCCGCTCCGCGCGGCCAAGTTTACGCGGGTTTTTCCGGCAAAACCTGCGTCAGGCCGGCGGGCCGCGCGGCAAGTCGTAGGCTTGGGGCGATCAGCACTGGCGTTCCGCCGAACCGGGCGGGCGCTACTCCGAGGGTGTCAGCCGCCATGCCGCCAAAGGTCCGTCGTCCACGTGCCGAATGGCAGGAACAGCTCGCGCAGGGCGTGCGCGACGTGCGGGCCATTCCCGGGCTGACCGAGGAGCAGTACGAGCGCCTGGAGTCCGTCGCGAAGGAATACCCATTCTTCACGACGCCGTATTACCTGCAGTTGATCGAGGAGATGGACGCCAGCGACCCCATTTACATCCAGCAGATGCCGGATGCAGTGGAGTTCGACAATCCGGATTTCCTGGAAGACGACCCTTTGGACGAAGAAGACGACATGCCGGTGCGGCACCTGACGCACCGATACCCGGACCGGGTGCTCTTCGTCGTCACGCACACCTGCGCCATGTATTGCCGGTTCTGCACGCGCAAGCGCAAGGTCGGCAAGAACCCGGTGCCGCCGCCGGACGAACTGGAGGCGGTGTTCGACTACATCAGGGCGCATCCGGAGATTCGCGACGTGCTGCTCAGCGGCGGCGACCCGCTGACGCTGACCGACAACGCGCTGGAGTGGATCATCTCGAACCTCTACGAGATTCCGCATGTGGAACTGATCCGCATGGGCACCAAGATTCCGTGCGTCAACCCGCACCGGATCACGGATGAGCTGTGCGAGATGCTGGCGCGCTATCAGCCGTTCTACCTGAACACGCACTTCAATCACCCGAGGGAACTCACGCCGGAAGCGGTTGAGGCGTGCGGCCGGCTGGTGGATCACGGCATTCCGGTTGGCTGCCAGACGGTGCTGCTGCGGGGGGTGAACGACGATCCGGAGACGATGAAACAGCTGATGCACGAACTGCTGAAGGCGCGGGTGAAGCCCTACTACATCTACCAGGCGGACTTGGTGAAGGGCACCAACCACTTCCGGACGTCGGTGCAGAAGGGCCTGGAGATCATGGAGGCCCTGCAGGGGCACACCACCGGTTTCGGGGTGCCGCAGTACATTATCGACGCGCCGGGCGGGGGCGGGAAGATTCCGGTTTCGCCGGCCCGCATCGTCGAACTGACCGACGACAAGATCGTGCTGCGGAATTACGAGGGCAACGTTTACGAGTATCCGGCGGCCGGCTACGACGCGGAGACGATTCCCGACTACTTTCCGGCGTTCAACGACTAAGCGATTCGCCGTCGGGCGGCCACATCGAGCGGCGATTCTCGTGTTCGGGCCGCGTGTCTGGACGCTACGCGTTCGCTAGTGGCGGTTCCTCAGGAGTCGAGTAGGGCGGTGAGTTCGCGCCATTCGGCGGGGGACATGCCGACGTCGCGGCGGGTGACGGTCTCGCCGCGGAGGCGGCGGCGGACGACTTCGAGTCCCTTGGCGGAGAGGTTGGCGCCGCCGACTCGGTAGTCCATGAAGGCGGCGTGGGTGAGGGGCGCCCAGCGGCGGACGGTGTCGAGCATGACGGTGGCGTAGGCGCGGATCTCGTATTGGGCGTGGGCGTCGCTGCGCAACCAGAGGAAGTGCAGCAGGTTGTGCAGGTTCACTTTCCAGTACCACTGGGTATAGAAGTTGAGCGTCAGGTTCATGCGGGCCAGTTCACGGGCCAGGCCCTGGCGGGACTCGTCGCGCACATTGCCCTGGACACCTTCGTTCAGCATTTCCTCGTAGTGGGCGTAGGCCTGCTCGGCGTCCGTTCGCAGCAGGTCAAAGACACGCGCGGCTTCGTCACCGACCAGAGTCTGGCCACGGCCCTGGCGGTTACTCGTGGATTGGGCGGCCAGGTGTTCGGGGTCCGGGACGTAGAACTCGTTGTCCAGGATCGAGTAGCGAGCCGAGTACTCGTTGACGCTGGCGGTGCGGTGCCGGATCCACTGGCGGGCGACGAAGATGGGCAGCTTGACGTGGAACTTGATCTCGCACATCTCGAACGGAGTCGTGTGCCAGTGACGCATGAGGTAGCGGATGAGGCCGGCGTCCTCTCGGGTGCGCTTGGTTCCCGCCCCATAGGAGACGCGGGCTGCCTGCACCACGGCGCTGTCATTGCCCATGTAGTCGACCACGCGCACGAAGCCGTGATCCAACACCGGCAGGGCCTGATAGAGGATTTCTTCCAGGCCGGGGACGGTCAGGCGTCGGGTTGGCGTCTGGACGGCGCGCAGCGCATCAATCTCCTGCTGCTCATTTGCACCGAGCGGCATCAGGTCACCAAGTCAGGCGCGCGGGCGGCGCGAGTATAGGGGCGGCGTACGTTCAGCTGGCCAGCGGCGGGGCGAGGCCGAAGGCCCGCATGTACTCGCTACCAACCTTGGCTATCTGGACCTGCTGACCGGACGGCGCTTCGGCGATCCACGCGAGCCGTGCGCGTTGAAAGTGCTGCACGGTGCGTCCGTGTTCAACGGCCTCCTGGGATATGGGATAGCCGAAGCGGTCGAGGCCGCCCTGGGATTCCCAGAACTGCAGGAAGCCGAAGTGGACACTGTGGCCGGTCTCCGGAAAGTAGCGATGCTGGGGCACGCTCGGGAAAGGGGCATCGTTGGCGAATGGGCGGCGCGGGGCGGTGAGCGTGTCGTTGAGGAGGCCGAGTTGCGTCTCGAATTGCGTGCCGGCCAGTTCCGGGTGGTATTCGAAGCGCGCCCGCTCGAAGTACTGGACCGCGCGTCCACGCTCGACAAACTCCTCGGTGAGCGGCAGCCCAAAGGCGGTCAGCCCGCCCCGGGCGTTGAAGTACGTGAGGAAGCCATGGCGCACGTTGTGCCCGGTCTCGTCGAAATAGATGGACTGACCATCCGGCAGATTCAGCGGGGCGACGCGTGCGACCAGCGGGTAGTCGCGGACGATGGTGAAGCGAGTGCTG
>JAKZUJ010000019.1:0-9382 GCA_047516685.1 Chloroflexota bacterium | reverse complement strand
ACTCTGCCCCACGGCGTCGAGAAAGAGGCACGCGCCCATGACACGAGCCGCGGTTATCGGGCTTGGCCGAATCGCAAGCACCTGGGACGAAGAGCGCAGGAAGTACGACGGCTGGCACCTACCGCACGCCCACATCGGCTGCATGGTTGCCGTCCCGGAGATCGAGATCGTCGGTCTCTCGGACACCTGGGCTGAGCAGCGGGAGGCGGCCCGGGCCAAGTGGGGAATCGACGCCCTCTTCGAGGACTACCGCGAGATGCTGGCCAAGACCCGGCCGCAAATCGTCAGCGTCTGCACCTCCATGAATCCCCGCACCGACATCATGCTGGAGATCGCCAACGGCGACTATGGCGTCCAGGCCATCTGGGCCGAAAAGCCCTTGACCTATTCGCTGGCCCAGGCCGACGAAGTGATCGCGGCATGTCGCAGGGCCGGCATTCACCTGGCCGTCAACTGCACCCACCGATGGAAGGACAGCTTCATCCAGGCCCGCGAATTGGTCGACGACGGATTCATCGGGGACGTGCTGCACGTGCAGGGCGGCCGGACCTGCAACCTCTCCCACAACGGCAGTCACTTGATTACCCGCCTCACCATGTTTACCGATTCGCGGGTCGCCTGGGTTGCCGGCGAGGCCGAGAGTGACGAGGCCGTGGCCGGCGACAACGATTTTGCCGGGGACGGCTACTTCGTCTGTCACAACGGCGTGCGCGGCATGTTTCACGGCATGCGCGCGGGCGCGCTGGAGCTCTCCTACGACATCACCGGCACCGACGGCATGATCCGCCTGATGGACGACAGCCGCAGCCCCGAACTGTGGCGGATGGAGGAGGGCCTGCCCGGCCAGCGCAACCCGACGCCGGCCTGCCACTTTTTCCGCCCCAGCCACAAGCCGCGGGCGGCCGGCGTAAACGTGCTGTACGACCTGATGAACTGCATTGAGACCGGCGAAGACTCCCGCTGTACCGGCGAAGATGCTCGCGAAGCTCTCGAAATCGCCATCGCCGTCCGCGAGTCGCATCGAAAGGGCGGTGGCCGCGTGGACCTTCCGCTTGAAGACCGGAGCCTCGGCATCGTCTCGCACGAAGTAGTCGTGTCCGAAGTGCCTCGAGCGATTCTCCGCCGGGGCGAAGCTGTAGCCGCCACGCAGGCGGGGAAGGCGTCGTGATGGCCAGAACAAAAGCGGCGGTGATCGGCCTCGGACGCATCGCCAGCACCTGGGACGAAGAGCGCAGCAAGTACGACGGCTGGCACCTCCCGCATGCCCACATCGGCTGCATGGCGGCCGTTCCGGAGCTCGAGATCGTCGGTCTCTCGGATACCTGGGCCGAGCAGCGCGAAGCGGCTCGCGCCAAGTGGGGGATCGACGCCCTCTTCGAGGACTACCGCGAGATGCTGGAAGAGACCCGGCCGGACATCGTCAGCGTGTGCACCTCGGCCAAGCCGCGCGGCGATATCCTGCTGGAGATCGCCAACGGCGGCTACGGCGTCCGCGCCATATGGGCAGAAAAGCCCATCACGCTCTCCCTGGCCGAGGCGGATGCCGCCATCGACGCCTGCAAGCGGGCCAACATTGCGCTGGCCGTCAACTGCACCCGCCGCTGGCGCGATGACTACCTGCAGGTCAAGTCCCTGCTCGACGAAGGCGCGATCGGCGATGTGGTGTCCGTGGATTCCCGAGCCAGGAACGGCCTCTCCCACAACGGCAGCCACCTGATTACAACGCTCACCATGTATGTGCCCGAGCGCGCCGTCTCGGTCGTCGGCGAGGCGGAACTAGACGAGGCCAACCCCGACAACGACTTCAC
The DNA here is from genome assembly GCA_047516685.1 of Chloroflexota bacterium. Lineage (GTDB taxonomy): Bacteria > Chloroflexota > UBA11872 > UBA11872 > UBA11872 > UBA11872. The sequence goes on along the minus strand of JAKZUJ010000019.1, from coordinate 7,574 downwards.
GGGCGCCGGTCTTCTCAGGTTTCCCGGCAATGTTCGCGGCTACGTGCGCGCCTACGACAATGGCCCAAACGAGAATTCCCATGACATCGTGGGCACCGACGGCATGATCCGCATCATCGACGACGCCCGCAGCATCCAGGTATGGACGGCTTACGAGGCGTCGGAAAGCCTCCGGCAGCTTCGGGAACGCTACAGCTTCGTCCGCCGCCACTTCCCGCCGCCGGTACGACGCCATAGCGGCGGAGTCAATGCGGTCTACGACCTCATACACTGCATCGAGTCCGGGGACGCCCCACGCTGCAGTGGCGAGGACGCGCTCGAGGCTCTGGAAATCGCCATCGCCATCCGGGAGTCCGAACAGCGCGGCAATCAGCCGGTTGACCTGCCGCTGGCGGACCGCAGCGCCCGCATCATCTCCAGCGAGGTCGTCCGCTACGAACTCCCGCGCGCAATCCTTCGCCGGCGCGAGGAGGCGGCCCAGGCCTAGGCGCTGCCCAGCCGCTGCACGTAGGCCACGGCGGACTCGCCCAACCGGTTCAGCGCGTACCCGCCTTCCAGCACGTGCAGCTGCGCCCTGCCCAGTCTGGCAACCCGCTCGGCCAAACGACCGAGGTCCTCGCTGCGCAGTCCGAGGATCGCGATCGGGTCCTCTCGATGCGTGTCAAAACCCAGCGGCACCACCAGAGTCTGCGGGTCGAAGTCGGCAATTGCGACCCAGCCCCGGTCCAACTCATCCACATAGGCGTCGATGCCCATGTGCGGCGGCAGCGGCAGATTCAGGTTGAATCCCTCACCTGCCCTACCTGCTCCACCCGTAGTGCGGGCCGCACGCCGATCCGGTCGGTAACCGGCAGATGCCTGACCTCAACTTCCGGCTGGCCGGCATCGCCGCACGCGTCCTCGGGTTCAGCGACCCCCGTAACCAGCCCCTCGACCCAAACGAATTCGTCCCGCTCAACGCCCTCCACGACGCCGGGGATTCGAAACACAGTCGAAAGCTGGTCGTTGTCGAAGTCGACCTAGGCGCAGAGCACGAGGTCGTTGGCTGTGTTGGCGACGCTACACACCCGCGTCCGCAACACAACCTGCTGCCCAATCGAGGCTGTGGGATCCGCGTGAGCCACGAGCCCATCCGGGTTCGTAAGCGCGAACGGTGCAATGGCGCTGGGCGTGGCCGTCGGCTCGGGGTCCTCGGTGACGTCGCAGGCGGCCGCCAGGACAAGCGCCACCACCCCAGCTAGCATCAGCCCGGGCCTCCAGGATCCTCGCTTGGTCGTTCGGCGCCCCACCGAAGATGCGAACCGTGCGCGCATACGCCATACTCTGCCCCACGGCGTCCAGGGAAAGGCATCCGCCCATGACACGAGCCGCGGTGATCGGGCTTGGCCGTATCGCAAGCACCTGGGACGAAGAGCGCAGCAAGTACGACGGCTGGCACCTCCCGCATGCCCACATCGGCTGCATGGCCGCCGTCCCGGAGATCGAGATTGTTGGTCTCTCGGATACCTGGGTCGAGCAGCGCGAGGCGGCCCGCGCCAAGTGGGGCATCGATGCCCTTTTCGAGGACTATCGCGAGATGCTGGCCACGACGCGCCCGCAGGTCGTCAGCGTCTGCACCTCCATGAAGCCCCGTACCGACATCATGCTTGAGATCGCGAACGGCGACTACGGCGTCCAGGCGATCTGGGCCGAAAAGCCCCTGACCTATTCGCTGGCCCAGGCCGACGAAGTGATCGTCGCATGTCGCGGGGCCGGCATTCACCTGGCCGTCAACTGCACCCACCGCTGGCGCGACAGCTTCACGCAGACTCGCGAGATGATCGACGACGGGTTGATCGGCGATGTCCTGCACGTGCAGGGCAGCCTGAACTGCAACCTCTCCCATAACGGCAGCCACTTGATTACACGCCTCACGATGTTCACCGGTGCGCCGGTGGCGTGGGTCGCCGGCGAGGCCGAAAGCGACGAGGCCGTGGCCGGCGACAACGATTTCGCCGGCAATGGCTACTTCGTCTGCCAGAACGGCGTGCGCGGCATGTTTCGCGGCATGCACACCGGTGGTATGGAACTTTCCTACGACATCACCGGCACCGAAGGCATGATCCGTCTGATGGACGACAGCCGCAGTCCCGAGCTGTGGCGCCTGGAAGCCGGCGTGGCGGGCCAGCGCAGACCCTCTCCGGTCTGTCACTTCTTCCGACCCAGCCACACGCCCCGGGCGGCCGGCGTGAACGTGCTGTACGACCTCATGAACTGCATCGAGACCGGCCAGGACTCCCGCTGTACCGGAGAAGACGCTCGCGAAGCTCTCGAAATCGCTATCGCCGTCCGCGAATCGCATCGACAGGGCGGTGGCCGCGTCGACCTTCCGCTTGAGGACCGAAGCCTCGGCATCGTCTCCCGCGAAGTCCTGGTATCCGAACTACCCCGCGCCATTCTCCGGCGGCGCGAAGCCGAAGCCCGGACTGGAGCGGCGTCCTGATGGCCAGGCTCAAAGCGGCGGTGATCGGGCTCGGACGCATCGCCAGCACAATTGACGAAGAACTCGACGACTTCGACGGCGTCGAGTTCCCCTACGGCCACATCCCCTGTTACATGTCCATGCCCGAGGTCGAAGTCGTCGGCATGTCCGACACCTGGGTCGAGCAGCGCGAAGCCGCTGGCGCCAAATGGGGTTTCGAGGCCCTCTACGCCGACTACCGCCAGATGTTGGAGGAGACCCGGCCGGACATCGTCAGCGTGTGCACCTCCGCCAAGCCGCGCGGCGACATCCTGCTGGAGATCGCCAACGGCGGCTACGGCGTCCGCGCCATATGGGCAGAAAAGCCCATCACGCTCTCCCTGGCCGAGGCGGATGCCGCCATCGGCGCCTGCAAGCGGGCCAACATTGCGCTGGCCATCAACTGCACCCGCCGATGGCAGGATGACTACCTGCAGGTGAATGCCCTGATCGACGACGGCGCTATTGGCGATGTGGTGTCCGTGGATTCCCGATCCAGCTGCGGCCTCTCCCACAACGGCAGCCACCTGATTACGACGCTCACCATGTATGTGCCCGAGCGTGCAGTCTCTGTCGTCGGCGAGGCGGAACTAGACGAGGCCAACCCCGACAACGACTTCTCGGGCGTCGGTCTCATCAGGTTTCCCGGCAATGTTCGCGGCTACGTGCGGGCCTACGACAACGGCCCGAACGAGAGTTCTCATGACATCGTGGGCACAGACGGCATGGTCCGCATCATCAATGACGCCCGCAGCATCCAGATATGGACGGCTTACGAGGCGTCGGAAAGCGACCGGCAGCTTCGGGAACGCCGCAGCTTCGTCCGCAGCCACTTCCCGCCGCCGGTGCGACGCCATAGCGGCGGAGTCAATGCGGTCTATGACCTCATCCACTGCATCGAGTCCGGGGACGACCCGCGCTGCAGCGGGGAAGACGCGCGCGAGGCATTGGAGATCGCGATTGCCATTCGCGAGTCCGAACGGCGCGGCAATCAGCCGGTTGACCTGCCCTTCGCCGACCGCGGCGCACGCATCATCTCTGGCGAGGTCGTCCGCAGCGAACTCCCGCGCGCCATCCTGCGCCAGCGTGAGGAAGCCGCCCAAGCCTAGGCGCGAGGCGGCCTTCTGGCAGATTGCCGGTCGCCGGCGACCTGGCGCCGCACCGGCGGCGACAAGGCTACTCGTGCGGCGGGAAGGCGCGTTCCAGGCCGTGAGTGGCGGCGATGTGCAGGATGGCCTCGTGGATTTCGCCATTGCTGAAGATGCAGCGACGGCTGTCGGGCCCGCGAGGCGCACCCCGAACGTCGGAGGTCGTGCCACCGGCCCGCTGCACGAGAAGGCCGGCGCCGGCATGGTCCCACCACTTCACGTTGCTGAAGAGAGCGCCGTCGTAGCGTCCCGCCGCCACCCAGGCCGTCTCCAAGGCGGCGGAGCCGGTCAGGCGCACACGGTGGAAGGTACGGGCCGCCTCGGCCAATGCGGCGTTGAAGCGCCGGTCGTCTTCGGCGTCAATCCCCCGCTGCGCCCAGGCCACGGTGCTCTCTGACACGTCGGTCCGCCCGGTCACGCTGATATCCCGGCCATTGAGTCGCGCCGGACCGCCGGCAGCCGCCGTGAACATCTCGTCGCGCACGGGATCGTAAATCGCCGCCGCATCGGGCCGGGTGTCACGAGTGTGCGCCACGCTCACGCAGAACTGCGGCTGCCCCCGCGAATAGTTGTCGGTGCCGTCCAGCGGGTCAATGACCCACACGTCCGGCCCATCCACCTCTTCGTCGTCCGGAAACTCCTCCGAGAATACCGTGTGGGTCGGTACGCGCTCGGCCAGCACCTGGCGAATGGCGCGGTCGGCGGCGAAGTCGGCGTCGGTCACCACGGTGCGCTCGCCCTGCCAGGTCTTCCACTGGACGCCCAGCAGCTCGGACTCGAAGCTCCGCAGCAATTCGGCGCCGGCTGCACGGGCGGCCGCCTCTGCAATGTCCAGCAGCGCAGCCCGGTCGTTCGGGCCTCTCATGGTCAGCCGGTGGTCGGCATTTCGGCCAGCGCCTTGCGCAGGCCCAGCGTCCAGCCGCGCATGTTGCGACGCACGCTGAATTTCACAAAGAAGCCCAGCGGACCCAGCGTGCGCGGCCCGGCGACCGTCTGTCGCAGCCGCACGCTCGTACCACCCTCCACGGGACGCAGTTCAATCGACATGCTGCGCGTCAGGCCGGCCTTCGAGCCGGTCCACGAAGCCCCGTGGCCCAGGTCAACATCGGTGATGGTGTAGATAAACGCCGCCCGCTCGCGCTGGGACTTCTGGCGGAAGCGGAAACCCGGCGTCCAGTTTCCAGCGGTCAGACGTTCGGCGGACTCAATGGTCGCATTCCACTTTTCCCAGTCGTTGATCGAGCTCACCAGCTGCCAGATTGTGTTGACTGGCGCGTTCAACTCGACGTTCGCAGTTTCCTCAATCACCGACCGCTCCTCACCCCAGCCGCGCACGGTCTTCCCGCCCGCGCATCCGACATCTTACGCCGCCCGCCGGGAACCGCGCCCGGCGGACGCTACGCTACACCGGTACCGGCTGCGAGCCGCCCCGAGGAACGCTGATGGACCCGCTGGCATTTGTTGACGCCCATGTGCGCGACCTGCGTGCGCGCGGCCTCTTCCGACCCTTCCAGGTGTTGCAGTCGCCGCAGGGGCCGCGCATCCGCATCGCCGGACGTGAGCTCATCAACATGTCGTCCAACGACTACCTGGGCCTGGCCAACGATCCGGCCCTGCGCGAGGCGGCCATGGCCGGCGCCAAGGCCTGGGGCGGCGGCGCCGGCGCGGTCCGCACCATTGCCGGCACGCTGGACGTACACGAGGCGCTGGAAGTTGAGCTCGCCGCCTGGAAGGGCGTGGAAGCCACCCTGGTCTTTCAATCGGGGTTTGCGGGAAACCTGGGCACGATTCCGACTCTCGTGGGCCGTGGCGACGTAATCCTGAGCGACGAACTCAACCACGCCAGCATCATCGACGGCTGTCGCCTCAGCCGGGCCGACGTCCGCCGCTTTGCCCACGCCGACGCCGATTCGCTGCGCGAGCAACTGACCGCCTGCGCCCCCGACCAGCGCAAGCTGGTGGTCACTGACGGCGTGTTCAGCATGGATGGCGACATCGCCCCGCTGCCTGACATCTGCGACGCGGCCGAGGAGTTCGGCGCCATGATCATGGTGGACGACGCCCACGGCAGCGGTGTGCTGGGCCGGGGCGGACGCGGCACCGTGGACCACTATGGCCTCCACGGGCGCGTGCACGTGCAATTGGGCACGTTGTCCAAGGCCATCGGCTCCATGGGCGGCTACATCGCCGGCAGCCAGGCCTTGCGCGACTACCTCACGCAGACCGCCCGCCCCCTGCTCTTCTCCACCTCGCATCCGCCCGCCGTCGTTGAGACCACGCGGGCGGCCATCCGTGTGCTCAGCCAGGAACCCGAAAGAGTCGAACGGCTCTGGGACAACGCCCGCTTCTTCAAGCAGGGTCTGGCCGACCTGGGCATGGACCTTGGACGCAGCGCCACGCCCATCACGCCGGTGATCGTGGGCGAAGCCGAACGCGCCCACGCCCTCAGCGACCGCCTGCGCCAACGCGGCGTCTTCGTTCAGAGCGTGGCTTTCCCAACCGTGGCTCGAGACGCCGCTCGGGTGCGCGCCATGGTCAGCGCGGCGCACAGCCAGGAAGATCTGGCGCGGGCCATCGATGCGTTCGGCGAGTCGATGCAAGCGCTCTAACCGGCCGGCGCCTCAAGTGGCGGCGAGGCGGTGCTAGCATCGCGCCCCCTACGTTGGCTGGAGTCCGTGGTGCCCGAGTCGCTTGACGAGTTGCGGCAAGGCATCGACTCCGTAGACAAGCAACTCGTCACCTTGCTTGGTCAGCGCGCTCGGTTTGTTCGCGGCATCGGCCACCTGAAAGCCGCCGCCGGATCTCCGGTATTCGACCCCGGCCGCGAGCGCGACGTGCTCGACCGCGTCACCGCCCTGAACGCCGGTCCCTACGACGCCGATCACATCCGCGCAATCTTCCGCGAGATCATGGCGGCCTCGCGCAGCCTGGAAAAACCACCCAGCGTCGGCTTCCTCGGCCCGACGCACACCTTCAGCCACCAGGCCGCGCAGCAATATTTCGGGCGTCTGGCCAACCTCACGCCGCTCAGCTCTTTCAGCGACATATTCGACTTCGTCGACCGCTCTCCGCGCGTCTGGGGTGTCGTGCCAATCGAGAACACCACCAGCGGAACAATCGGCGAAACGCTGGACCTCTTCGTCACCCGCACGGTCCACATCCAGGCTGAAATCTACCTGCCGGTTGCCCACAACCTGCTGGCGCTCGCCGGTTCGTCGGACTGGACCCGCGTCTATTCGCACCCCCACGCCATCGCCCAATGCCGCGGCTGGATCCAGCGCCATCTCGGCGCAACGTCAATCATGGAAGTGACCAGCACGGCCGAAGCCGCCCGGCGGGCGGCCGAAGAACCCAGCGCCGCTGCCATCGGACCGCTCAGCGCGGCCGAGGCCTTTGGCCTGGAAGTCCTGCAGCAGGACATTCAGGACATGGCGTCCAACCGGACCCGCTTCTATGTGATCGCCGACAAGCCCGCCGCGCGCACCGGACGCGACAAGATGGCGCTCATGGTGTCCGTGCACGACCGAGTCGGCGCGCTGCACGATGTGCTGAGCTGCCTGCGCGCGCACGACCTGAACCTCAGCTTCATCCAGTCGCGGCCCTCGCGCCTGAAGCCCGACGACTACATCTTTTTCCTGGAGTTGGTGGGGCACCCGGACGACGCGGCTGTCCGGGAGGCCCTGGGCGTGCTGACCAAATCGACGGTACTCACCCGCGTCCTTGGTGCCTGGCCGGTCGCGGCCTAGGCCCAAAGCTCGTCAGCGCGGACGCGCCTTCTCTATCGCGCCGCGCATCTCTTCAACCTTCGCCCGTACCGCCTGCGCGTAGTCCGAGCCACTGCCCGCCCACAGCGCCGAACGCCCGGCGTTGATCAGCACGCCCCCGGGCGCAGGCCCGAAGCCCGCTTGGACCGTGGCCTCCAGCGC
>JAKZUJ010000018.1:0-4405 GCA_047516685.1 Chloroflexota bacterium | reverse complement strand
AGCGCCGTGGATACCCCGGTCATCGATTTTCACTGCCACGCCGGGAGCTGGGGCCGCTATGGAGTGGACGCTGACTGCGAACTGTACCTGCGGGTGATGGACGCGGCGGGCATTGACCGGGCCTGTATCAACTGCATCTGGTACGGCGACGCCGGCCGCGGCAACGACGTGGTGGCGGAGTACGTGGCGCGGGCGCCGGACCGCTTCATCGGCGTCGCGTTCGTGACCCCGCACTATCCCGAGGAGGTCGTTCCAGAACTGGAACGCGCCATCCACGGGTTGGGCATGGCCTACGTGAAGATATATCCGGACTATTTCGGACGTCCGAATGACGACCCGGCCTACTTTCCGATTTACGAATGGGTGGACGAGCATCGGCTGGCGGTGATGTGTCACGCGACCTACCCGTTCGATCCGGCGGGCACGACCATCCTGGGGCGGTTTACGGCGCTGACCGCACGTTTTCCCAACATGACCTGGGTGCTGGCCCACGCGGCCGGGGCGGTAAACGCCGACGCCGCGGCGGCCGCGCGGACGTTGCCAAACGTCTACGTGGAAACCTGTAGTTCCCGCACGGCGCTGGGGGCTATCGAGTTTCACGTGGAGCACGCGGGCGAGGATCGTGTGCTGTTCGGTACGGACATGGCGTTGATGGACGCCCGCCAGCAGATTGCCAAGGTCGCGACGGCGGATATTTCACGGCGAGCCAAGCAGAAGATCCTGGGGTTGAACGCCATGCGCCTGCTGGGGTTGGACGGCTAACCCGGCGCCTGCGAACAGGGGAGGAACCGGCGTGAGCGAACGAGACGCGGCGCAGTCGGGCGACAGGGCGCAGATGCTGGACCTGGGGGCGACCCACGACTTCGGCGAGGACGACATTGCGGCGGTGGCCGCGGTATTGCGGTCGGGTCACCTGGGGCTGGGTCCCGCCGTGGTGGAGTTCGAGCAGGCCTTCGCGGCGCGGCACGGGGTTAAGCACGCGGTCACGGCCAGCTCGGGCACCGCCGCCATGCACACGTGCATCGGGGCGCTGAATCCGGAACCAGGCAGCGAGATCATCGTGACGCCGTGGACCGCGGGCGGGTCGATAATTGGCGCGCTGCTGCACAACTGCGTGCCGGTGTTCGCCGACGTGGACGACACCTACACCCTGGATCCGGCGGACGTGGAGGCAAAGATCACCCCGCGGACCCGCGCCATCATGGCCGTGCACTTGTTCGGCAACCCATGCGACATGGACGCGCTGCAGGCGATTGCCGACCGGCACGGGGTGGCGCTGATCGAGGATTGCTGCCAGGCGCACTTCGCGGAGTCGCGCGGGCGGATCGTGGGGACAATCGGCGACATCGCCGGATTCAGCTTTGGCGGCAAACACCTGTCAGCGGGCACCGGCGGGACGGTACTGACGAATGACGACGCCCTGTGGGAACGCGCCGTCCTGTTCCGCGACGCGGCCCTGCCGCGCGACAACGGGCCGTTGCACGGGCAGCCCTACGCCAATTACTTCCTGGCGCCCAACTACAAGATGGGTGACCTGATGGCCGCGGTGCTGTCCACTCAGCTGCAGAAGGTGGATGGGTACATCGAGCGGAAGATTAAAGCGGCCGAAGCGATCATCGACGGGCTGTCCGACATGGACGAGATCACCCCGCAGCGGGTGCGGCCCGGCGACCGGCACAGCTACTGGGTGTTGGGTTTCACGTTGGATACGGACACGCTGGGATGCTCCGCCTGGGAGTTCGCCGAGGAGGTCAGCCGGGCGGGTGTGCCGCTGGGCGGGCCGTACATCGGCTCGGGACGCTACGGGCCGCTGTATCGGAATCCGTTCCTTGCGGGCCCGAACACCTACGGTCAGAGCCGCTTTCCACTCGACTTCGGACGAGAGACGCCGATGGACTACACGCAGGTGGAATGCCCGCGCGGCGAGGACATCATGGGGCGCGGGGTGTCCCTGCAGATGACGCCGAACATCAGCGATGCGGTGATCGACAGCATCGTGTCCACGATTCGTGCGACGGCGGCGGGGTATCTGGCCCGTCGGTGAGGACGTTCGTCTACGAGTCGGGCGTGTGGCTGCCGCGGCCGCTGGAGGAGGTGTTCGAGTTCTTTGCGGACGCCTCGAATCTGGAAGCGATCACGCCGCCCTGGCTCAGGTTCAGCGTTGTCACGCCGACACCTATCGACATTCAGGCTGGGACGCGCATCGACTACCGGCTGCGATTTCGTGGGTGTCCGCTGCGCTGGCGGAGCGAGATCACGGAGTGGGCGCCGCCGCACCGGTTCTCGGACATGCAGGTCAGGGGTCCCTATCGAAGGTGGATCCACGAGCACTCGTTTACCGAACGGGACGGCGGGACGCTGGCCGGGGACCGCGTGCAATACGCTGTGTGGGGCGGCGCGCTGGTCGACAAGCTGGTGATACGCCGCGACGTGGAACGCATCTTCGACTATCGCAAGCAGACGCTGACGGCGATGTTCGCCAACGGAGAGGTCCGATGAACCTACGTACGCAGAGGCCGCGCTGACTGATGCGGCTGGCAATCATCGGCGCGCAGCACGGGCATGTGCTGGGGATTACGCGTCAGCTCGTGTCCGAGGACGGCGTGGAACTGGTGGCGGTGGCGGAGCCGGAGCTCGAGGTTCGCGAGCAGACAGCGGCGGCCTTCGGGGTCCGGGGCGTTGCGGACTACCGCGAGTTGCTGGACGGCTCGATCGACGCCGCGACGCTGGCGCCAATCAACAACGCCAAAGGCGAGATCGCGGCGGCCTGCCTGGAGGCCGGTGTGAGCGTGCTGCTGGACAAGCCGGCGGTGACAACCCACAAGGACCTGGACCTGCTGGAGGCCGCGGCGGGCGGCTCGGCGGCGCTTAGCTGCGCGCTGACGCTGCGCTTCAGCGGTCCGTTTCTGGCGGCCAAGCGAGCCATCGACGCCGGCGAGATCGGGCAGGTGGTGTCGTCGATGGCGCAGCGGCCCCATCAGTGCGGGCCGGAGCGGCGGCCGGCCTGGTTCTTTGACCGCGAGTTGAACGGGGGCGCGCTGCTGGACCTGTGCATTCACGACATCGATGCGGTGCGCTGGCTGCACGGCTGCGAGCCGTTGGGCGTGGCGGCGCAGCACGGGGCCGCGCGCTTTACCGAGCACCCCACGTTCGCGGACCACGCCGAGGCCTGGCTGCGGCTTGAGGACGGCGGCTCGGCCTTCGTGCGGGCGTCCTGGCTAACGCCCGAGAGCGCGCCCTATCACGGCGACTGCCGCATGCTGATCGAGGGGACGGAAGGCTCGATCGAAGTTCGCACGACGGCGGAAAACTCCTGCACCATCGACAAGGGCGGGAGACAGCGCAGGCTGACGGACTTTGACGGTCCGTCGCTGGACACGCCCACGGCGGACGCGCCGAACGCCCTGGCGCGAGACTTCATCGCCGCCGCGCGCGGCGAAACGGACCTGGCGATTACCGCCGCGGACGTGATCGAGTCCCACCGCTGGACGCTGCTGGCTCGCGACGCCGCCGACTCAGGGACGCTGGTGACCGGTCGGTAGGATCGGCGCCAGGGGCTATGGTTCGACCAGATTCACCTCGTTTGTAGAGCACAAGGGAGCGCGTGATGGCCTGGAATTTTGAGCACCTGGACGGTCCGTACGGCAACGTGACCGAGGGTCCGGCCTGGGACGGGGAAGCGCTGCTGTTTACGAGCATCCAGCAGAGCCGGATCATGCGCTACGACCCCGCAACCGGTAAGTCGACGGTCTACCGCGAAGGAACCAACTACTGCAACGGACTGATGTTCGACCCCAACGGCGTGCTCTACGGCTGTGAGGGCGGCGCCCGACGGGTGGTTCGCTACAACACTGATGGGACCACGACCTCGCTGACGGACGGGTTCGAGGGTCAGCGGCTGAACATTCCGAACGACCTGGCCATCGACAACGTCGGCCGCATCTGGTTCACCGACCCGTACTACGAAGGGGCGGCGGGCGACTGGACCGAGGATCGAGGCAACAAGGACCTGGACCACGATTCGGTGTACCGGCTCGATCCGCGGGCCGACGGCTCGTGGGCGATCAGCCGGGTCACCTTCGACACGACGCGCCCCAACGGTCTGCTGTTTTCGCTCGATCATTCCGTCCTCTACGTGGCCCAGAGCGGGCGCAACGCGGACGAGGACCGGCAGCTGCGGGCCTACCCGGTCAACGCCGACGGAACGTTGGGCGAAATGACGATGCTGCATGACTTCGGCGCGCACCGGGGCATCGACGGCATGTGCCTGGACACCGAGGGCAACGTGATCGCGACGGCTGGCTGGGATCAGGGCGGGCCGGGTTCGTCGATCTACGTGTTCGCACCGGATGGGGAGGTGCTGGAACGTCACGACGTGCCGGTAGCGAATCCAACGAACTGCACC
>JAKZUJ010000017.1:0-6418 GCA_047516685.1 Chloroflexota bacterium | reverse complement strand
GAGTTCCTTGTCCGGATCACCGTCCCGGGCGATGGTGGATGCCCTGAACGTTCGGCGCAGTTCGTCAGCCGACCACGTTTGCGCGGCGTGCGCCGCATACTCCAGCAACTGCCCGACGACAGTTCGGCGGATTTCGGTGTTTGACCGGAGCTTCACTTCCACGAGCGTCGGCATTGCCTCTTGGTCGATGACGAGATGATCAACGGACCAGCGGTCGTGCTCGCCGGGTGTCTCAGCGATCCCCTGCTCGCGCGTAATCAGAATCCAGCGCCGCGGGTCGCCCGGCTGCATCTGCTCGCCGTCCAGCAGTTCGGGATAGTCGGCGATCAGCTGCTGGAGTTCATCTTCAGTTTCGAACGGCTGCTCCTCGAGCGGTTCGAGCCCTGCCTTGCCCCTGGTGTAAATCCGCTCGGCCATTTCTCACTCTCCGTGTGGGCGGAGGTCGCATTCTGATTGATTGCCGCCCGTCTGACGAACAGAGGGCGCCGCCGCGCTACGCTGGATTGGCCGCGCGCCAGGAACGCCGAAGTCGCCACCCCCGCTCATCCGGCCACGCCTGAACGCACGTTCCTCAGCGCCGAGTGGCGCGATCTGGCTCTCCTCAATTTTGAGATTGAGCCAGACGTGCTGCTGCCGTATGTGCCGGCGGGCACGGAGATCGACTTTTGGGACGGCCGCTGCTTCGTCAGTGTCGTTGGGTTCCGATTCCTCAAGACGCGGTTGATGGGGTTGCCCATTCCCTTCCACGCCAACTTTCTGGAAGTGAACCTCCGGTTCTACGTTCGGCGCGAGATCGCAGGCGAGCTGCGACGCGGTGTGGTCTTCATCAAGGAAATCGTGCCCCGGCGCGCCATCGCCTGGGTGGCGCGAGTGGTCTATAACGAAAACTACGTCGCCCTGCCGATGCGCCACGCCGTTGATGCCGACTCGGCGCGCTATGAATGGCGGCTCGACGGGTCCTGGAACCGCCTGGCGCTCGCGGGGCTGGGCGACTGGCGCATTCCGGACCGGGCGTCCGCGGCCGCGTTCATCACGGAGCACTACTGGGGCTACGCGGTTCAACGGGACGGTTCGACCCTCGAATACGAGGTCGAGCACCCGCGCTGGCGAGTTGCGCAGGCTGCCGAGGCTGAGTTGCTGGGTGACGTCGGCCGACTGTACGGCGCTGAATTTGTCCAGGCGCTGAGCCGCGAGCCAGCATCGGCCTTTCTCGCGGATGGATCGGAGATCGTCGTGCGACGCGGGCGCCAGTTGACTGAAAGCGACACCTGACGAGCCGAGCACTCGACGCGATCGACTCACGCCTTAGGGCCCGCGCTACGCTGTGCAGCCTGCGTATCCCCCAGTCGCCCCAGACCATGCCGCCGAACATCCTGTTCCTGATCGCCGACGACCATCGGCACAACGCCATCGGCTCGCTGGGCAATCCGGCCGTGCACACGCCCACGCTCGACGCCCTGGCCGCCGCCGGCACCGCGCTCACCAGCACCTACATCATGGGGTCCACGTCGAACGCGGTCTGCATGCCCAGCCGCGCGATGCTGTTGACCGGTCGCTCGCTCTTTCGGGTCTTCGCTCCGAACCCAGCGGGCCTTTCGCCCTATCCAATGGATCCGGAGATCCCCACGTTCCCGCAGTTGCTGCGCTCGGCGGGCTACCGGACCTACGGTGTAGGCAAGTGGCACAACGAGCCGGAGCTGTTCGCCCGCGGCTTTGACGACGGCGGCAGCATTTTCTTCGGCGGGATGTCGGACCACGACGCCGTGCCGTTGCATGACTTCGACCCAGACGGCGTGTATCCGCCGGAAGCGGTTTCTATTGGACGCGGATTCTCAACCGAGATGTTCGTCGACACGGCGATTCGGCTGCTGCACGAGCATCCCGCCGACCAGCCGTTTTGCATGTACACGGCGTTTACGTCGCCCCACGACCCGCGCACGCCGCCGGCCGACGTTGCGGCCAAGTACCCGCCGGACGACATCGAACTGCCGCCAAACTTCGCGCGCATGCACCCGTTCGACAACGGACACCTGCACGGGCGCGACGAGTCGCTGGCGGCGCATCCCCGCGATCCGGACGACATCCGGCGTCACATCGCCGACTACTACGGGATGATCAGCCACCTCGACGCGCAGATCGGCCGGCTGCTCGACGCGCTCCAGGCGTCTGGCCATGCCGAAGACACGATCGTGGTCTACACCGCCGACCATGGGCTGGCCGTCGGTCAGCACGGCCTGCTGGGCAAGCAGAACGTGTATGACCACAGCCTCCGCGTCCCGCTGATCTTTCGCGGACCTGGAATCCCGGCCGGGCAACGACTTGAGGGCCTGTGCTACCTGCACGATGTGTTCCCGACCATCCTGGACTTGGCCGGCGTTGAGCTTCCGCCTGAAGGCGAGGGTATGAGCCTGGCCCCCGCGCTTGCCGGGCAGAATGTCCAGATGCGCGCTACCGTCTTTGCCGCCTTTCAGGGCGGCCAGAGTCTCGGCCCGGACGATTCCCGCCAGCGCATGGTCCGGCACGGCAGCTGGAAGCTCATGGAGACGCGCCTGGCGGGCCAAACGCAGCGCCAGCTTTTCAATCTGGCCGACGACCCCTGGGAGACCCGCAACCTGGCCGATGACCCGGCCCACGCCGGGCGTCTGACCGACCTGCGGCGCCTGCTCAACCGCGAGCGCGCGCAGGCGGGGGATTTCGGCTGCGGACGAGGCCAACGCGGCTTAGCGGGTTAGGGAACGGTTCGCCGGCGAGCCTTCGGGCGTCGCTGGCGCGCTTACAGGCCCAGCGCGCCGCGGATGTTTTCGCTGAAGATCTTGCGCTTGTCGTCTTCGCTCAGGTCGGCGTGCGCGACGTTGCCCATCTGCCAGGTCTGGCTGAGCACGGGGTAGTCGGAGCCGAAGACTGCACTCTCGGCGCCCGCAACCCGCACGAAGGACTCGATCTCCCCGCGGCGGTTGGCGGAGCCGGACATCTCGCAGTAGGCGTTGGGCAGGTCGCGTACGGTTACGGCCAATTCCGGGTTGCGGATGTGTTGCCAGATGGCGTGCGCCCAGATGAACCGAGCGTTCGGATAGGTCGTGGCCAGTTCGCGCAGGCGCGCGGGCGAGTCGTACGTGTGGCTGAGGATCGGCAACTTGTGGTCGTCCGCGAACTCAAAGATGGGCGCGTAATTCGGGCCGTTGAGCGGGTAGTTGTGGTTTGTACTGTGGATCTTGATTCCGCGGAAGCCCTGCTCGTCCACGCGGCGGATTAGCTCTTCGTTCACCAGCTTGGGATAGTGCGGGTTCGGGACCGCGAACCCAATCACACGCGTTGGGTGAGCCTGGACTGCCTCGGCCACTAACTCATTGCCGCGGACGAAGTCCGGCCCGATGGCCGTGTAGGCGCTAAAGCACGAGTAGTCCACGCCCGTGAGGTCCATGACACGCAGCAAGTCGTCCACCCCGCCGCCTTGGTAATAGAAGTTGGTACCCGGCCCTGGATGGCTGTGGACATCAATCACGAACTCATCCAGCGGCTTGCCGGCCAGCGCGTCGGTAGCGATCGGGTCCGGCCGATGCTCGTGCGGGTGCGGCGCGTGGTGGAGCCAGACGTTGCCAAACATCGCGCTACCAGGCCGCCATGGCTAGCAGCCGATCCAGGTTCGCCGCGCCGATGATCCGCCGAGCGTCATCGTCGATATCCGCGTACATCAGTTCGGCGTGCGGCGGACCCACCGCTTGCCAGGGAAGTTGGCTGCCAAACACCAGGCGCTCGGGACCGACGGCCTGCGAGAGAAACTCGACGCCCCGGTGCGCGCGGTAGCCGCTTGCTTCCAGCCAGAGGTTCGGCGCCGCGTGCATCAGGGGGGCGATTGTGCGGTTGATGGATTTATCCACATCGCAGACTACGACTTGCAGGTCGGGATGCGCGGTGCATACATGGTGCAGGTCGCGGGCCGTGGGGGTGTCCAGCACGTCGATATGCCAGAACAACGGGACCTGCCCGGCCAGCGCCGCAAACAAATCGCCCGACACCCAGGCGTCCACCAGGAAACGGTGATGATCCGGAAAGATGCGCACGGCCCGCACGCGCGCCGCGCGCAGCTCCTCGACAAACCGAGCCGGTTCGGGAAACTCGCCGGTGTGGTGCGGCAGCGCCAGCCATGAGGCCTGAAAAGCGTCATGGCCCTCAATGGCCTGCATCAGCAACTCATTCCCGGCCATCGGGTGCTCTTCCCGTGCCAGGGAGTGGTAGACCAGCGCCCGGCCGATCCCGAAGCGTGCCTGATGAGCGGCCAGCTCATCGGCACAGAGAAACGCGCCGGCCGGTCCGGGCCGGGAAACCATGCCCAGTGCGCAGTTGGCGTCGAATAGTTCAATCACGGGCGCGATGGTACGGAACCGAACCGGAATGTCCAAACGCGGCGGCCCGGCTTGGGGGAGGCGCCCTTCGACAGGCCCTTCGACAAGCTCAGGGCGAACGGGGGGAGGCGCCCGCGCAGATCGGACGCCCGGCTTACTTCGTCGCCGCGGTCTCCGAAGTGCGTCCGCGCCGCTTGTCGATCACGTAGGTTCCGGCCATCTTGTCGTGGACGCCTTGCCGGTGCTCGTCGAACGAGGCCCAGATGAAGCCCAGGAACAGCGGGATCTGTATGGTCCGCACCAGGGCGCGCTCGAGTCCCATCGGTCCGCCTGTGCGGTCGACGATGCGCAGGCCGAATATCAGCTTGCCGGGCGTCGCGCCCCAGAGCCACCAGAAGACGGCGAAGTAGATGATGGCGTAGTAGAGATAGTAGGGAATGATGTAGATGGCGAAGTCGGATTCGAGTAGGCGGGAGTGATCGAGGCTGAAGGCCAAACTGGCAAGCATCATCACGAGCAACAGCACGCACAGATCGAGCAGGATCGCGTCGAACCGGCTCCGGAAGCTCGCCAGCGGATAGCCGCCAAGCAGCGGCCGCCCGGTGGCGTTGCCGCTGCCACCGTCAGGCGTTTCTGTCGGCGGATCCGGTTGTGTGGCCACGGGTCGCCTCCGGTCACGGTGTGCGCCGCTATTGAGGGGGCGCGAATTGTATCGCTCATTGCGCGAGGCCGTGGATGCACCGAGTGTCTGGTCAACGCGAGTCAACCTGGGCCGAAGGCGCCGCAGCGGCGTACGCGGCGCGATGCACTGCTTCAGATCGGAGCTGGTCGATCCTGCTTGAGTCCCGACGGGCCGGTCGGCTCGTCGGAAGCAATGTGTGCCTTCCAGCTTTGAGGCGATAGCAGGAATCGGGGCAAACGTGGGCCGGTCCCCTACTCGGTAGGCCAATGGGTTTTGCGCTGGTCCGTCTCCGTCTTCCGTGCCCGATGCGTTTTCTTCCGATCACTGACACGACCGCCGCCGGTATACGTCACATATGTGCTTGCCAGCTTGTCATGCCAGCCTTGCGAATAATCGTCGTGGAGAGACCAGATAAAGCCCATGAACAAGACCGGAGCCGAAATGAAGTAGCAAAGATGCCTGACGAATAGTCTCGAGAGCCCGACGTGCTGTCCGCTCGCATCTACAACTTGCAGATTCATTATTCGTTTCCCTGCGGTAAATTTGAACAGCCAGTTTGACAATACGGGATAGATAATATATCCAAAAGCCAAGGCAAAGATGATCGAGGTTCTTATCGCGTCTTGTCGAGCAAGATCTTCGCTGACCGGTCCCTCTGTCGCTTCTGGAATCCAGATTGACAGCACGAACAGCGACGCAAGCGAGGCAAATAGCGAGGCGACCATGTCGAGCCCAAATGCAATCAAGCGACGCGAAAAGTCTGCCACCGGATAATTGCCAATTATAGGGCGGTCCACGTCTGCCTCTTGGGCATCTCCCACATCGACGATTCTTACAGCGTGCTTGGTGTCCTCCTGACCCTCATCCACAGACGTTGCGCGCGTGGTCGTGGCAGCGGACGGGTCGTCCATATTCCGAACAATGGGTGGGCCGCCGGCGAGGTCCTTGAAAAAGTCATTTGCCATGTTGCGGGAGCGAGACTTCTCGGGGCCCTGGTAAATCACGTACGTTCCCGCTATATGGTCATGCCATCCACGGCCGAATCGGTGGACGAATATCCATAGGAATCCAAGTCCTATAGCAAGTGTCGATATCCCGTAGCCCAGCAGGCGACCCACTGACTGGAGAATCCCGATCCGCCAGCCATTGCGATCGACGATTTGCAGCTTCAGCATCATCTTGCCCGGAGTTGCACTAAATGCCGTCCAAGCCAGGATGTGATAGAAGATAAGAAAAGCCACGGTTAGGGTGGCCGCCGCTTCCCAGGGCATCTGCGCATCCTTGCCCGAGACCGCGACGACAAACATCATGAGGACAATGAGCGCGATGATGGCGGAATCGACGACCAGGGCCGCGAGTCGCCGCTTGCGGCTGGCGATCTCTTGGCCGTGCA
>JAKZUJ010000016.1:0-32647 GCA_047516685.1 Chloroflexota bacterium | reverse complement strand
TGCCCGGCGTGCGCCATTGCCATTGAGGGGCGCTTTGCCGCCCGTGGACTGGCGGAACTGGACGGCGAGCAACTGGCATTCGTTGAAGTCTTCGTCCGCAACCGTGGCGTGATCCGCGACGTTGAAGCCGAGCTCGGCGTGTCTTACCCCACGGTCCGAGGGCGACTTGACGCCGTGGCCGAGGCGCTGACGCGTCAGCGGCCTGAAGCGCGAGAGGATCGTCGCCGGGCGCTGGAAGCGCTGCAGCGCGGCGACATCGACATCGATGAGGCGGTCCGCCGTGTGTAGAGCGGTGGACCGCCTCATCGGCAGGCCGGGACCTACCACCGCACACGGAGGTCGTGAATATGACCAATGCGACTGATCGGCATCGGGTCGTTACAGGCGGACCTGCGGCTGTCGCTGGAAACGAGGGATTCTGATGGACCTCACGCAGTTCGGCGGAACCGAAGTCATCGTCGTGAAGGGCGCCCACGGGCCGCTGGAAATTCGCGGCGCCACGACGCGTTATGGAGTCGTGGAGAGCTTGGGCCGCGTAGACGTCTGCAGCCTGAATGAGCGCACTTCGATCAACCTACGGGAGCCATCCGAGATCCAGGTCCCCGCCGGTGGACGCCTCGAGCTTGGGGACGTGCAGGGGCCATTGCAGCTGCAGGCAGTCAGACGCGATGTGAGCGCAAGCGTCGTGAATGGGCCGCTGCAAGCTCGCGACGTAGGCGGCGATATCGAACTGGGCGGGCCGATTAACGGCCCCCTGCGCATCCGGGGGGCACGGAAGCTCTCCGGCAGCAAAGCGGCCCCGATCCGTGGAGACGCGACACTGGCCAACTTGACCGAGGTCGACATTGCACAGGTCAACGGCAACCTCGCAATCCGACAGGTGTCGGGCATGGTGCGCTTGGTCGAAGTGAACGGCCACACCCGGGCCGCCAACGTTGCCGGCGGGCTGCACGTAGACTCCATTGAGGGCAACCTGCTGCTGGAAGGCCGGTTCACGGGCAACGCTACCTGGGAGGCGCGAGTCAAAGGCCGGACCCGACTGCGTTTGCACCGCAAGTCTTCGGTCCGCCTGGAACTGGAAGCTGAAAACCAGCCGCCGTCGCTGGATCCTGAGTTCCAGATCGTCGAACGCTCCGAGCGGCGGATTGTCGCAACGCTGGGGAACGGTGAGGGGCGGATCGCGATTCGGGCCGAGGGACCGATATCCGCCAAGGTTGGCGGGTCTGCTGATGGAGACAATGAATACACGGACGCATTCGCCAAGGCCGGCGTCGCGGTGGAGCGCGCGATGGCCGAGATGACGTCCGCGCTGGATGCCGCGTTCGAAGGGGTTGGAGCTGAGCTTGCCGGAGTCGGCGCCGACCTCGACCTCGGCGGGCTGGGCGAACGCGTGTCGACGCGGGTTCGCCACGAAGTCGATCGCCACACGCGTCGGGTAGCGCGGCAAGTTCGCCGCGCCCGGCGGGAGGCGGGGCGGCACAGTGGCCGTCGGACATCAGCCGCTCACGGCGCTGTCGCCCAAACCGCCTCGCGCACGGCCACCGCGCGTGAAGCACGCGTGCGCGAAATCCTGCAACGGGTTCAGGAAGGGTCGCTGGACATCGACCAAGCCGACCGCCTGCTGGATGCACTACCGCGCCCGTAGCAGCGGGGCGGTTGCGAGGCCCGGTGCGATAGCGTTCGCATGGTCCCCAAGAATCGATGATGTCTGATCTGAAATCCGCGTGGACCTGTCGATGCCAGCCAGCTAGATTTCGAGACTCTACCTGCTCTGTGGTACGCGTCCCGCTGTGACCATTCTTCCCGACGTCCTGGCGCCTGGATTGAAGGTTGTCTTCTGCGGTACGGCGGCGGGAGACAGATCCGCCCGTGTAGCTGCCTACTACGCCGGTCCTGGCAACAGATTCTGGGACACGCTGTTTGAGACCGGGCTAACCCCGAAGCGCCTCACGCCATGCCAGTTTCGCGATGTGCTCCGCTATGGAATCGGGCTGACAGATCTGGTCAAGACCGCGAAGGGTCCCGACGCTTCTCTACCCTCTGGATCCTTCGATCCAGAGGGGCTGCGCAAGCGTCTAAGGGAAGTCAGCCCCGACGTGCTGGCCTTTAACGGCAAGAAATCGGCCAAGTCCTACTTTGGGAGGTCGACGGTTGAATATGGGCGGCAGGCTGTTCTGCTGGGTAGCACCACGCTTTTCGTGCTTCCCTCGACCTCAGGCGCCGCACGTGGGTATTGGGATTCTCGACATTGGCATGACTTGGCGAAGCATTTGCGGAGCGGAGAACTCCCGTAGCAACGGGCCGCGCCGGCAGGGGTACGAGTTGAGCGCGCGCTCGCGGTCCAGGGTGTCGAAACTCGTTACCTTATGTAAACCCACCGCCTACGCGTACTCTGTCAGCATCCCCGCCTGCCGCACTCGTCGCCAACGTCGGTCGAACACGTCGCTGCCGTCGTCCTCGTCAGTCGTCAGCGACACGCCCCGCTCGAAGGCCGGCCGGTTGCCGGCCAGGAAGTCCGCCTCCATGTCATCATGCTTGGTGTAGCTGACTGACGAGCCCTCCGCCCAGCGGACCGTGTGAATCATCCGCGGCAGCTTGGACTGGGAGACATCCGGCCGCCTCAGCCGCGCCAGCGCGTCCTCGTCCACCTCTATCCCCAGGCCCGGCGCTTCCGGAACTCGCATGTGACCCCGCCGAATCTCCAGCGGCTCGCGGATAAGGTCGTCGCGATACGTGTTCAGGCACGTAATCGCAGGCCACTGCGCCGCTCGCAGCACGGCGCCAAGGTGCGCGGTAAAGGTCGTCGTAATGCCTGTGCCCACCAGTTGCAGCCAAAGCGGCATATTCGCCTCGTCCGCCAGCGCTGCCTGGTGCACAGTGCGCGCCGCGCCTTGGTTAAGCACCCAGCCATCGCACACGTCTTCCTGCACCGCCGTCAGAAACGGCGGATTGTCAAAGTGCATGGCCACGGGCCGGCGCAGCTTGGAGCGCAGCGAGCGGTTCCCTGCCACATCGTGCTGCGGAATCGGCGTCTCGAAGAAATGCACTTTCGGAAACGCCTCCAGGTCCGCCAACACGTGCTGAGCCTGCCCCGCCGACACCAGCAAGCTGTTGAAGTCCAGGTCGAATACGCAGTGGTCGGGCGTCGCTTCGCTGATCGCCTGCGTTGCCGCGCGCAGGTCGTGCCAGGGCCTCGCCTTCAGCTTGAAGCTGGTATAGCCGGCCGCGACCGCGTCCTGCGTCTCGCCCACCCACTCGTCCGGCGGCATGTCCCAGCACCACCAGGCAATCGGGCACCAATCCCGAACCTTGTGGCCGATCAGACGGTACGCCGGCACGCCCAGCGCCTTTCCGGTCAGATCGAACAGCGCCTGCTGCAACCCCGCGCCCAGGCTGTCGTCCCACATCATCGCCGCCGGGTTGCGCCCGATCACTCGGTCGGCTGCTGCGTCCGACACCCGGCCCCAAGTGTAGTGCGGGACCGTCTCGCCCCAGCCAACCAGGCCGGTGTCGGTCGTGACCTTGCAGACCTCGATGATTGACCAGTCCGCGCACTTGCGGCGCATGTGCCGACCGGGGCGTTCCGTGTGCCCGGCGTCAACCGGAATCCGCTCCACCGAAATGATCTTCATGGCAGCTTCACCACCGGCGCTCACCCGCCGGAGTGTCGCACTCCGTCAGACCATGCGGGAATTCACCCTCTCGGCTAACTTCGCGACAGGGATCGTGCCGCTGGTGGCGAGGTGATCGACCAGCGCACCGCCGCCTAAGAATGGGCCGGTCGCAATTGGCAGCCAGCCGTACTGCGCGTGGCTGCGTCCGGTTCCGTCACGCAGCCCTCGACTCGCTGGACAGGTCAGACTAGAATCCGGCGAAGTGGCCTACGCCCTTCGAAGCCGAAACAATGAGCCTGACAGCCGAGCACGTCGATCACTTCCAGCGTGAAGGCTACGTCGTGGCCAGGGACGTTCTGGTCCCTGATGAAGATCTCCAGCCCGTCATCGATGAGTACGCTGAAGTCCTAGATCAGATGGCTCGGCGCATGCACGCCACTGGCGAGATCCGCGCTACCTACGCCGAGTTGCCGTTTGAGCAGCGTGCGATTGCCATTGTCGAGGACGCTGGCGCCTTGGACCAACAGGCGTTCGACATCAGCTTTCCGGCCCACAGCGCGCTGAAGCCTGACACCGGGTTCCACTTGGGGCCGGCCGTCTTTGGCCTGCTGCGCAATCGGCGGCTACTCAATGCGGTCCAGTCCATCATCGGACCCGAAATCACGTCGAATCCGATCCAGCACGTGCGCATGAAGGTGCCCGAGTACCTCATTCATCCGGACAAGCGCACCAGCCTGAACGCCCAGACCGGGTGGCATCAGGACAACGGGGTTGTGCAAACCGAGGCGGATGACTCCGACCTGCTCACCGTCTGGTTTCCGCTCACCGAATCAATCGAGCGAAATGGTTGCCTCATGGTTGTGCCGCGCAGCCATGGCGAGGGTCTGCGCGTCCACTGTTCCGATTCGCGCCAGAGCCAGATTCCGGCCCAATTGGTCCCGGACGAGCGCATCCGGCCGCTCCCCATGTCTCCCGGCGATGTCCTCTTCATGCACCAGCGCTGCATGCACGCCTCGCTGGCCAACGTCAGTGACGAGATTCGCTGGAGCCTGGATATCCGCTATCACCCAACCGGCCAGCCGTCCGGTCGCGACTTCTATCCCAGCTTCGTCGCCCGCAGTCGCGCCAACCCCGACTCCGAACTACGCGACCCCGTGGCTTGGCGGCAGAGTTGGCTTGACGTTCGCCAGCGCATCCTCGCGGCCAACCAGCCGCTTGGCTTTGATCGCTGGGACGGCACGCACGAACTCTGCGCATAGCGGCGCAACCAGTTTCAGCAGACCGACGACATAACTCCCTAGCCCTCAAGGGAACGTTGGGCCAGACCGACTCCAACTGTCGCCGATCAGAGAGCCGGAATGGAGTTAGCGGCCGATCAGTGCGTCCCGCCGCTCCCAGACCTTGTGGAATGCGTCCAGGTACTGGTCGATCAGCACGGACTGGTCACCCCGCAGCGCGGCCGCACCCATCACCTCCAGTTCGCTGGTCGCGCAGCGAGCTTCGGCCACCGGGCAATCCCCCGCGTGGTACAGCTCGTCGGAGCGTTCGTTAAGCGCCCACGGCATCCCCTTGCCGTAGAAGTAGTGCCGTTCCTGAAACCGCTCCCGCAGATGGATCGGCGTCCGCACGTACCCCAGCGTGATCTGCACGCCCTCGGCGGCGACCGCCTCCACCAAGGCCTCCCGCGTCAGACCCTCGGCCGCCTCAGGCACAAATGACGGGCAGTACTTGTGATAGCAATGCTCGGCGCCCTCCACTTCGACCACGGGTTTGATGCAAGGGATGTCGCTGAGTCCGTCTGACAGCCGGTGATGATTCGCGCGCCGCGCCAGATTCCACTCGGCGAGGAAGTCCAGCTGCCGGTTCACGATCACGGCCGCCATCGGGTGCATGCGGAACGTATACGTCAGATTGTTCATGTAGCGCGCCACCTCGGGGTCCGAGATGTCGCGTTCCTGGCGTCGTTGATGCGAGCCGATTTCGACCAGGCGCTGCCACATCGCGGCGTCGTCCGTAACCACGCAACCCCCGTCGCCGCCGATGATCTGCTTGCCATTGCCGAAGCTGAAGCACGCCAGGTCGCCCAGCGTCCCGACCTCCCGACCGTGGTAGAACGCGCCCATCGCCTGGGCGCAGTCTTCGATCACGGGAAGCCCGTGCCGACGCCCGATCTCGACGATCGGATCCATGTCCGCCGGATGCCCATAGATGTGGACGACTAGAATGGCTTTCGTGCGCTGGGTAATCGCCGCTTCGACGGTGTCGGGACGCATCGTGAATGAATCCGGGTCGATATCGGCGAACACAGGCGTGCCGAGTTGATGCAGAATTGGCGACACCGTCTGCGGCCACGTGTAGGGCGACACCACTACCTCGTCGCCCGCGCCAACCCCCGCCGCATAGAGAGCCATCTGGATCGCGGCGGTGCATGAGTTACTGGATACCGCGTACTGTCGACCCAGATATTTGCAAATGTGGGCCTCGAAGGTGGCAATCGGCCCCCCGGCTGGCATCGAATCGAGATACGTAACATCCGTCTGTGAGGTCCGGATTGCCTGCTGCAGGTCGCGGATCTCCGGCTCGCCGATATGCGGCCAGAGTGGACGTTCAATCGTTACGGCGGCTTCGCCGCCCAGCACGGCCAACTCACTCATCGTGCTCCACCTCCCGGCTTGCGACCGTTCGATTGTAAGAACTCGCCGCTGCCGCAATTTTCAGCGCTGGCATCAATATGGGCAAACGCCGGCCGTGAGTCGATCTCGGTCCGGGAACTCGACCCGGGCGCCAACGCTTGATAGCTAGGGACACTCGACCGCTTGTCCCTGGGCCACGGCTGCCGTCCGATGCAGGTCTGAGATGCCGCTGCGGTAACCCCGCGCACCGGGAAGGACTTCAACTGTCACCGGGCGGCCAAAGAAGGGGGAATGCAATGTCTCCTCAACGACCTGGATATCCTGCCCGAGCGACCGCAACGCGCGCAGCACATCCACTCCGACTCGACGATCCACCCAAGCGTCACCCGTCTCGCAGCGCACGCGCGGCGCTTCAATAGCCCGCCGCGCGCTCATTCCGAAGTCGACAACATCGCAGATCACGTGGACCCGGCAACTGATTGTCGTGCGACCGCCGGAGGCGCCGAAGGCCATCCGCGGCGTTCCTGGGAACGGTGATCTCAGCTCGTCTCACCCGCCGCCTCAGCCCCGAAGCCGACGTGCCGACGTGCCGACGACGTGTCCCCGGCGCTGGACCAGCAGCGTGTTCGCACCGGCGCGCGCCGCCGCCACTGCCGCGCTCCAGCCGCCGGCGCCGCTCCCCACGACGACAAGGTCATGCGAGGGCTAACCTTCGATGCCCAGGTCAACCGAGGTCACGTACCACCGTTCTGTTGTGGCGCCCAGTCCTCACCCGACAACAACACCGAGTCCACGTACAAGAAGCATCGTCGGTCTGCATCGGCCTCCACTGCGAAGGCCAGATTCAACAGGTTGGAAAGATTCGACTCCGCCTCCCCCGTCACAGGCGGATTACCACGCAAGTCATACACTCGGTCATTGCACTGGAATTCCAATGAGTGGAGTCGGTCGAGGTCAACCAGCCAGCGCACGTAGTGCCAATTGATCTTGGTGGCCACCTCGTTGTAGCACAGTGGTTGGTAGGCGTCTGGAATGTCCTCGAACTCGTCGGAACGCAGCGCATGCGTGGATCCAGCCGACGCCTTACCGCTGGGACCCGTCCGCACTTTCGGACGCATGTACTTCGACCTGGTCTGCCAGACCCGTCGAAGTTCTCCATCCTGTGAGTTGTGGTAACGGATCGTAGGAATCGCCCGCTGTCCCCGGTCCTCAAACCCGTCCTGAAGGTCCATCTGGATGGTGAAGGCGCGTAAGTCCTCATCGCCCAACGTAAGGCGTGACGCTTCCACGGTATAGGCGATGAACGCTTCGAGTTGAATTACGCCAAGGCGTTGCCACGTCATCCGTTTCACCGCATAAGCGAAGTGCCCGGGTTGGCCCCGCGTGGCAATCTTGAGGGAATACGTGCCGTCCATCGCCCCGTGCGATCCAATATCGAACATCGGTACGGATGACAGCATAGGCGCCCGCGTGTCGTAGGAATTCCTGATGTTGTCCAGAGACTCCTCGTAGTTTCCCACGAGTTGCGTCCATCCACACACCCCGTGGTCAAAGTCGTCATAGGCGATAATCCGTGGAAGCGGATTGAATTTGCTAAGTGCAGGGTTTCCATAGCTCGAGGCATGCGAGCTCATCTAAGCAGCCCTCCTGTCGATGAGTCCTGGGCGCACGTTCCATCATTCCGGCCCGACTCCGTACAATCCCGCGCACTTCCCGTCACTCCCGCGAAAGCGGGGGTCCACCTCAACCTCACCGCCCTGAGGGCGAAGCGCTCCAAGTGGCACTGCGACGTCAGATCAGTCTCCATCATCGTTCCAATCGCAAACTACTTCAGGTCCCACGAAAAGATCACTTTCAGTCCTCCGGTTGTACGTCCCACGACGCGCAGCCAGCTGCCAAAGTGCGAAACGCTGACAAAATGTACGCCTGGATCTATCGGACCGCGCAGAGCGGCGCCGTGGTCGGCCCAGTGGATCCCGTCGGATGAAATCTGCACGCGCAGGTCGATCCCGGGATTTTCGCATTCCGTCGCCAGTACGTGAAGAAAGCCGATCGCCTCCAACGCCCAGCCGGCCTCATAGGGCTCGACCTCGAAGTTGCCGCGCCACCACACGTTCCGCTCCACGACCGCAATATGGCTGCGACGAATCATGCCCACTCCTCCTTCAACCCTTGATACCGGAAAGCGAAATCCCGGCGACGAAGTACCGCTGGAACAGGAGGAAGATGATGAAAATAGGCAGCGTCACCAGCACTCCGCCTGCCATCCCGAATTGCCACTGGATCGAGCTTTCGCCCTGGACGCTCCGGAAGCTGGATAGCCAGATCGAAAGCGTATGCAGGTCCACCTTGCGGAGAAAGATCAGCGGCTCGATAAACGCGCCCCATGACCCTTGCATACTCAGAATCGTCACGGCTACCATCGCGGGCACCGCCTGCGGCAAGACGATGCGCCGCCAGATTGCGAATTCCGACGCCCCGTCAATCCTCCCGGCCTCAATCAATTCATGCGGAATGGTCAGGAAGTACTGTCGCATGATGAAAATGTACAGCGCGCTGCTACCCGCGGCGCCGAAGAACTCAGGCACCACAAGTGGCATGTACGTATTCTGTGCCCAGCTTCGCGACTCGAAAAAGACTGTCCAGCTGAATACTTGTCCAAGTTGATCCTGGAAAATATACGTATTGCCGGAGAACAGCACAAACAGCGGAATGATACGCACGATAAACGGCACCATGAGGCTGCTGAGCATCAGCATGAAGAGGAGATTCCGACCGGGAAATCTCAGCCGCGCGAAACCATAGCCCACGAAAGACGCGATTCCGACATTGGCCACCAGATTGACGGCCGTCATCAGACTCGTGTTTTTGAATAACTGCAAGACATTGAATCGCTCGAAGGTGAACAGATACGAGTAGTTGCCCCACTGCGGCTCGCGTGGAAGCAGAAGGTAAGGCCTGACCTCATAGGTTTCCGGCAGGGTCTTCAGCGAAGTGGAAACCATCCAGAAAATGGGGATCAGCGCCAGCACGCTGAGGCCGATCATCAACTCGTAGCGAATGATCGCCGCAAGACGCTTTCGCAGACGTGGCCCACCCCACCTGGGAATCCGCGACGACAGCATCCACGCGACGCCGGAAAGGTCCAGAACCCAATTGGCTGCAATCACAATCGTCCACAGCAGTTCACCCGAGGTCACGCCAAGCGGTGTTGACTGTTCGCCGATGGAACGGTCGCCGAAGACCACCAACCCCAGCCATAGAATAGTCGCGATCATGACTCGGGTTGCTCATAGTGCACGAGCCGGCGCGAGGCCCAAAACGATAGGGCGGTGAGGACCATGATGATGAAGAAAAGTATGGTGGCAAGAGCCGATGCGTAGCCGAATTCAAACGATACGAAAGCCTTGCGCCACAGGTAGAGGACGTAAAACAGTGTCGAATCCAACGGTCCCCCGCCAGTTAGCACGAACGCTGTGGTAAACACTTGGAACGAGTTGATGATCCCGATGATAATCACCAGGAAAATCGTCGGGGACACCAGGGGCACCGTGACGTGGATCAACTTGCGAAACGGACTGGCGCCATCGATTTCCGCGGCTTCGTATAGGTGCGGTGGGACGGCCTGCAGGGCGGCGAGGAAGAGAATCATCTGCACGCCAATGCTTGACCAGACGGTGAGAATAACTATCCCGGGCTTGGACCACATCTCGTCAACCAGAAACCGCGGTGTCGGTATCCCCATCGTGTCCTTAAGCAGGAACTTCAGCAGTCCGAGCTCCGGTTGCAGCACCCACGCCCAGACAACCGAAGCTACAACGAGCGGCATGACTGTTGGAAGAAAGTAGAACGCGCGAAACAGGGATACCAGGCGCAGCTTGGTATTCACCAGCACGGCGAGCAGGAAACCAAGCACCACTTGACAGGGAACCAGCAGCCCGACGTAAATCGCCGTATTGGCCAGCGACTTGAGAAACTTCTCGTCGTCGGTAAATATCTCAATATAATTTTTCAGACCTGCGAACTTCGGCGCTTGTAAAATATCGTACTCGGAAAAGCCCCATGCGAAGATCGCCACCGTGGGACCCAGGTTGAAGATCAGGAACCCCAGGACCCACGGTGAGATGAAGATGAATCCCCACACGGCCTCACGACGGGCGATGGTCCAGCGAGGGGCTCGCACAGCCAAGTCCGGCCGTGCGAGCCTCACGTGCGAGTCAGGCTCGGTCGCCTGCGAGATCCCTCGCGGGCGTGAACGCCTCGCCCCTGGCTACCGGCTGGAGAAGAACTCATCCAGGAGCTCGCGCGTCTGACCGGCCATTGACGCCAGCGTCTCTTCAGGCGACTGCTTTCCGGCCATCAGAAGCTCCATCTCATCCTTCAGCACCTGATCGATGTCCGGGTTCACCGGCGTGATCGGTGATGCCTCAACCAGCGGAAGAGTCGCCTTCAGGTCGTTCCAGAGCGGTTCGGACTGGTAAATCGGGTCGTCGTTGAATTTGGGAACCGACGACGGGCGCTTGAGGTTGCCCATGAAAGCCAGGTTGCCCTCGTCCGCGGTCAGGTACCGCAGCCACTCCCAGCCCTCTTCCAGGTTCTGTGCACCCTTCGGCATCCCGTAAGCCCAGCCGTCGTCCGAAATCGAACGCGGCCTTCCGTTCGGGTTGGTGTCGTCGTACGGCATGTGCGACACGCCGGCGTTGATGTCCGGTGCGTCTCGGCGCATCACGCCTAGGAACCACACGCCTTCCACGCGCATGGTCAGCAGGCCGTTGTAAAACGCGGTCCGGGAGGCGCCGACAGCATCCATGTAGCCCAAGATGTTGTCCCATCCGTCGTTGAGCTTCTGCACCATGTCGTACTGCCACGTAACGTTTCGAAGCCCGATCTCGTCGTCGAACAACACCGTCTTGGCGTCCTCGGTGAACATGTCGCCGCCCGCCGGGAATTGCCAGCCCTTGAAACTGGCATCGGTGCCCGCGTTCTTGATCATCTCCGGCACGAACATGCCGTGGCGCGTGATCTCGCCGTCTTCGCGAACGGTGGCCTTCAGCGCCATCTCCTCCAGCTCGGTCCACGTCGTTGGCGGCGTGTCCGGGTCCAGGCCGATCTCTTCGAACGTGTCTTTGTTCCACCAGAAGAGGTACCAGGCGCCAGTGTTGTCCAGCGGCAGCGCGTATTGGACGCCCAGCCAGCTTCCCTTGGGCCACTCGCCCGCGTAGAAAATCTCGCTCAGATTCAGCCCGGCCTTCCCAATGAAGGCGTCCAGCGGAATGATTCCCCCACGCGCCGCGAACTGCGGCACTCGAGATTCCTGAATCTGGATCACGTCGGGTGGATCGCCGCCGGCGATCTGCGTGAGGTAGATCTCATACATCTGCGCTTCTTCGATCCGCTCATTCTCTATCTGGATGTACGGGAACCGGGCTTCGAAGCCCGGGATCATCTTCTCTTCGACCGTCGGCTGGAAGGCGTCGGACCAGACCTCTTGCCAGCGCACCTTTACCGTCTCCCGCTCGGCGGGAACCTCTTTAATGACCTCTCGAGTCACGACCCTCTCAATCGGTACCGTCTTGGTGACAATCTTCTCGCGCGTGACGATCCTTTCGACTGGGACTTCCTTGATCTGCGTCTGAGTCACCACGGTCTGCACCGGGACTTCCTTGATCTCGGTCCTCGTCACCACGGTCTGAACCGGGACTTCCTTAATAACCACCGTCTCGACCGCAACTTCCTTGGTGACGATCGTTGGCGAGGTCTCGCCGCAGGCCGCCAGCACCGCCGCGCCCGTCAATCCCAGAGCCGCACCGGCGCTGGTGCGCAACATCCCTCGTCGAGTGACCAATCGAGCCATAGTGACCTCCCAAGCCTGCCGGAAGCGCCGGGCGCCCGTCGCCCCGAACCGCCACGCAACCGTGCGCGGGCTAAAGACGATACGGCCGCGAATGTATCTACGTCAAGATTTTCGTCCCCAACACATCTCCCATCGGCCAGTCCCAGAGGACCGAGAAAACGCCCGAATGTCCGGTCCCCTCACAGCCCTGGACCACCCAAACGTCTCAACCGCCCACTGGCAGCTGGAAGCTCGGCGCGGCCCTTCCCAACTCTAGGCGGCTGCTTGCAGCTTCCCCCTGACCTGATGGCTTGCTTCAGTGGTACTCCTAGTGGACAGTGGCCCTGTTCACCCTTCGCTTCCCAGGAGCGACGCGACATGAACACCGAACGCTTTGAAGACCTTCTTGCGGAATCTGGATTGGACGCTGTGGTCGCCAGCTCGTTGGAGAACGTCTCTTATCTCTCGGGCGCTCGGATGGTGATGCAGCGTCTTATCCCCGACCGGCTAGCGCTGCTCCTTTGGCCGGGTCAGGGAGATCCGGCCATCGTCGTCTGCAAAGGCGAGGACGTTGCCTGTGTGGATGACTGCTGGATCGAGGACATGCGCACCTACACGGAGTTCGTCACCTCCCCAATTGATCTGCTGGCCGACGTCGTGGCTGAAAAGGGTCTATCCGGGGGACGAATAGGCATCGAGAGTCGACTGTTGCCCGCCGCCTACGTGGACCGGCTGCGGAAGCGGTGGCCGCGAGCCACGCTCGTCGACTGCGGCGGTCTGCTGGACCGAGCCAGGATGATCAAGACGCCGGAGGAGATCGACGCGCTTGCCGAGGCCGGGCGGGCGACCGACCGCGCGATTCGCGGCGCGTTCCAGCGAGCAACGATCGGTGACCCCGAGAAGAAAGTGGCGGACGACATCGCGGCCGGAGTGACCGAGGCCGGGGCCGACGTGATGAACTTTATGTTCCTTGGCACTGGGACGCGCTCGTTCGAATGGCATGCCCGTCCCGGTCCGACGCGTCTGGAAGCAGGACACGTGCTCCACACCGACGTCGCAGGCAACTTCACAGGCTACTGGTCGGATCTGGCAAGAACGGCGTTCGTCGGCAATCCAAGCCCGCGCCAGCGCGACATTTACGCGCGGCTTTACCAGACTCACGTTGAGACACTCGAGGCGATTCGTCCCGGCTTGCGAGCGGGCGATCTGTGCGCCATATGTGAGGCCGCGTACCAAAAAGTCGGCCTACCCTTCCAGATGGCTCACATTGGCCACGGGCTTGGTCTGGGTCTCCACGAGCATCCCATGCTCAAACCATCGACGGACGAAGTGCTGCAACCCGGCATGGTGCTGTGCATCGAGCCGGCTTACCTCGACGAAGGCGTTGCCGGCTACCACGTCGAGGACCTCGTCCTGGTAACTGACGATGGCCGGCAGGTCCTGACCGACTACGAGAGCGCTCGCGAAGCGCAGGTGATCGCGTAGCCAGGCTGCTGACCTGGCGGCTACGTCGAGCTGCTGCTCGCGCCGTTGAGTGGTGAGCCGCTCACCAGGTTCGTGGCGCCCGTCGTGCTTGATCGCAGGCGCCCCCGGCAGGACTCGAACCTGCGACCCACGGCTTAGAAGGCCGTCGCTCTGATCCGCTGAGCTACGGGGGCCTTCGCGAGTCTGGCACAAGGCCGGCGCTATCTGGTCCGGCCGCCAACCCGCCGCTGCTACGCTGCCTCATGACGCTTATTGGTCTCCACCACGGCCACCCCAGAGAGCTTGGGCCTTGATCCGATATTTGCGAGCGGCCGTCGTCGCCCTGGTTGCGACGCTGCTGCTAGTGCCGCCGGCTTTGGCCCAGTGGCCCACGACTTGCGTGGAACTCAACGACATTGTTGAAGGCCAACTGAGCCGTGACTGGAACGCCGGCGTGTACCAGCGTGTCTTCGGTGACGAGGCCGAAGCGTCCTGCCAACGCGACCACCGCAACAACATACGTGAGACCTTCGCCTGGGCGCTCCTCGACCCCATGGCGTCCCTGGACGCCGAATCCGCAGGCACCGAGTCGGACGGGCCGCCTGCAGACGGCGATCAACCGCCTTCGGACGAGGAGGAGCCCTCCGCCGACGAAGACCAGCCGGCTACCGACGAAGCCCCGTCGGTCATGGACCAGACTCCACTGGCAATGGCCTGGCCAACGACTTGCCTGGAACTTAGCGACCTGGTGGAAGGTCACGTGGGGAACGGGCACAACGTCGGCATCTATCAGCGTGTGCTGGGCGAAGACGCGGAAGCCATCTGCCGGGATGATCACCGCAATGACGTGCGCGAGGTATTTGCCTGGGCCTTCGACATTCAAACGGTCAGCGTCAGCGGCCCGCCGCGGCCAGTCGACGAATTGGTACAGCAAACTCAGGCTGCGGTTCGCTACATCCGCACCCCGGACGGTTGCGGCAGCGGCTTTGTCGTCACCGCGGACGGCTATCTCGTGACGAACAGCCACGTCCTCAATGGCGAGCGGCAAGTGGACGTAGGCACCCATGAAGGCGCTGAGGAACAAGCCACGGTCGTGGCCGACGATCCCGACCTGGACATCGCGCTGCTCAAGCTAGCGAGCGATGGACCGCACCCGTTCCTGGCGTTCGGAAATTCCTGGAATCTCGCGCTCGGGGCGGACCTCGTGATTCTGGGCTACCCCCTTTGTCTGGAAACGCTCACCGTAACTCGCGGAATCTTCTCGGCTCGTCACGACGATTTGTTGCAGACCGATGCGACCGCGAACCCGGGCAACAGCGGCGGACCGGCCATGGACAGCCGCGGCGGAGTAATTGGCGTGGCCTTCGCCAAGCTCGGCGGCGGTTCGGTGCGAGGAGTTGAAAACGCAAATTTCCTGATCGACGGCGACACGGTGCGTCGAAGAGTCGATGACTGGGTTACTCGACACCGCGCCGGAAGACTGCCGCCGCCCCCAGACGTAATTCCGACTCCACCCCGGCCTCCCCCGCCGCCGCGGGCTCTGGATCCCCCGCCGCCACCGGGAACCTTGATCGAGGGGGTCGGAATCTCGCGGGACTCCGACTGCGCTTCAGACAGCCGCGAGGCCGGCATGTGGCTGGGGTCGCTGCCCGGCGACCCGCTGCCTGAGCTGTCCTGTGTCGTCTATATCGTCAGATGGTGGCCGGCGGGCTGGGTCGTCGAGGCAACCTGGCGCTGGCCCGGAACTACCGTTGATCGAACCGAGCCTGAAGTGCGATGCAGGTCACGAGCTGGCTGGTGCTTTGGCGGCTTCATGAAACTGCGGCTGCCTAACCTCGACGGCCGCTCGCAGTCGTCGGGAACCTTGGCCGTAACCCTCAGCGTGAATGGCGAGTACGTCCGCACCGACTATTTCAAGGTCAGGTAACGACAGGCGGAGATCCGGCCTTAGCGGTAGGCGTCTTGGATTTTCGAAGTGTCCCGGCCTGGGATTGCCAGGTCGACCAGGCTGGCAGTGGCTAATTCGGGCAGCCGTTTGGCCAGCTCGTCCTCGTAGGTGGGTGCTTCCAGTTGGTAGAGCACGCCGGTGGGGATGCGGTCCCCCCATTCGAACGATTTTGCGATCGCGGCCTGCTGCTTGGCAATGACCTCGTCCGTATTGCTCGGGTCCTGCACACGCCCTTCGAAACCCTCGTCGGCAACCCGGTAGATGCGGTTTTGGCCAACATCCCTCCCGCGAAAGAAGTCAATGGTCATCAAATCGTTGTAAATGGGACAAGGTTGCAGGATGTCGATGAGTGCCGTGCCGCGATGCTGCACCGCCCGCACGATCAGGTCCACAAGGTCGGGCTGGGCCATGGCGTAGCCCCGCGCGATGAACGTGTACCCGGAAGCTATTGCGAGACCGATCGGGTTGACGCTTTCCTGGATGGCCGCTTCGGCCATACCCTTCGTTTTCTCGCCACGACGCATGGTCGGAGCGGCCTGGCCTTTTGTGAGGCCGTACACGCCGTTGTTGTGGACCATGTAGGCGATGTTGAGGTTTCGGCGGCCTGAATTGACGAAATAGCCCGCTCCGATGCCATAGCCATCGCCGTCG
The DNA here is from genome assembly GCA_047516685.1 of Chloroflexota bacterium. GTDB lineage: Bacteria > Chloroflexota > UBA11872 > UBA11872 > UBA11872 > UBA11872. The sequence goes on along the minus strand of JAKZUJ010000016.1, from coordinate 16,504 downwards.
CCGCCGGCGACGAGGACCTCGAGGTTCTGGTTGGCCAGCTTGACGCCAGTCGCCACGTTGAGCGCGCGGCCGTGCAGGCTGTGCAGGCCGTAGGAGTTGATGTAGTGGGGGAGCTTGCCGGCGCAGCCGATGCCGGAGATGACCGCGACTTCATGCGGCGGACGTCCCAGCAGGGCCAGCGCCTGCTTGACGGCGCTGAGGATGCCGAAATCACCGCAGCCGCCGCACCAGTCCGGATGCGAGTCTTCAACCGCGAAGGTCTTGGCCGTCAGTCGTTCGGTTTCGGCAATTGCCACGTCGTTCCGTGCCCTTCCTACGGATGCGAGAGCACCAGCCGGCCAATATCGGCCACGCTGTGCTCGCATACCGCTTCAACGACTTCATCCTGTGAGAACGGGCGCCCGTCGTACTTCAACGCCATGCGTTCAAGCTTGATTCCAGTCTGCTCCGCGATCAGCATTCCCAACTGGCCCATGTAATTGTCTTCCACCAGTACGGCGCGCCTGGCGCGACTCAGCGTTTCCCGCACCACCGAGGCCGGGAAGGGCCGCAAGAGCCGGATCTGCAGGAAGTTGGCGGTGATGCCGTGCTCAGCCTCCAGCACCGGCAGCGCGTCCAGAATCGGTCCGCGCGTCGAGCCCCAGCCGACAATCGTGACATCCGCGTCGTCCGGCCCGGCAAGTTCATATTGCCACTCGGCGGGGATTTCGCGGGCGGCCAGGTCCAGCTTCTGCATGCGCTTGTCCATTTGCGCCATGCGGTTTTCGACTTGCTCGTCGATGCGGCCGCGCTCGGTGTGCTCGTCGCTGGTCGTCACGAACTGCCCACCCGGGGTTCCAAAGGTTGCGCGAGGGCTGATGCCGGACTCAGTGAGGCGATGCCGCCGGTAGGGTTCTGAACCGTTCATCTCCAACGTCCAGAACTCGCCGCGGTCAACCGGCAGATCGTCAAGGCCCAAGTCGTCCAACGTGACGAGGGAGTTGGCGATGAACTTGTCCGCCAGCACGATCACCGGCATTTGATAGCGGTCTCCCCAGTTGAAGGCCATGTGCGTGATGCGCGCGGCTTCGCCGGCGTCGCCCGGCGCCGCGACGATATGGGGAAACTCGCCATGCGCCGGCTGCAGAGCGAAGCGCAGGTCTTGCTGCGACTGACGGGTCGGCAAACCAGTGCTGGGACCGCCGCGTTGCCAGAGCACCACGACAGGGCCGGGGGCCTCGGTAATGGAGGCGAAGCCAATGCCCTCGGCCATCAGGCTGAAGCCGGGGCCGGCAGTGGAGGTGGAGGCGCGCAGGCCGGCATGGGCCGCGCCGACCGCCATGTTCATGGAGGCGATCTCATCTTCGGCCTGCAGCACAACAATCGGGTATTCGCTCTGGCGCCGTTCCAGCATCACGCTCTCGTCGGAGGCCGGGGCAATGGGGTAGTAGGTCTGGAAGCCGCAGCCGGCGTGGATTTTCGCGATCCCCACGGCGTCGACGCCCTTGATCAGCATCTGGCCGACCCGCTCCGGACGCGGCCGCAGGGTGACGTGGAAGTCCTCTTTGGCATAAGCCTGCCGTGCCTGATCCGCGGCGTGCTGCAGAACGTGACGGTTCATCTCCACCATGTCCTGGTGACGCGCGGGTAGCACTTCTGCCACCAGGGTCAGCACGTGGCTGACGTCAAAGTCCAGCAGGGCGCAGCTGGCGCCGATCGGCACCATGTTGCGCATGACGCTGTGGCGGCGGGCGTTGAAGGCGACCCCCAACTCCTCGACCGACTCCCGGACCACCTCGTCATAGGCGAGGGCGACGACGTGGATGTCGTCACGCTCAATGGCGGTACGGTCGATCTTGTCGTTGGCGTCCAGGATCACCACGCCGTCGGGCGCCAGGCGATGCAGGTGGCCGCCGTGACGCTGGTAGTCCTGGTAGGAGGGCGTCCCGAACAGCGTTTCGGCGTCGAGCGCCAACAGCAGGTCCACATGTTCCACGTGGGAATGAACTGGCGTGTCGCTGGTCCGGACCCGATAGGAAATGTGGCGGCCCATGATGTTTGAGTGGTACTCGATGTTCGAGAACACGTGGAGACCAGCCCGAGCGCAGGCCTTAGCGAACAATTCGGCTGAACTGTTGACGCCGCCGGTGAGGGCCGGGCCGCCAATCATCCACGAGAGGGCGTTCTGCTTCATCGCGCGGGCGCCCCACGGCAGTCACGCCAGATCGCGGAGGCGTGTGGTTGCATCATCTCCAGAGCTTTCGTCATTCCTTCACGTATCTCCCGTTCAGCGTCTTCCTGCCTACTTCAACCGTTCCGTCAACAGGCGGGCGGCGTGCCCTGGAGTTTCTCCAACCAACACACCCGAGGCCCGCAAGGCGGCTTCCTTGGCCGACGCTGAACCAGAAGATCCTGACACAATGGCGCCCGCGTGCCCCATCCGGCGTTCGGGAGGCGCGGTTTTACCAGCGATAAACGAAGTGACGGGCTTCGTCATCCGTTCTCGAATATACGTGGCCGCTCGCTCTTCGTCGTCACCGCCGATCTCACCCAATAAGACTACTCCATTAGTTTCAGGATCCGCCTCGAACATCGCCAGCACGTCAATGAAGCGCGTTCCGATGATGGGGTCGCCGCCGATTCCAACCGTCGTGCTTTGCCCGGCGCCCAGGTCGGTCAGATGCTGGACGACTTCATAGGTGAGGGTTCCGCTCCGACTGACGACGCCCACCGGCCCCGGCGAGTGTACGGCCCAGGGCATCACACCGACCTTCACGCCGTGGCTCGGTGTTGTGACTCCTGGACAGTTCGGCCCGATGAGGTGTGCATTGGCCGCGCGCACGCGCGGCATCACCCGCAGCATGTCCAGAATGGGAATGCCTTCGGTCAGACACACGATCATGTCCAGCCCGGCGGCGACATCCTCCAGGATCGCGTCGGCGGCGAACGCGGCCGGCACGAAAATGCAGGCGGCATTGGCGTGGGTTTCGTTGACGGCCTCGGCAACCGTATTGAATACAGGCACGTCCTCCAGGCTCGCAACGCGCGCGCCGGCGCGGCCAGGGGTGACGCCGGCCACGACCTGCGTACCTGCCTCGCGCATGAGCCGGGTGTGGAAGGATCCCTGGCTGCCAGTCATACCCTGGACCAGCAAGCGAGTCGACGCGTCGAGAAGAATGCTCACTGCGCCGCCTCGACGACCTGTAGGGCGGCCGTATCCATGGAGCGTTGCGCGCCGATTCCGGCTTGTGCCAAGAGCTCTAGCGCCTCGGCTTCGCGCGTGCCGGCGACGCGAACGACCAGCGGTATGTCCTGGGTAAGTCGAGCGCGGGCGGCAATGACCCCTGCGGCCACATCGTCGGCGCGGGTGATTCCGGCGAAAATGTTGACGAGGACCGCCCGCACATTCGGGTCTTCAAGGATGATCTCGAAGGCGGTGGCGATCTTCTCCACCCCGGCCCCGCCGCCGACATCGAGGAAATTCGCGGGTTCGCCGCCGTAGTGCTTGATCACGTCCATGGTGGCCATGGCAAGCCCCGCGCCGTTGACCATGCAACCGATGGCGCCGTCCAGCTTGATGTAGCTCAGCCCGGCCGTGCGCGCACGCTGCTCCGTCTCGCTTTCCTCGTGCGGGTCGCGCAGGCGTGCAATCTCGGCCTGCCGGGCCAGGGCGTTGTCGTCTATGTTCAGCTTGGCGTCTATGGCCTGCAGATTGCCGGCAGTGTCCACCACGAGTGGATTTACTTCGGCCAGCGATGCATCGACCGCAAGAAAGGCCGTGACGAGACCCTGGGCCAGACGCACGAACTGGCGCACCTGCGAGCCGCTAAGGCCAAGCGCGAAACCAAGCTGCCTGGCTTCCCAGTCGGGCAGGCCGGCCAGCGGATCCACGAGCACGCGCAGGATTGCCGCCGGATCCGTGGCCGCCACCTCCTCGATCTCGACGCCGCCCTCGGCGCTGGCCATCAGCACAAGTGACTGCACCGAGCGGTCAACTACAACGCCCAGATAGATTTCGCGAGCAATGTCCACGGCCGGCGCAACGAGCACTCGGCATACACGCTCACCGCCGATGTCCAGCTTCAGGATGTGCGCGGCTGCCGCGTTCGCGTCGGCAGGCGAGTCCGCCAGCTTGACGCCGCCGGCTTTGCCTCGGCCACCCGCCAACACCTGCGCCTTTACGACCACAGGGCAGCCAAAGGCTTCGGCCGCTTGCGCCGCCTCGGCTGCCGAGGATGCCAGGCGCGACTCCGGGACCGGCAGTCCGTGTCGGGCAAAAATGGCGCGTGCGTCGTACTCGTGGACCTTCATGCGCTGAGCAGCGTCAACGGCGCCTGTGATTTCAGGATCGTTCGCTCACTCCGACTCATGGACCCAGCGATCAAGCGGACGGTCGTAGTCCAGCACTTCGCCGGGAGCGAACCAGTGGGCGATCTCGCGTGCGGCGCTTTCCGGCGAATCAGAGGCGTGCACCAGGTTTCGCAACCCAGCCAGCGCCAAGTCACCGCGGATCGTACCCGCCGCGGCCTCGTGCGGACGGGTGGCGCCCACCATCGCGCGCACAACGGAGATCGCCTCCGGGCCTTCCAGAACAACGGCGACGACCGGGCCGCTCTGCAGATGGGCCACTAGGCCGTCAAAGAAGAACTTTCCCTCGTGCTCCGCGTAGTGCTGGCTTGCCTGCTCGCCGCTCGAGGCCACAAGCTTCAGCCCGGCTAGCCTCAGGCCACGCTGCTCGAAGCGCTGCAGAATCTGCATGGCGATCGCGCGCTGTAGGGCATCGGGCTTCAGCAGGACTAGGGTCCGTTCCATTCGGCTTCCTCTCTCTGGACACCCATCGTCAGGCGTCAATCTCGGAACTCTCCGCAAGCAGGTTGGTCAGCCCGTCGCGAACGCTGTCCACATCCATTTCAAGACCGCCAATCACAACGGCCTGCAATTGGCCATAACGGATCGCCAGGCACTGGGTGTCGTCGGTTACGAACCAGATCTCGGATATTCGCCCGAGGCCCATCGTTTCAACAGCCTGCTCCATGGTGCCAATACTGGCGGAGAGCAAGCCAGGGCCAAGCGGTCCACTGCGTCCGCCGAGGTCGCCGGTCGGAATGTCCCCGACTTTCCAGACCGTAGTGCCCCGGACACCCGGCAAGCGTCGAATTTCAGTGTTGAGATCCACGGCATGCGTCACTGTGTCAGCCGACCTGCAACGTTTGCAGCCCGCAGATAGGCATCGGCAGCGGCCTGGGGACGTCCCGTTTGCATGTAGTGATCACCCAGCAACTTCCATACCGAGCGGCGCAGTTCCCGGTGCGCGACAGCCTCGAGTAGCAGACCGTCAACGCGCGAGATGTCAGAGTCATTGGCAGTGACGATATCGGTCAGCACACGCTCGGCTTCGGTCCACTCAGACTGCTGGATCAAGTGGCGTGCCCAGTCAAACGTTGAAAACGACGCAGCCGGTGCGGCTTCATTCGGGTCAGGGCCGGGAATCGCCGTGGCGTCGGCGTCAACTGGCGCTACTTGCGCTGCGCGCGGCGCTGGATCCTCCCTCGAAACCGGCTCCGCGGCCGCATCCGCCAGCCGTGGCTGCGCTGTCGAAACAGCTGGGTCGTCAGGAAGGCGCCGTGCTTGACCGCGGTCATCCGTGCGGTCGTCCTGGGGTGCGGCGGACGGAGACTCGCTCCCCGCGACGGCGGACGCTACCTGGGCGTCCCCGTCCTGCGATGCCCCGGAACCGGCGTCGGACTCGGGTTGCTCCACGGGCGTTTTAGCCGGCCCCTCCACAAGCGCGCTTCGGCCATCCACTGGTGGGGCTTGATGACTGTCTGCCACGACCGGCATCGGTTTGGTTTCGTCGGGCGGGGACTGCGTGTCCGCGGACGGCATGGCCCCGTTGTATTTGCCAAGCAGTTCCGGTGGCAGCGTGATTCCCGCACCATCCGGCAGTACGAGGCGATGGACCTCCAAGGCGCCGAGAAGTTCCCGGGCTTCCCGGAATTCGGGGTCGATTCGCCCAATGCGATCCAGAAGCTCCTGGCCCTCGGCCGTGCGCCCACGTTCGGAGAGAATGTGGGCGCGCATCACAGCGGCACGCACGCACTCCTCAGCTTGATCGGCTACGACGCGACACTCAGCTTCGCAGGCAGGCAGACGTCCGAGCCGCCAGAGCGCTTCGGCCAGCGTGAGACGGACATCTACACGTTCCGGACTCTCGCTTATGGCCACACGTGCGTGGCGTTCGGCCAGGTCCGGCCAGCCGCAGTTGAGATGGACGCGCGCCAGAACGGCGGCACTGGTTTCGAGCGAGTTGACGTCGACGCCGAGAACTTCGAGCGCCGACCCAAGAACATTCGGGTCGGTAGGTATCAGGTCCAGCGCCAGCCGGGCGGCCATTCGAGCGCGATCCGTGTCACCTCGGCGCTGAAACAGTCGGGCCTGCGCGGCGCGGGCTTCGGCGTTGGTCGGTTCCGCGGAGGTGACGGCGCGCAGATCATCCAAGGCGGCGTCGGTCTCGTTCGCTTGTTCCGAGAGCAGCGCGCGCATGAGTCGCGCGGGCGGATAGCGTGCAAACTCACCCAGCAGCCGTTCGGTGATTGACCGGGCTAGCGTCGGCTCACCGCGAGCCAGTGCCTCACGCGCCATGTCGGCGGCCTCGCTGGGACGCACGTCAGCCGACTCCATGCAGACCCAACTGGCTGGGAATCTCGAGCGTGGCGTCCAGCGGTCCGGCCACGGCGATCAGCGGCCAGTTATGGGTCAGGCAGGCGTGCGCGGCGGCGTTCACGTCGTCGCGGGTCAGTGCGCGCAATCGCGCCATCAGTTCGTCCGGAGTCAGCGGGTCTGGTTCCAGCGCCTGCTCGCGGGCATACCAGGCCGCAACGACCGCCGAGTCCTCGAGTGCACGCACAAGGCCGCCAACGGTAAACGCGCGGGCACGTTCAAATTCGTCAACCGTCACGCCAGCGGCGGCAACGTCGGAGAGCTCACCCAGCACGATGGCAACGGCTTGCGTCAGCAAGTCCGGTTCGGTTGCTCCGTCTATCGAGAGGACGCCTTGGTCGCCACAGTGCCCAACATCGGCGCCAATGTCGTACGCCAATCCACGACGTTCGCGTATTTCCAGGACCAGCCGAGCGCCGAACCCAGCTCCGAGCACCGCGCCCAGCAACTCAAGCGCATAGCGATCGCCACTGGTCCGACCAGGCGTAAACCCCGCAATGGAAAAGTAGGCCTGCTCGGCCTTGCGTTGAATGATCTGAACGTTCGCCGGCGTCCGGCCATTTGGCTGGAACGATGGATAGACCTCGCGGGAACCGGTGGGCGCCGATTCGAAGGCCCGTGTCAGCGTGTCGAGCGCCTCGTCGGGGTGGATCGCTCCCGCCACGCTGACGATTGTGTTTCGCCCGGCGAACATCGCCGCTGACCGCCGCAGCAGCGCTTCCCTCGTCAGCGAACGAACGGTCGTCGTGGTGCCTGCAATCTCGCGCCCAAAGGGATGATTGGGCCAGAGGCCGGCCAACACTGCTCGGCGGGCGGACTCGTCCGGCAGGTCCTCCAGCAGGCCCAGTTCATCCAGAATGACGGCGCGCTCTTTTTCGATTTCGTCCGGATCCATGGCTGGCTCGAGCACCATGCGCGCCACGACTTGGAGCACCTCCGCCCAGGCTTCGGCGGGCACCTTTGCGCCCACAACCGTCAGTTCCGGTTCGGTGGCCGCGTTGATCTGGCCGCCGAGACGCTCGACGGCACTGGCAAATGCGCCCGGATCGTGGGCACGCTGTCGGAACAGCATGTGCTCAACAAAGTGCGTGACGCCACCGGCTTCGGCTGCTTCGCTGCCCGAGCCAACCCGGGACGCGACATGAAGGCTTACGGCCGCGGTGTGGGGCATGGGAGTCGCGATTAGCTCGACGCCGTTCGACAGTCTGCGCTGTCTGCCCGTTGACACGGCAGCCATTAAGGCCGAGGGCGGCTCGACGGCCGGGCCGCTAGGTGCTTTGACGCGAACGTCGGCGAGCAGGTGCGCTGCCGGCTTCGCGTTCAGCTTTGCGACGTAGGCGGCCACGTTTCTTGGTCCGGCGGTGCTTGCGCCACGCCACGCGCTTACGCTTATTCAAAGGAGGCGTACGACCGATTCTGAGGTGACTGAAAGTCTTGGCAAATGATAGCAGGAAAGTATTCATGCTCTGCTACGCTGCCGCCCCGAAGGAGCGAAGCCCGACGATGAAACTATCGGCTCAGGTGCGGCTGGCACCCGGCGACTCGGTCGCAGCGCGAATAGCCTGCCTGGCCGACGCGGGATTCGAAGCGGTCGAACTCCACAGTGACGCGGTGGATCAGGTCACCGAATACCGCGGCGCACTGGCCGCGGCTGGAATTCCCGCAATGAGCATGTGCCCCGCCGGGAGAAGCTTGGACCTGGTGGCGGACGAGTATTCGCAGCGTCGCCGAATCGATCAGACTCGGCGCGCGCTTGACGCCTGCCATGAACTGGGCGTGACGGTGTTGATTTCCGTGCCGGTCCGCGGCCCACTGCCATCCGACATTCTCGCGGAGGATGAGGCCGATAGTTACGTGCGGGCCTTGGACCAACTGGCCCCGCATGCCGAGGCCGCGGGGGTGACGATCACGGTCGAGCCGCTCAACCGTTATGAGATGCACTTGATCAACACACTCGCGGACGGCATTGCTATCGCCCAGCGGGTAGGAAGCCCGCGCGTGAAAGTTCTCGCCGACGTCTTCCACATGAGTATCGAAGAAGACGACCTGGCCGCGAGCATCCGAGCGGCGGGCGACTGGATCGGGCACGTGCACTTTGCGGACAACCAACGGGCGCATCCGGGCACGGGGTCGATCGACTTCGAGGCGGTCTATGCCGCGCTCCGTGATATCGGCTACGTCGGATCCACGGCCCTTGAATGCGGCATGCGCGGGGACCCTGCCACGGCTCTGCGCCAGTGCGCCGCGTACCTGCGCGCGGCACGCGGCTGATTGATGGGGCCCGGCGGCCCGACAATCACCTCCAAGCGCGCGGCTGAGGTCTTTGAGCGCGCGGCCGGCAAGCGGGTAATCGTGCTCGGCGACATGATGTTGGACGAACACATCATTGGCCTGGCTCGCCGCCTGTCGCGCGAAGCGCCGCTGCCCGTCATCGAGCAGCAGGAGCGGCTGTTGATTCCGGGCGGGGCCACAAACGTGGCGACCAACCTGAAAGGGCTTGGCTGCGACGTGGTCGTGGCTGGTGTCGTTGGCGCCGATACGATGGCCGACCGGCTGGCCAAACGACTCGAGCAGCACGGAATTCAAACCGACGGTCTGCTGCGCGATCCGGACCGGGTCACGGCTGTCAAACTGCGGATTTGGGCCGGGGGCGACCGGCAAAGGCCGCAGAGCATGATTGCGCGCGTGGATACGCTGGATCGGTCTGAGGTCAAGCAAGCGACCAGCGACGCAATTGCCTCCTACCTGGAAACCGCGATCCCGGCAGCCGACGCGCTGGTGATCTCCGACTATGAAGTCGGCGCCGTCAGCGCGTCGGTGCTCGACGCGGCCCTGCCAGCGGCGCGCCAGGCAGGGCTGGTGGTTACCGCCGACGCGCACGGCGACCTTGCGAGATTCCGCGACGCCACGCTGCTTACGCCCAATCAGCCGGAAGCCGAAGCAGAACTCGGACGTGAAATCACCTCAACCGCTGACGCCCTGGCCACCGCGGGCGAACTTCGGCATTCGGTCGGGGTCGAGGCAGTGCTCGTGACTCTCGGCGCGGCTGGAATGGCGCTGGACGCCGGAGACGCGGAGCGCGTCTTCATTCCTGCAGCTGTCGCGGGTCGGGTCGCGGACCCCACGGGAGCCGGCGATACCGTGGCCGCGACCATGACGGCGGCCTTCCTGGGTGGAGCGATGCCAATCGAGGCGGCTGTCCTGGCCTCGCTGGCGGCCCGGGTCGTCGTTCGGCAGCTCGGCGTGGCGGTGGTGTCGAATGCTGAGATCGTGCGCGAGGCCGGTGTCCAGTACGCCTGAGGCCACGGTGGTCCTGCCGGAAGACTTGGCAGCCCTGGGAGCGCGCGAGCGCGACGCTGGCAGGAAGCTCGTGCTGACCAACGGGTGTTTTGACCTTATTCATCCGGGTCACGTTGCCCTTCTCCGCGGCGCCGCCGCGCTCGGCGACGTTCTGGTGGTGGGAGTGAACAGCGACGCGAGCGTTCGAAAGCTGAAAGGCCCGGAACGTCCGCTGATGTCGCTGGAGGACCGGTTGACCGTGTTGCTCGCGGTGCGCTGGGTGCATGCGGTAACGCCGTTCGACGACGAGACAGCGGACCGTCTGATTGAGCACTTGCGTCCTGCGTATTATGTCAAGGGCGCGGACTACGATCCGGCGGCGGGCGGCCGGACCCTACCCGAGACCGCCACCCTCGAGCGACTCGGGATTCCTGCCCTGTTCGTGCCCCTCGCGCCCGGCCACGCCTCTAGCGAACTCATCGCGCGGCGCCGCACCACGTGAACCCAGCGACGGCCCGGCGGGTGGCGCTGGCTGCCGCGCTGGTTGCGTCCGGCAACATTCTGAGCCGGCTGCTTGGGATCGTGCGAGAGCCGGTCATTGCCGCCCTGTTCGGAGCATCCGGTACGACCGACGCCTTCGAGGTAGCCACTCGCCTGCCGCAGCTGGTGCACGAACTGGTCATCGGCGGCGCCGTTTCCGGCGTGCTGATTCCGCTCTTCAGCGAGATGGCCTCGGATGAGCGCCGCCTGGCCCGCACATTCTCGTCACTGCTGGTTTCCGTTGGTCTGGCGCTGGTCGGCGTGACTGTCGTCATGGTGGCGCTGGCGGAGCCGCTGGTGGCCGCGTCCGCGCCCGGTTTGTCCGACGCGACGCGTGATACGGCGGTCGTCATGACCCGCATCACCCTGCCCGCCGTGCTCTTCCTGGGACTGTCCGCGGTCACGGCGGCTCGGTTGTACGCCCGCGATCGTTTCGCTGCGCCCTCGTTCGGACCGGCGACGCTTAACGGCACGCTGATAGTGCTGGCGTTGGCGCTCACTCCAGTAGTGGGCCCAGCGGGCGTGGCCATCGGATACCTGGCGGGCGCGTGTGCGCATTTGCTGGTTCAGCTCCCCGCGCTGGCTCGGGACGGCGTTCGCCTAACAATGCCTGCCTGGCGGGGAAACCCGGACACCGCGCGCGCGTTGCGCCTCTATGTGCCCATCGCGGCCGGGCTGATCGTGGCCCAAGGCCTGGTGATTGTGGACACCAATCTCGCGTCCCGTACTGGCGAAGGCAGCCTGGCGATCATGCGATTCGCCACTCGTTTGCAGCAATTCCCCCTCGGGTTGATTGGGTCGGCAATTGCGCTGTCGTTTCTTCCCGTGCTTGCTCGGAGCGCCCCGGAGGATCCGCGCGAGCTCGTCAACGCGGTGAGGTTCAAATCCGCACTGGTGGCCGCGGCGCGCGGGGCCTTCGCGCTGATGGTTCCAGTCACCGTAATCCTGACGGTGTTGAGCGTTCCGGTGATTCGCGTGGTCTACGAACGCGGCGCCTTTGACGCGGCGGCCACGAATCTGACGGGATTGGCGCTGTTGATTTACGCGATTCAATTGCCACTGACCGTGCTGGACCAGGTGTTCATTGCGTCGTTTTATGCCACCCGCAACACGCTGACGCCGGTGTTGGTGGGCGTTGGCGGCGGCCTGGCGTACTTGATCACGGCGCTGATGCTGGTTCAGCCGTTCGGAGTCTTCGGGCTGGTAGCGGCCAATTCGGTGCAGAACAGCCTGCACGGCGCGGTGTTGGGCTGGCTGCTATGGCGTCGGCTGGGCGGTTTTGGCGATCCTGGCTTGTGGTCCTTCGGGGCCCGCGTCATTGCGGCCGGAGGTCTTGCGGCTGTGACCGGGCTGGTCCTGCGCGAGTGGACCTCAGCGATGCTGGCCCCCGAGGGCGCCGCCGGCTGGCGCGTCCTGCTCACGAGCGGCGCGGGAATCATGGCTGTCTATATCGCCGCGCTGGCACTACTGCGAGTTCCCGAATTGTCACAACTTGCGAATCTGGCTCGGACAAGGCTCGCGGCACGCAGGTCGTCAAACCGGGGGGGGAACCGATAGTCGGCTACGATCAGCGCTCGCATGAGCCGCGCGGGAGTTCTCGTATGGAAGTAATGACCGGATCCGACGCCGTGGTCCAGAGTCTGATCTCCGAAGGCATCGATCTGGTGTTTGGGATTCCCGGATATCACAGTGAACACCTGTACGGCCGACTGATGCGGCAGGACAAAGTCCGCCACGTACTCGTTCGACACGAGCAGGGCGCTGGCTACATGGCCATCGGTGCGGCTCGGGTCACGGGCAAGCCGGCGACGATCCTGAGCACGGCTGGGCCGGGGGCGCTCAACGTGGCCACGCCCATGGGAGAAGCCTACGGCGACGGCATTCCCCTGCTGAACATCATGGCGGAGGATATGTCCGCGTACCTGTACCAGGACAGGGGGATCGTCCACGAAAGCAAGGATCAGTTCGGAGTCTTCAGTCGCCTGAGCCAGTGGAGCCGGCAGGCCATGTCGCCCGGCGAGATTCCCGGCGCAATCCACGAAGGTCTGCGCCGGATGCAGGTGAACCGGCCGCGGCCGGTCGTAGTCGAGATTCCAGTTGACGTCTTTCAGGGCGAAGGCCAGGTGGAACTGCTTAAGCAGGAGACGCACCAACCGCCGCAAGGCGACTCATCCGATCTGGAGCGCATTGCTTCAATCCTGGCCACGGCCGAGAGGCCGCTCATTTGGGCCGGCGGTGGGGTGATGATGTCCGGCGCTTCGGCCGAGTTGCGTACGCTGGCCGAGTCGCTGGACATACCGGTCATGCTGACCACTACCAGCAAGGGCGCAATGCCCGAGGACCATCCCCTGGTGGTCGGCAACCTGAACCAACACGGCCCAGTCCGACGGTTCATGGAGCAGGCGGACGTGATGCTCGCGGTCGGCGCGCGCTTTTCGTATCTGTCCTCTGGACGCTGGTCGCTGCCCGTACCCAAGCGTCTTCTGCATATCGACATCGACCCAACGCAGCCGGGCAAGAACTTTCCCGCCGAGATTGGGGTGCACGCCGACGCGCGAGCCGGCCTGGCCGCGTTGGTGGAGGCGACCGCCGACGCGCCCGAGGTGGATCGAGACGAGTGGGTGGACGCTGGGCGGGCTGCGCGCGATGAAGTTCGTGCCGAACTGGCGCAGCGCGCACCCCTGGAATGGGGACTGATGCAGGCGATTCGGAATGCACTGCCCCGAAACGCGATCGTGGCCAGCGATCCGCATCTGCTCGGCTACTGGAGCCGGGAGCACTTGCCGTTCTACGAGCCACGGACCTGGCTGTACGGTCTGGCGTTCGGAACGCTTGGCTATTCCTACCCCGTGGCGCTGGGGGCCAAGCTGGTGGCGCCCGACCAACCCGTCGTCTCGCTGACAGGCGATGGCGGCTTCCTCTTTACGGCGCAGGAAATGGCGACCGCCGTGCAGCAAGGGCTGAATGTTCCGGTCGTGATCCTGAACGATGACGCCTACGGCGCGATCAAAGAGGACTTCCTGCGCGACTACGCCAACGACTACGAGGTGAATCTGCAGAATCCCGACTTCGTGAAGTTTGCCGAGTCATTCGGCGCCGTCGGGATGCGAGCGACGCCTGAGACGCTGGAAGCCACGCTGCGTGAGGCGCTGGAACTGGACCGTCCGTCGCTGATCGACGTTCCGGTCAAGCTACGGCGGCCGCTGCAGGTTCAATAGCCACTCCGACGCTGGCCGGGTCCGGCCAAGGCGCGGCGTCCGCCAAATTGGTTGCCTAGGTTATGCTCATGTCTGCTTCGGGCATCTGTGAGCCAGGACCATGTTCAGCCATGCTCCTCGAGTGCTAGGTCGACGCGCGGTGATCGGCGCGCTGATCGTTGGGCCGGCCCTGATCGGGCTTGGCGCCTGCGCCGACAGTGATTCCTTTGAGTTTCGGCCCTCGGGACGCTGCGGACGCGGCTGCGTGGGTGCGACGGACTTCGAGAAGGACTCCGAGGCGCGCCGTTCCGGCCTTGATCAAGCCAAGGAGGCCAAGGAATCCAGCCAGGGTAGCTAGGGTCTCCGCTTTTTGGAGCGCTGGCCTGAGCCGGCGCGACGGGCTGTGTAACCGCTGTCTCGGTCGTGGCGGCTGGAAGGGCGATCTGTATGAGTCTTGTTGGTCGAATCGCGATGGTTACCGGCGCCAGCCGGGGAATTGGACGCGAAATTGCGCTCGGCTACGCGCGCGCCGGCGCGCACGTGATCCTGGCGGCGCGCGACGAAGCACGTATGGGCACCGTTGCCGGAGAGATTGAGGCAACGGCCGGCACGTCGGAAGTCGTGAGGTTGGATGTGAGCGACTCGGCCGATGTGTGTCGGGCGATTGAAGGCGTTGTCGCGCGTCATGGCCGACTTGACGTCTTGTGCAACAACGCCGGCGTCAGCACCGCTCGCGGGCCGGTGGCCGAGGTTTCACCCGAGGCCTTCGCAGGGGTACAAGCGGTCAACCTCGTCGGACTTTTTGCCTGCTGCCACGCGGCGCTGCCGCACATGATCGAGGCTGGCTACGGGCGCATCGTCAACGTGTCCTCGGGCTCCGCCATCATGTGCAATCCCGGCGAATCCGCATACGCCGCTTCAAAAGCCGCGGTCAACGCGCTCACGATCTCGATGTCCAAAGAGGTTCAGGCCGCCAACGTGCTGGTCAACGCCATGAGCCCTGGTTCGGTTCGAACCGACATGAACCCCACGTCGACCGTACCGCCGTCCGAGGCCGTGCCAACGGCCGTCTGGCTGGCCTCGCTGCCGGACGGCGGGCCGACCGGCCGCTTCTACCGCTTCATGCAGGAACTGCCCATGCTGCCCGACATCGACCTGGACTGGAAAAGCCGCTAACCGCGCTGGCTTCTCAGACTCAGTCCCAGAGCGACTCCAGCGTCCAGGCCTTCAACGACCGAACGGTACTGGGTGCCCCCTGCGATCGCAACGAGACACCCACGCTGTCCTCACGCTCCGGATAGACGCGCACGGCCAGGGCCTGCCGCCCGTTCGCAAAGACCTCCACCGCGCTGCGATCCACGAATACGCGCAGCCGCAGTTGTTCGTCGGGCGCAATTCGAAATTGTGCATTCTCCGGCGCGCGCGACAACGCATCAGGGGCGATGGACGAGTACGACGTGTCGATCGAGATCTGGCTCAGGTGGGTCCCGAGCGGTCCGATCAGTCGCATGTTGAAGTGGTTGCTGCGATAGCCACGGTCGCGGTAGAACGCGACGCGCGTGAACTCTTCTCGGTTTGGCGAGCGCAAGACGTTCAGTTCAACCATCGGCGCCCAGGATGGCTCGACCTCCAGCTCAAGCTCCAGCGCGTCGCCGGATGTCCCGTCCAGCACAACCTCCTGGTTGGCCGGCAGGCGTAGCGAACCCAGGTCTTGCTCGGCCTGCCGCAGCGAGGTAAGCGTCTCGACCGGTTCGATGAACACCGCGTCTCCGTCGACCGTGACTCGTCGGGGGAGGGTCATGATCTGGTTCCAGCGCGGCGTGGGCTTGCCCGGGTTCATGTTGAAGATCACGATCAGGCCGCCCTTGCCATCCGGCGTCGCCGACGGAGCGTGAAGACCGGATGGCCCTGACGGCCCAAAGTTGAACTTCGCGCCGTGGGTCACCACAAACTTGTCTCGCTCGGTGTCGTAGTCGCCCAGCAGGTATTGGCCGCCGCTCGTATGGCTGTAGAAGAGCAGCATGTGGCGGTCGCCAATGGGCCAGAAGTAAGGACAGGCGCCGTCGTCGCCGACCATGGTGTAGTGGTCGTCTTCAACGAAGGGATGCAGGTAATCCCAGTGCTCCAGGTCCTCTGACCGGAACAGGTAGTTTGCCCGGACCGGCATGCCAGAAGGGCCCTCCGGCTTGGTTCCCGCGGAGAGCGAGTAGTAAACGCCGTCCTTTGTCCATATGCACGGATCGAACACGTTGTAGGGCACCGGAGGACCGTTCGGGTCCGGCTTCGGGATCACGGCCTTGTTTGCGACCTTCTCCCAATTGAGCAGAAGCGCATCGCTGGAGGTCGCGACCATGTTGCCGGCGCCGACGCCGTGGTAGATGGCAATTACGCGGTCGTCCTCAACCAGGGTCGAGCCCGAAAAGCACTTGTCCTCGGGGCTGGGATAGATGGCGTAGGGCAGATCGCGCCAATGCACCAGATCATCGGACACCGCGTGCCCCCAGTGCTGCCGATCGTCCTCCGGGGGATACGCCTGGTAGAACAGATGCCAGCGCCCGTGCCAGAAGCAGAGTCCGTTCGGATCGTTGAGCGTCGACTCCGGGTTGACGTAGTGATAGGCAGGCCGGTGGCGCAGCCCGGCGTACGAGGCACGCGACGCCAGCAGGCGTTGCATCAGCGGGTTCGCTGCCAGAGCGGCCTTCTGCTCGGCCAGCGTCGTCGGGAAGGTATATGCGGGAACACGCGACTTGGGAGCGATCACGTTGCCTCCGGTCTCGGTGCGACCCGAG
>JAKZUJ010000015.1:0-17867 GCA_047516685.1 Chloroflexota bacterium | reverse complement strand
ATGGTGTCCCGGTTGAGTGGGTCTTCAACGACTCGCATTGGTCTTTACAGCGCCATCCGGGCCTTGGTGTCTCCGGCGGCCAGGGCGTTCATGTAGGCAAGGATAAGGTCTTTGGTGCGGTAGCGGCCGAATTGGGCTTGGGTCTGGCGTTTGGCGATTGGATGTAGGCGGCGGCGGTGCTCTTCGTTCCAGTGGGAGGAGTGGGCTTACCACGAACGGGAGTGTGGTTCGACACGATTCCTTCGACAAGCTCAGGACAGGCCCTTCGACAAGCTCAGGGCGGGCTCTCCGGGGACTGCGGGCCGGCTCACCACGAACGGAGTGGGCAGGCGGTGAGGTTTGCGCGGAAGACGGGCGGGTCTGTGACGCCGCCCCTACACCGGAGGGATAAGACGGCGGCTCGGGCATGGTTGCTCGGGGCTGTGGTTCGACACGGGCCTCCGAAGGACTGCGGGCCGGCTCACCACGAACGGGAGGGTGGTTCGATACGGTTCCTTCGACAAGCTCAGGACAGGCTCTCCGGGGACTGCGGGCCGGCTCACCACGAACGGGGGGGCGACTCGCCACGAACGGGGTGGGCAGGCGGTGAGGTTTGCGCGGAAGACGGGCGGGTCTGTGACGCCGCCCCTACACCGGAGGGATAGGAAGGCGGCTCGGGCATGGTTGCTCGGGGCTGTGGTTCGACACGGGCCTCCGAAGGACTGCGGGCCGGCTCGCCACGAACGGGGTGGGCAGGCGGTGAGGTTTGCGCGGAAGACGGGCGGGTCTGTGACGCCGCCCCTACATCAGAGGGATAAGACGGCGGCTTTGGGTCGGTTGCTTGGGGGGTGGTTCGACACGGGCTGTTGGCGTTCGCGGTCTAGAATCTCGTGGCGTTGACTGCCTGGGTGTGGCCTGTGTCCGGGATTCCGCGGCGGCGGCTGGGTCGTTCGGGGCTGGAGCTAACGGAGCTGAGCCTGGGGGCGGCGTTTATTGGCGGACGCGAGGATCCGCTGCTGGACGACCCGTTGCAAGCCACGCGGCGCATGGATGGCGTGGCGGTGGCCACGGTGCAGCGGGCGCTGGAGCTGGGGATCACGCATATCGATACCTCGCCGCTGTACGAGCCGAGCGAGCGACGGATTGGCATGGCGCTGGCGGAAGTGGACGCGCCGGAGCTGACGATCTCGACGAAGGTCGGCACGCACGCGGCGCGACGCTACAGCTATGCGGCGGACGACATTCGCTGGTCGCTGGAGCAGAGCCTGAAGTTGCTGGGTCGCGACCGGGTCGACATTGTGCTGATTCACGATCCGCCGACGATGGCGCCGGTGTTCAGGCCGGAAGACGGATTCGACGCGCTGGACGCGCTGCGCGACGAGGGGCTGCTGGACTATGTGGGCCTGGGCGCGCGGGACATTCCGTATCACCGGGCGGCGATCGAGGCGGGGCGGGTTGACGTGATTCTGACGTTCGCGGACTACAACCTGGTGCGGCGCCAGGCGGCGGGGCTGATTGACCAAGCGTCGAAGGCCGGGGTGGGCGTGCTGCTGGGGTCGCCGCAGATGCTGGGGCTGCTGGCGAAGGGAGATCCTCGGGTCACTGCGCGTAAGGCGGGCTACGGCTACTTTCCCGCGGACGACGTTCGCGGCGCGGGCGAGTGGTGGGACTGGTGCCGCGAGCGCGAGGTTGAGTTTCGTCACCTGAACATGCGGTACGTGCTGGACCGGCCGGGGATCAGCGCGGTGCTGACGGGGGCGGCGACCCCGGCTGAGATTGAGACGAATGTGCATGAGGCCCGGACGCGTATTCCGGACGCGGTGTGGACCGAGGCCCTGGCGCGGGTGGCGGAATTGGACGCGCTGGGCGCAGGCTCCGCCTGACACCAGCGTAGTTCGTGGCTATGGCGACCTGGGTCGAGCGGATGACTGGCGACGCCATCCGGCTGCGGAAGCTGCGGTGGAATACCGACGTGCCTGCCTGGGAAGTGGAGGGGACGGTTTCGCTATCGGACGGCGACCGGCTGGACGTGCACGTGCCGAAGGGCACGACGTATGAGATGCCGGGGCGGGAGCTGTGGATTTCGGACCACGGCGAGGACCTGAGCTTTGAGCGCGATGCGTGGTCGCACGTGATGCACGCGGTGGCGCCCGGGGTGCATTGGTATTGCAATGTGACGACGCCGGCGGCATTTCGCGCCGGCGTGCTGGAGTGGACGGACCTGGCGATTGACGTGGAGGTGTATCCAGGCGGCGAGACGGCGGTGGACGATCTGCCGGAGTTCATTGAGTCGCGGGCGGTTCTGCCGGCGGACGACTTTGAGCAGGCGACGCAGGCGACGCGGCGGTTGCTGGAGGACGGGGCGGCGGGGCGGGCGCCCTTTCAGGCGTCGCAGCATTTGGCGGCGGCGGCGGTTGAAAGGGGCGGGTCCCAGGCTGCGCGCAGCCTGGGCCACGGGGCACGCAGCGTGGGGCACGGGGCGTGGGTTGAGCAGAAGCTGTTCTGGCTGGCGCCGGGGCTAGGCGACGGGCTGGCGGCGGTGGGGGAGGCGGCGCAGGCCAGCCAGCCGGAGGTAGTGGCGCGGGTGCTGGACACGGGCGGTCCGAGCGCGCTTACGGGGTTGGGCGCGGGGGCGTTGATGGGTCTGGCGGAAACCGCGGCGCCGCGCGACGGGGTGACGGTGCTGGTCGCGGAGAGGGAATTGGCGGCTGGGATGGAGTCGATCCGGTTCCTTTTGCAGATCTGGGGGACGGGTCCGCACGTGCGGCTGGTGCTGGTGCGAGACGAGCCGGCGGATGTGCGCCGGGAGTTTGAGGAGGCGCTGCGGCGGCCTGGGCGCTCGCTGACGATGCGGCTGGCTGCTGCGTTGGCGAAGGGGATGCCGGAGCCGCGCGGGTATCTGACGGCGGCTGGGTTTGTGGCGGCGGTGTGGCGGTAAGGGGCCGGCGGTCGTTGGTTAGGCTGGCGGAAATGCGTTGACAGGCAGGAGCGAGCCATGGGGCGAGTGTTGATTCGGGAGACGGACGCCGAAGTGTTTGATCGGGGCGGCGGGGTGCGGAGCATTCCGCTGATGAGCGGTGCGAAGGGCGCGCAAAACGTCTCGACGGGCATGACGATCATGGCGCCAGGGGCGGGCCTGCCGCTGCACTTTCACGACACGGAGGAGTGCATTACCTGCGTGGAGGGCGTGGCGTCGGCGGAGATCAATGGCGAGCAGCTGACGCTGCAGCCCTTCGACCACGTGTGGATTCCGGAAGGGGCGCACCACCGGTTCTGGAATGACGGTGAGACGCAGATGCGGATCGTGTGGACCTATGGGAAGCCGGAAGTGAGCCGGACGTTTGTGGCAACGGGGCAGACGGTGCGGCACATGTCGGCGGACGACGTGGCGGATCCCCGGTAACAGGGACTCGTCGTGGAAAGGCTGATGGAGTAGCGCCGCCCTCCCGGAAGACCCCACCCTCGCCCGAGGGCGAAGGAACAAGACGGACTCGCTGGGTTCAGCCGGCGCGGGTGGTGGTGAGTTCGAGGACGGCCGAGGAGGTGTTGCGGGCGCGGCGTTCGACTTTGATGAGCAGATGCTGGGCGCCGCTGGGACTTTCGTACGTCAGTTCGCCGCCCTTGGCCGTCAGGTCAGAACGCGACAGTTCCTTCCAGCCGAGAGCGGGCATTTCGTCCAGGTAGTAGTTGAGGATGTGGCCCGCCGTTAGCTCAGAGAAGTACACCACGCGGTCGAAGCGACCGGTTTCGGTGCGCTGCTCCAGGTTGTCGGTTCTGCCGGCGCGCATTTCGGGCATGGCGGGCAGTTCGCGGGCCAGGTTTTCGGCCAGGGGCTCGGGGGTTAGTTCCTCGGCGGGGGTGGGCTCGGGTTCGGGGGCCACCTCGCCGCAGGCGGCCAGCGTGATCAGGAGGGGCGCGCCGAAGCCGACCAGCCTGAGGAGCGAGCGGCGCGCGAATGGTTGGGTCACACGACTGGACCTCACGGGACGACCCTCAATCTGGTGCAATACTCCGTCGGTTCGTGGGCAGTATCGCCTGTGGTCGGGTACTTGTGCATTCAGGAATGGCCGGCCGGCTGCGGATTGGTGGGCGGGAGTTCGCGTGGGGCGAGCGAACGTATGTGATGGCGGTGCTGAACGCGACGCCCGATTCCTTCAGCGGGGACGGTGTGGCAGCCGTACCCGGTGCGCTGGAGCGACGGGTCGGCCTGTTGGTGGATGAGTGTCCAGACGTGATCGATATCGGCGGCGAGTCGACGCGTCCAGGGGCCGCGCCAGTGGACGCCGCCACCGAGCTGTCGCGCGTGTTGCCGGCGATCGAGGAGGTGCGACGGCAGGCGCCGGAGATGCCGATCTCGATTGATACCCGCAAGGCCGCGGTGGCGGAGCGGGCCATTGCCGCCGGGGCCAACGCCATTAACGACGTGAGTGGGCTGCGCGACGATCCAGCGCTGGCCGGGGTGGCGGCAGCGTCCGGGGTTCCGCTGGTGCTGACGCACAACCGCCGGGCGCGGGCGGTGCTGACGTCGCTGGGTGGGCAGTACCAGGGCGTGGCGTACACGGACATTGCCGCCGACGTGGTGCGGGATGGTCGGGAAGCGGTGGAGACGGCGCTGCAGGCGGGGATCGCGCGCGAGGCATTGATCTTCGATCCCGGGATCGGGTTTGGAAAGACGCCGACGCAAAACGTGGAGCTGCTGCGCGAACTGGAACGTGTTCGGGAGATCGGACTGCCGATGCTGGTGGGTGTGTCGCGGAAGTCATTCATTGGCGAATTGACCGGACGGCCGCCGGCCGAGCGTCTGGAAGGGTCGCTGGCCGCGGCGGTGGCGGCGGTGGTGAAGGGCGCGGACATGGTGCGCGTGCACGACGTGGCGGCCACGCGGAGCGCGTTGGCGGTGGCGGACGCGTTGTTTCGCGACCGGGCGTAGTCCCCCACGACGTTGAAGGTGGTGAGTGGCGCGCGTATCCTTTCAGGCCGCCCAAGCTAGGCCTTGGGTTAACCGTGCCGTCCGCGAGGTGTGCCTGGCTGTGAATACCATATTGCGAGGCCGTGAGGGGCTGGAGGTCGTGGTCAGCCGTGACGGTCCGTTCACGCCTATCGGGGAACGGCTGAACCCGACGAACAAGCCGCGGCTGCAACGCGCCTACGACACCGGGAATTGGGCCTTCGTGCAGCGGGACGCCAAACGGCAGGTCCGGGCCGGGGCGCGGGTTATCGACGTCAATACCGGCGATCCGCACCAAGACATCGAGAAGCGAAAGATGCGGGACGCGGTGCGGGCGGTGCAGGAGGCGGTGGACGTTCCCGTGAGCGTGGACAGCTACACGGTGGACGTGCTGCTGGCAGGTCTGGAAGTGGCCGAGGGACGGCCGCTGGTGAACTCAGTGCCGTTCGAGGCCGAGTACATGGACGAGCTGCTGCCGGCAATTGCCGAGCATGGGGCGGCGATGATTGGCATGTGCACGAAGGGCGGGGCCGCGATGCCGCAGACCGCGGCGGAGCGGGTGGAGAACGCTCGGGATCTGATCGCGGCGGCCGGCGAACACGGGGTCAAACCAGAAGACATCATCATCGATCCGGTGTGCCTACCCATCGGCGCCAGTGACTCGTACGGTCCAGGCCTGATCGGGGCTATTCACATCCTGGCCGATGAGGATGACGTCAATATGAGCATCGGCCTGAGCAACGTCTCGTTCGGACTGCCGAACCGCCGGGCACTGAACGCCGCCACGCTGCTGCTGGCGATCGAGTCGGGCCTGACGGCGGCGATCCTGGACATGACGCACAAGGAAATCAGGCACGCGGTGCTGGCGGCCAACCTGGCGCACGGTCTGGACGAGTTCTCGGCCACCTGGATTCGGAATTACCGCGACGAGGACGCCGCGCGCGAGCGTCGAGAGCAGCGCCGCGCCGCCAAGGCCGGAGGGCCAGCCGCACCCACGGGTCGCCCGCCGATAGAGTTGTAGCTCCCGCTCGAAGTACTGGCGTCGGGGGCGGGCGAGCCAGTCCCGAACCAGCGCGCGGGGATCAGGCCGTGGTTAGGGCGTCCGCTATCGGTCCAAGGCCGATACCGTTGCTGGCCTTGAGAAGGACGGCGTCGGCCGGCGTCAGAGTGTCGCGCAGGCAGTTCTCGAGCGAGTTGCGGGCAGTGTCGAGCGAGTCGGCGTCTTCCAGACTGGCCGATAGCAGGAGAATCCGGTCGCCCGGCATCCCGGCCGCCTGTGCGCCGCGCACCAGCCCGCTGGCGGCTTCGCCGACGGCGATCAGGACGTCGGCGCTGGCGGCGGCGCGGCCGATCTGGCGGTGGGCATCGGGCGACGCATCGCCCAGTTCCAGCATGTCGCCGAGCACGGCGATGCGGCGTCCGCGCACCGGCAATTGGGCAAGGGTGTGGAGGGCGGCGAGCATAGAGGCGGTGTTGGCGTTGTAGCTGTCGTCGAGGACGGTTGCGCCGGACGGGGTGCGTCGAAGGGCCATACGGTGGGGCGCGGGCTGAAAGCCCCGTAGGGCGTCGAGCGATGGCTGAAGGTCCAGCCCCAGCGCCAGCACGGCGGCCGCGGCCGCGCCGAAGACCAGGTCGATGGGACCGGCCATCCCGGGGGCGTGGACTTCGCCGCGTCCGTGCGGGGAGTCCAGGTGGATGGTCGTGCCGTCAAGCGTGATGTCGCCGGTGACGACGACGTCGGCGTCCGGGTCGCGGCCGAAGGTGAGGACCGGGCCGGGCGCGCGGGCGCGGAGATGGGGGAGCCAGCGGCTGTCGGCGGGCAGCACGGCGGGGGCGCCATCAGGCAGGGCGGTAAGGAGCTCGGACTTGGCTTCGACGATGGCCTCAATGGCGCCGAAGAGGCCAATGTGCGCGCCGGAAATGTTGGTGATGACGGCGGCGTCGGGCGCGGCCACCTGGCAGTAGGAGGCGATCTCGCCGCGGATCTGCGCGCCCATCTCGATCACGGCGAAACGGTGGTCGGGACGCAGGCGTGAAAGCGTGGCGGGGACGCCGACATCGGTGTTCTCGCTGCGGTCGGTGGCCAGGGTGGCGCCGTGTCCGGTGAGGGCGGCGGCCAGCGCCTGCTTGGTGGAGGTTTTGCCGTTGCTGCCGGTGACGCCGACGACGGTGGCGGTACCGTGGCGCCTGATGCCGCGGGCGAGTTGCTGGAAGGCGACGAGTGCGTCCGGGGCGGTTACCTGGCGCCAGCTCGGGTGCGCTTCATCAATTCGGCTGCCCAGGGTTGCGGCGGCGCCGCGGCCCAGGGCGTCGCCGAGGTAGTCGTTGCCGTCCACCCGTTCGCCGGGGAGCGCGACGAAGAGCATGCCGGGTTCGATGCGGCGGCTGTCGAAGTGGGCGGCGGATATCGCCAGGTCTGGCGCCTCGGGCGGCCGTGGCTGTCCGGCGGCCGCGTAGACGTCGGAAAGACTGAACATCGGATTCAGGTCTGTGGACGTAGCGTGGCGACAATGGCGCGCAGGCGGCTACGAGCGGCGGTATCGGGGATGAGTTCGGCGGCGGCCAGGTAAAACCAGTCGAGGTAACGGTCGAGGCGTTGTTGGTAGGTGTCGGCAAGAGCAGGGTTGGCCAGGCGTAGGCGGTGGCCGCGGACGTGGGCGGTGGCGGCGTAGGTGAGGGAACGCTCGGCGGCGGCGGCCCAGAACGTGTCCAGGCGCAGCCTTTGGTCCGTCATGATCGACGCGGAGCGCTGGGCCATGCGGTCCGGGGCGCCCCAGCCGGGGAAGGTGAGGAGGTCGGCGAAGTCGATCTGGGGAGGGGCGACGGCGAGGGTTTCCCAGTCGATCACGACCAGGCGGTTGGCGTTCCAGATCAGGTTCAATGGCGAAAAGCCGTTGTGAATGATGCGGCGGGGGCTGCCGAGGAGCGGCTTGATGAGGGTTTCCACAAGGTCCCAGGGGGCGTCGGGGGCGATGCGGCGGGGGAAGGCCGTGGGTGCGGGCGCGGCGTTTGCGTTGTGCAGCCGGACGAAGGCGGCGGCGTAGCGGCGCTCAAGGGTCCGACGGGTGATGCGGTCAAGGTCGGACTGAAACGCCAGGGCGCGGAACATCGGGCTTAGCTGCTCGGTGACCGACCGGAAGCGGCGGTAGGCGTCGAGCGCGGCATCAAGCGCTTTGGATCGGTCGGGTTCGGATCCCGAGGCAAGGCTGTCGGCCAGTGAACGGTCGCCGACGTGTTGCATTGCCAGGGCGGCCCAACGGTTGGGTGCGTGGGCGGCGGCCAGGGGGTGCGGGGCCAGGCCGGGGGCGTAGCGGTGCAGGAGGTCGAGCGCGCGTTCCTCGCGGCGCCAGCGGTGGGCGTAGTAGACGTCGGTGTTGGGCAGGTAGCCCTTGACGACGACGGGCCGTGGCTGGGATTCAAGCAGCCACATGCGGTGGCGACCGTCGGTAG
Organism: Chloroflexota bacterium; assembly: GCA_047516685.1. Taxonomy (GTDB): domain Bacteria; phylum Chloroflexota; class UBA11872; order UBA11872; family UBA11872; genus UBA11872. Next base: position 9,490 of record JAKZUJ010000015.1, on the reverse strand, counting down.
CCAGCGGCCTCCAGGAGGCCATTGGGTTGCCCAGCCCGGCGGCGATGGCCCGGTGGAGGCCGTCGGGGACGTCAGTCACTGCCCTGGTGTTCCGGCTGGCGGGCGTCGGCGAGCCACTGGGCCAGGGCGTGGGCGTTCATGGGGCGACCGACGAGGCCGGCGTGGAGTGCGGTTTCGGCCAGCGAACCGTCCTGGACCGTCTCGCGGCGTCGGTAGAGGCGAAGCGGCCCGAGCTGTAACGGGCGGCCGTGCATGACGCTGACGGCGTCGCCTTCAACCTGGAGAAAGGCGGGTCGGAGCCACATGGCGCTGAGCCAGAACGCCAGGCCGACGGCGCCGCTGAGCGCGAGGGCCGGGGCGGTTGCGACGGACACCTGCACGGCAACGACTCCCGCGGCGGTTGCCAGAAAGGTAGCGCTCCAGAAGAGCAGCACGATTGTGCGTCGGTCCAGACCCAGGAGTTCCCAGTGGTAGTGCAGGGGGACCGCGAGCAACGGGAGTGGAAAGCGCTGATAGGGGAGCGGCGTGCCATCGGGGGCGCGGGGGTCCACGAGCCGCCGCCAGGCCGGTACGAGAATCCTGGCCTGGACGAGCGATGAGAAGCCTTCCAGCAGCAGGGGGGCGGCAATCAGCGGCCACAGCAGGTCGAACCCGGCGACGATGGCGGCGACCGCCATGGCAGCGCCCAAGGTGAGCGCGCCGCTGTCGCCAATGTACGCGCGGGCACGGCGTCGCCGGGTGCGGGCGGAGGGCGACCAACGGGAGGGCAGGTTCCAGGCCAGGGCGCCGGCGGCGCCGGCGGCGACCAGGCCGGCCCACGCGCCGGTCAGCGGTGCGGCCACCAGCCACAGGCCCGCCATCAGGATGGTCGTCGATCCGGCGGTGAGGCCGTCCATGCCGTCACTGAAGCCAGCGGCAAGGGTGGTTCCCAGAATCAGGGCCAGATACCAGGCGCCGAGAGGCAGGAGCGCGTCGGTTCCGATGTGGGTTGCCAGCGCGAAGGGCGTCAAGCTTCCGGCCGCGGGTTCGCCGCGGCCGAGGATCAGTGCGACGGCGACGATCGATAGCAGAGTGTTTACAACAAAGTAGACGCCGGCACCGATTCCGCGGCCGCGCAGCGTCTTGGCCAGGTCATCCAGCAGGCCAAACACAAAGAATCCGCCGACCGCCGCCAGGGGCCACAGCGGCGCGTCCGGGTGCAAGATCGCACCGGCGGTCAATGCCAGCGCCAGGACCGGGCCGCCGACCAGGGGCAGCCGGCTGCTCGGACGAGCCGCGGAGGTCAACTGATGGGCGCCGCGCTTCGTCTCGCGGGATCGAAACCGGGGAAACAGCGCGAGCGCCAGCGGAGTCAGGGCAAGCACGAGCGCGAGTGCGATGGCCGGGGTCGTCAGTCCGCTCAGACGTGGGTCAATCGTCGTCAGTTCTTGCCAGCGTGCCTGGCTGAGTATAGGGACGCGAAGGCCTGGCGATGACCGACGATCAGGTTCACGAGGACGGGCCAGCAAGCCGGGACCGGGCGTGGGCGCCGGATCGGCGATCGACCCTCATCCCGACCCTCGCCGTGAATGGGAGCGGGAGGAAGAACGGCTCGGCAGCGATTCGTACACACGGAGTACGTGCTGGATCTGGCGGTCCCAGCCGTACAGGCGCTCGACGCGCCGGCGCAGAGCGTGGCCGTGGCCGGTTCGGAGGTCGGGGCTGGCGAGGTAGCGCAGGATTCCGTCGGCCAGCCCCTCAACGGATCCGACCGGAACGCGCAGGCCGGCCTCTCCGAGCAATTCGCGGGTCACCGGACCGTCGTAGGCCACCACGGGAAGGCCGGACGCCATGTAATTGAGGACCTTGCCGTTGCCCTCGGACTCAGAGCGCTTAGGCGCGACCGCGAGGTCGAGGACGCGCAGCATCTCGGGGGCGTCGGCGTAGGGCACGCGGCCGGTGAAGTGCATGTGCCGGCTCAGGCCGGCGGCGTTGGCGGCGTCGCTGTAGGCCGCCTCGTTGGGGAACCCCATGACCAGGAAGTGCGCGCCTGCATGGCGTTGCAGGACCAGTTGCGCGGCGCGAATCAAGTCGTCGGTTCCCTGATATCCGGCCAGCAGGCCCAGGTAGCCAACCAGCAGGCGATTGGGTGGGATGCCCAGACGGCGTCGCAGGTCCTGAAGGCGGGCCGCGTCGGCCGGTTGGCGTGGGTGGAAGCGGGTGAGGTTCACTCCATCCGTAACGGTCACGACCCGACGGGCCGCAAGGCCGGACTCGGCGATGAGCGTGCGCCGTGCGTTGTCGGAACTGGTGAGAATGCGGTCCGGCAGCCGGTTCGCCAAGCGCTCAAGCCACGAGAAGACGTGGATCAGCGGGTTGGCGGCGCGAATGAATTGATGGTCGAGCATCTCGCGCGTGAGACTGCCCTGAAAGTCAAAAACCAGTCCCGCGCCATGCATGCGAGCCAGCGGCCAGCCGACCAGCACGCCCTCGTGCAGGTGGGCGTGCACGATGTCGATGCGCCGCGAGCTGAAGCGGGTGATGGCGGTTGCCAGCAAGGCCGGGTCGAGCATGAGCTTGCGCCAGTGGGAGCCGACGCGCGGGCCACCGCGGTGGAGCCAGCCGGGGATTCGGACAACGCGCAGCCCAGGCGGGTCCTGTCCGCCCGGGTAGGTTACGACGGTAACGTCATACCCTTGGTCCTGGAGACCGCGCGCTTCCTCGAGAATGCGGACATGGCAGCCGTAGTCCGCAAAGAACCCGGTTGGCGCGATCTTGACGACATGACGATGCACGACGTGGCGCTCCAGTACACGCGAAACCTCCGTCGGTCGGCGCCGGCGGAGGTGGGCCGGATTCTAGGGGCGTGGTCTCGGTACGGCAACGCCGACAGGCACGGCTGGGCATGAGCGTTGAACTGCGCCTTACGCTGGCGATCCGTGGCGAGCGGGGAACCCGCCGGCTGGGGCGGGCGCTGGGGCAGGCGTGCCGCGGGCCGCTGTGCGTGGCGCTGAGCGGTCCGCTTGGGGCAGGCAAGACCGTGTTGGTGAAGGGCATCGCCCAGGGTCTGGGCATGGCCGACAATGTGACGTCACCGACGTTTACATTTGTGAACGAATATCGAGAGGGCGGACGCCGGTTGACACACGTGGACCTCTATCGGATCGAGAGCGACCACGATCTGGAGTCAATCGGGTGGTCGGACGTGGTGCTGGAAGCTGACGTACTGGCGGTGGAATGGGCCGAGCGGGCCGACGGGCAGCTTCCGACGCCGCGGATCAACGTGGACATGACGCTGGGCCAGGGCGAAGAGCGCGGCATCGAGCTGCGCGCGATCGGTCTTGAGGCTTGCGCGACGTTGTGGCGTCTGGAGTCGTCGGGCTTGATGTACGAGTGATTGTCGCGCTCAACACATCGTTTGCTACACCGGCGGTTGCCGTTGGGCAGCACGGGCGGCTGTTGACCGCGGCGTTCGCTCCGGGATGGCCCGCCGACCTGACCGAGCTGGCAGTGCGGGTGCTAAGCAAAGGTGGGCGAGCGGCGCTTGACGGTGTGGTGGTGGCCACCGGGCCGGGGCGGTTCGGGTCCCTGCGCGGCGGCATAGCGTTTGCCAAGGGCCTTGCGCTGGCCCGGCAGGCCACGCTGTTGGGCGTGCCGACGGCCCTGGCGGTTGCCGAGGCGGCGGGGCGTCCTGACGCAACAGTCGTTCTGCCGGCCGGGCGCGGACGCTGGTACGTCGTAACACCGACCGAGGATGCCGAGATCCACCTCGTGGACGCCGACGCGTTGGCACAAACTGCGCCGGACGACGGTCCGGTCGCTGGACCGCTGGATGCGGTTCTGGCTCAGTCGCTGTCGGATTCCGGGCGGCAGGTGTTGCCGGTGGATGGCGAGGAGGTGTTGGCGGCGCTGGTGCGGCTGGCCCAGCAGCGAATCGAGGAGGGCCGCGGACCGGCCAGGGTGGGCGCGCAACCCGTGTATGCGGCGCCCGCCACTCGGGCGAAACGCTGGACCGGCGCTGGCGTCGGGATAGCCGGGCGGACCGATGGTTGACGAGCTCTTCGTGGTGGAGCCCATGCACCTGGACCACCTGGACCAGGTGCGCCGAATCGAACTGGCGTCCTTTCCGACGCCATGGCCGCGAAATGCCTACCGCCGCGAAGTTATGAACAACGAGCGGGCGCACTACCTGGTGGTGCGAACCAACAGCGAGCCGGAGCCTAAGCGTCGACACTTTCCGCTGTCGATCCTGCCATTTGGACGGGCAGACGTTCGCGACGTTGTGGCGTACTGCGGCGTCTGGGTGATGCTGGATGAGGCGCACATCACGACCATTGCCGTCGATCCCGCGTACCGCCGGCTGGGACTGGGCGAGCTGCTCATCATCGAGATGTCGCGCATTGTCCTGCAGGCTCGCGCCACGCGGATGACGCTGGAGGTGCGGATCAGCAACGAGATTGCCCAGGCGCTGTACCGGAAGTATGGATTCAGCGACGGCGGAGTGCGACCGCGGTATTACAGCGACGACTTTGAGGACGCGCTGATCATGCGCAGCGAAGCGTTGAACAGTTGCAGCTTTGCCGAGCGGATGGACGCCGGCGAAGCGGGCCTGCGGCGGCGGCTGACGTGGACTTCGCGGCTGTGACCAGCGGGATGCCGACGTGGCTGCTGGCTGTCGAAACGTCCTGTGACGACACGTCGGTGTCGGTTTTGCGCGACGGTCGCGAGGCGACGGCCACGGTGAGCCAGACGCAGATCGCTCCGCATGCGGCGTACGGCGGGATCGTGCCCGAAGTCGCGTCGCGCATACACGCCGAGGCCATCGACGGCGTGTGCGGGACCGCACTGGACCAGGCCGGAGTGGGAGTGGGCGAGATCGGCGCGGTGGCGGTGACCGTGGGGCCTGGCCTGCCGGGCTCGCTGTTGGTCGGTCTGGAATTCGCTCGCGGACTGGCGTTTGGGCTGGACGTTCCGCTGGTTCCGGTCAACCACCTGGAGGGTCACATTGCGGCGGCGTGGCTGGACGTGGACCCGGGGCCGGCGTTGCCGGCGGTGGCGCTGATCGTGTCCGGTGGGCACACCGAATTGGTTCTTGTCGATGCGCCGGGCAGGTACCGGACACTGGGCCGCACCCGCGACGATGCGGCCGGAGAGGCCTTCGACAAGGTGGCGCGGATGCTGGGGCTGGGGTTTCCGGGCGGTCCGGAGATCCAGGCGGCGGCGGAGGGCGCGAATGGGACGCCCTACACGCTGCCGCGCGCCTGGCTGCGCGGGACACATGACTTCAGCTTCAGCGGGCTCAAAACAGCGGTGCGGCGGCTGCTGGAACGACGACTGGGGCCGGACGAGTCGGCCTCAATCCTGCGGGGCTTCGACCCTGCGGCTGACGCCATCGACCGGGACACGTTTGTCGGTCAGGTCGCGCTGGCGTTTGAGGAATCCGTGGTTGAGGTGTTGGTGCGAAAGACGGTTGACGCCGCGATGTCCGTGGGCGCGCGGTCAATCATCGTGACCGGCGGGGTGGCCGCCAATCAGCGGCTGCGCGTGGAGATGCGAGCGGCGACGTCGATACCGCTGTTCATTCCGGCGCCGGCCCGTTGTACGGATAACGCGGCCATGATCGGGTTGGCCGGGGCCTGGGCTCTGGCGCGAGGGGACGCGGACGGCGGACCTGTTGAGATTCAGCCGGGGCTGCGGTTGGTGTGAGCGCAGATTCCGGGCTGAGCAGCTGAGGCGCCCCGCCGGCTATTCGGTCAGGAGACCGCGGCCAGGGCTGGTGACGCCTGGTTGCGGCGGGCGGTGAGGGCGTCGGCGTACAGACGTTCGTAGGCGGCGGCCGAGACGTCCCAGGATGGGTCGCGGGCCATGCCTCGACGCATGATCTGCGTCCAGGAGTCCTGGAAGCGGTAGACCTCCAGGGCACGGGCCACGGCGCCGAAGAAGTCGATGGGGTCGTAGCGATTGAAGACGAAGCCGACGCCGGTGTGGTTGACGGGATCGACGTCGTCCACGGTGTCGGCCAGGCCGCCGGTGGCGCGCACGACGGGCACGCTGCCGTAGCGCATGGCGATGAGCTGGCCCAGGCCGCAGGGCTCGTGGCGTGAGGGCATGAGGAAGATGTCGCTGCCGGCGTAGATCAGGCTGGCGAGCTGGTTGTCGAAGCGAATGGCGGCGGCAACCTGATCCGGGTGTGCGAAGGCCACTTCGCGCAGCGCCTCCTCGTGCCGCGGCTCGCCAAGTCCTAGTACGACGACCTGCGCGCCTCGGTCCAGCATGTGGGGCAACGAGGCCAGCAGCAGGTCGAGCCCTTTGTGCTCGGCCAGGCGGGTGACCAACCCGAGCAGGGGGACATCAGGTCGGGTGGGGAGGCCGAGGGCGGTCTGGAGGGCGCGCTTATTGGGGGCGCGGCGGTCGAGACGGTCAAGCGAGTAGTGGCTGGGGAGGTGCGGGTCGGTGGCGGGGTTGGACGTGTCCGTATCGATGCCATTGAGGATTCCGTGCAGGTCGGTCTCTCGGTCGCGGAGGAGGGGATCGAGGCCGTGGCCGTATTCCGGCGTGAGGATTTCGCCGGCGTAGCGGGGGCTGACAGTGTTGATCTTGTCGGCGAAGAGGATGCCGCGCGACATGAAGATCAGGACGTCATTGAGGTCCTGGCGTGTTGGATGCGGGATGAAGCCCTGCGCTTCCAGGCCAGCCGCCTGGAGTTCCTGGGGGCCGAAGTGGCCCTGGTATTCGAGGTTGTGAATGGTGAAGACGCTGGCGGCGTCGGCGAATTCTGGGAGGTGGCGGTCCGTGGTGTTCAGCCAATTGGGGATCAGGCCGGTGTGCCAGTCGTGGCAGTGGATCACGTCGGGCTGCCAGTCGAGCACTCGAGGGATTTCCAGCGCGGCGCGGGTGAAGAACGTGAAGCGGTGGCCGTCGTCGGGATAGCCGTAGATGGCCTCGCGAGAGCTGAAGTAGTGATGGTTGTCGATGAGGAGGACTTCGAAGCCGTTGAGGGAGACGGCGTCGATTCGGACGGGTTCGTTGCGCCCGTCGAAGGGCAGGAGAAAGCGGGCGATGCCGGGCCGGCGCGAGACGCCGTCCAGGTCAATCGAGCCGTACCTGGGAATGGCGACGCGCACGTCGAGTCCGCGGCGGGCGAGGGCCTTGGGGAGCGAGGCGAGCACGTCGGCCAGACCGCCGGTCTTGGCGAAGGGGTCGAATTCGGCCGCGACCATGAGGACGCGGGTTGGGGAGGGGCGATCGTCGTTCAGCATGAGTTTGGGGTTAGTGCCTGAAGTGGCGCTCGTCGACCAGAATAAGGATGCCGCGGCGGGCGTCCACGGCGTCGATGACTTCCTGATCGCGGAGCGAGCCGGCGACCGACACGATGGCGCGAACGCCGGCGTCGAGGGCAGCTTCGGGTCCGTCGGCGAACGGGAAGAACGCGTCCGACGCGAGGTAGGCGCCGCGGGAGGCGTCGCCGGCTTGCTGGGTGGCATGGCGTACGGCGTTGACCCGGTTGACCTGGCCGCTGCCGAGGCCGATGAGGCGTCCGTCCCTGACTAGCACGATGGCGTTGGACTTTACGTGCCGGATGACGCGGAGGCCGAAGCGGAGTTGCTCCAGGTCGTCCTCGGTTGGCTGGGCGCGGCTGACCACGCGCAGGTCCAGGTCGGCAGCGGGGGCGCGGTCTGGGGTCTGGACGAGGTAGCCGCGGTCCATGCCCCAGACGTGGGCGGCTTCGAAGTGAAGGGGCGGGCGCGTCGCGGCGGCGGGCCAGCGCATGATGCGCAGGTCCTTGCGCCGCCGCAGCCGCCGGAGGGCGTCGGGCTCGTAGTCGGGGGCGACGACGACGTGATAGAGGTGGCCGCGCATGGCGGCCACGGTCTCAAGGGTGACCGTGCGGTTGAAACCGACGATGCCGCCGAAGGCGGAGACGGGATCGGCCTGGCGGGCGCGGCGATAGGCCTCGGCCTGGGACTCGGGGTGAACGGCCAGGCAGCAGGGCATGGTGTGCTTGATGATGGATACGGCGATGTCGTCGAAGTCGTTGGCGGACGCCCAGGCGGCCTGCAGGTCGAGAATGTTGATGTAGGAGAGTTCCAGGCCATGCAGTTGTTCCACGCCGGAGAGTTCGCTGCCGCCCAGTTCGGCGGCGCCGGCGGCGTAGAAGGCGCCGGGCTGGTGGGGGTTTTCGCCGTAGCGCAGGTTCAAGAGGCGGCGGAGGGGGATGGTGAGCAGATCGGGGAACGACTGGCCCAGGTCCTGCTGCATGTAGGCGGCGATGTGGGCGTCGTAGAAGGCGGTGAGGGCGAAGGCCTTGGCGGCCAGTTCGCGGCGGAGTGTGGCGGGGTCTTGCGGGCCGTCAATGGCATCCAGAACGCGGGGGTAGTCGGCGGGGTCGACGAGGATCCACACGTCGTCCGGGTTCTTGGCGGCGGCGCGGATGAGGGCGACGCCGCCGATGTCGATGTTCTCGAGCAGGTCGGCCCGGTCGTCCGTGGCGGCCAGGGTTGCGGCGAAGGGGTAAAGGTTGACGGCGACGAGATCGATCGTGCCGATGCCGAGGTCGGCCAGTTCGGCCAGGTGCCGGGCGGACGCCCGCCGGGCGAGGATGCCGCCGTGGATGGCGGGGTGCAGGGTCTTGACGCGGCCGTCGAGCATCTCCGGCGCGCCGGTGACGTCTTCCACCGCCTGGACGGAGTGCCCGGCGGCGGCAATGGCGGTGGCGGTTCCACCGGACGCGACGAACTCCCAGCCTCGGGATGCGAGGCCGGCGGTCAGATCGTCCAGCCCGGACTTGTCGTAGACGCTGATCAGGGCGCGGGGTGCGGCCATAACGCCTGGCTCTCCTCCGAATCGATGTGGACCTGACCGTTTTCCACGCGGGCCAAGCCGTCGGCGAACCAGCGCAGGGCCAAAGGATAGATTCGATGCTCCTGCCGGAGAATTCGCTCCGAGAGCGAGTCCACCGTGTCGCCCGGGAGCACCGGTACGGCGGCCTGGACAACGATCGGACCCGCGTCCAACTCCTCGGTCACCAGGTGGACGGTACAGCCGCTGATCTTGACGCCGGCGCGCAAGGCGGCGGACTGCGGCTCGGGGGCCATGCCGCCGGCGAAGGCGGGCAGCAGCGAGGGGTGGATATTCAGGATGCGGTCGCGGTAGGCCGAGACGATGGGCGGGCGCAGGATTGAGGTGAACCCGGCCAGCGCCACGAAGTCCGCGCCCGACGTTTGCAGCAGTTCGAGCATGCGCCGCTGTTGGTCGTCGCGGGAGGGAAGGTCACGCCGAAGCACCGTATGGCTGGGCAGGTTGTGCGCCCTGGCGACATCCAGCGCGCCGATGTTTTCGCGGTTGGTGATCAGGACGACGGCGCGGGCGTCGAGATCCTCGTTGGAAATGGCGTTGAGGATGGCGGCCGCGTTGGAGCCGCGGCCGGAGGCCATGATTGCGAGGTTCATTCGACTGGCGTCAGCTCAACCGGCGACTGGCGGCGGGTGACGATTTCGCCTACGCGCAGGGC
>JAKZUJ010000014.1:0-5049 GCA_047516685.1 Chloroflexota bacterium | reverse complement strand
AATCGCTCGTGGCATCGCGAACCTGCTGGGCAGGCGCCAGCCCTCAGCCGGGTCAAGCTGGGCGTTCGCAACCTGCGGACCGCGCGTCAGCGCCACCCCGAGGTTGTGCACGGGCGCCGCCGCGGTTGGCCACGTCACAAGTGCCAGGACAGCGGCGCCGGCGGCCAGGCGCCAGCGCGGCTGCAAGGTGGAGAGGCGGCGGCTAAGCACCAGCAGCAGAGCCAGCAATGCAAAGTTTCGGGCATGGCCGTCCAGCCGCACGACATCCAGCGAGTACTCATACTGAAGGGTCAGCGCGGCAAGCAGCAGCAGGCCGGCAGTAGCCGCCAACGCCACCGCCAAGCGACTGCGCCAGCCCAGCAGCAGCGCCGCGGCCGCAACCGGCACAACGCCAAGTTCCAGTACACCCACGCCGCCGGGTAGCCCGGTAAATGCGCCGACGGGCCGCCGGCTCCCCGCATCGGCAATCCAGCCAAGCGACAGACCGGATCGCGACGATCCGAACAGCGCATCGGTGATCGGTCCGCCGCCGAACGCCAGCAGCAACGCCGCCAGCGCGGGTCCCGCGACCGCTGGCAGAAGGGAGTTCCAGCACAGGGAACGCTTCCGCCGCCAGGTGTCAACCAGCCTCAGCGCCTCCCAGACGCCCCACAGCCCCAGAACAATCGGCGCGACGGTCTCGCCCACAAGCCCCAGAAACCCTATGAGCACAGCCAGGGCCGCATGAGCGGAAATCCAAGGCTTACGCAACGCCGCGGCACGCTCCAACACCACCAGGGCCAGGGCGTAGGCCAGCACAAAGTGCGGCTTCCAGACATTTGGCGGCGACGCGTCGACCGCCGCGGTCCACGGGAACTCCGCGGATGGCCGGTAGATCTCTCCCAGCGAGGCGCGCAGGCCGGCCTCGGGGATGCCTGCAATAACCGGGACCTGCAAGATTCCCGGGGGCGCGACGTTGTGCAGTTGCGTCCACAGGCCAAACGACAGGAGCAGCGGGCACGCCACCAGCACACCGATCCACGATCCGCGGTGGAGAACCACGGCGCCCACGACAAGCGCCAGGCTCGTCCACATGTACGTATCGAACAGTTCCGTCGTGAATGCCAGGTCAGGGCCAAACGGCGGCGCCAGCAGCCCAATCAGCATGTCCGCGCCGTAGTGGTACGGCGCCGGCAATCCCGGATGCCAGGGAAACGCCGGCGGAAACCCACCGGCCCGGATCGAGGACGCCAGGCCCAGGTGCAAGTAGGCATCCACAATCGACAATGTCTGGCGGCCGGCCAGCACCACCCAGAAAAGCGCCAGGCCGGCGACGACGAACCCGCCGACACGACGCGGCGATGCGCGCAGCGTGGACGGTGAGCGCACGGCCAGCCCGGCGCCGATGAGCGCGAGAACGGCCCAACCCACCAATGCCCCGGCCATCCCAGGAACCGCCCGCATGGCGAAATTGACGATCAAGCCCCACAACGCCGGTCCAATCACCAGGCCCTGCGCCAGCGCCATCAGGTCGTCGTCCTGCCGTAGCGCAACCCGAGCCACCACAAAGCCGACGCTGGCCAGCGCCAGCAACTCCAAGGCCAGCAGCAGCAACCCGGGAACCACCGCTGGGTCAACCGTCATTGGGCCAGCCGTGCGTTCAGTTCGCCTTCAAAGACCTCGTACGTCACAGCGCCGGACTCGGCGACCACAATCTTCATCACCGGAATAAACGCCGCCTCATGCCACTCGTGCCGCAGGCGCACCGCGAGCATCCAGGCGCCCTGGCCCAGACCTTCGCCCGACGAGGCCACGTCGATGAAGTCCCCGCGTTCGTCGCGCACGGACAGACTCGCAGCCCGTGGGTCCAGCTCGTAGCTGGCCGTCGCGACGCCATCGTCCGGAAGAATCTGGCCCGCGTACCACTGCCGGCCCTTGTGCCGCCCGTCGGTCTCGAACTCGTAAGGAAGCGCCCAGGGCGACGCATCGCCGGCTGCCACCAACCAGTCCTGGCCCACCCATTGGTCCGGCGCCTGATTCAAAAAAGCCGCCGTGAAACCGATGCGACTGTCCTCCACGCGGACCTCGGACAGCCGAATGCTGAAGTCACCAGGCGGCGGTTCCATGAGCGCGGCAACGGCGCCATCCGGTGCATAGACGGCAACTTCGTCGTTCCACCAGATCGGCGCACGCTGCGCGGGGGCAAAGGCGGTGGGCGCCACCCCCCGCGCGGGCATCACCACCAGGTCGGGCCTATCCCCCTCCAGCGGCAGGGTGGGAGTGGGAAGCTTCGTCAGTAGATACACGCCGCCGAGGTCCAAGCTACCCAGCATCTGTACATGCGGCATTGTCATGACCAGCCGAATCGTGGCCCGCCGGATGTCTGTCTGTGGCTGAGTGCCCGGCGCCAGATACATCAGGCTCGACGCTGGCACGGCCCGGCGCAGCGCTTCGAATGACTCTGGCGCACGGACCGTGTCCAGTCGTGGAAACGCCGGAGCAATGCGGTACAGCGTGTCCGCGCCGTCGCGAATCAGCGGCTCGAACAAAGCCGGATCATTCAGCCAGCGCTGGGCGTGCGCAGGCAGGGTGGCTATCCATGCGTCGTTCGCGTGCACGTAACTAAACCCCAATCGGTCCACGGCGCCCGGCTCCAGGTAGCGCAGCACGTCGTCGTACTCGGGACCGTTGAATGGGAGGAGGTTCAGATGTCCCACCGGTCCTGAAGCGTTGGGACGACCCGTGGCGGCGGTCATCTGGTGCGGATGAGGAGAGAAGATACGGGCATCGATTGCCGTTTCGTCCCGGATGAAGTCCGCTATGGCCCGGGGCGTCAACGGGGCGAGCACATGGCGCCGCATGGAGCTGTGCGACGGCCCAATCTCGCTGCGACTCGGCTGAGCATTGGCTACGTCGATCCCTTGTCCGAGGGCCAGCGGGATCCTATGGATGGGCAGCACAGCAGTTGGCCAAGTCACGAACAGCGTAAGGCAGCCGATCGCGGCCAGGCGCCAGCGAAGCCGCAGCGCATTCAGCCGAACGCTTAGCGCGACCAGCAAGGCCAGCAGCCCGAAGTTGCGCGCGTGCCCGTCGAGGCGAACTGCGTCGCCGGCATGGGCCGCGTGCTGCAGCGTGAGGGCGGCGAGCAGAAAGACGCTCACGCCAACCACCAGGACCATCACAAGACGCTGTCGGAAGGCCAGGAGAAGCGCGCTGGCCGCGACTGGGACCACCCCGAGCCCCAGCAGCCCAACGCCTCCCGGGAGCTGTCTGAATGAGCCGAGCAGGAGGTGGTTGGTCGGGTCGTTTCGCCACCGGAACGACACGGCGCTCCGCGGCGCGCCAGTCAAGAATCCCGTGAGGACGCCGCCGCCGGCGACCAGCAGGAGGGCCGCGAGCGCCGGCCCCATTGCTGAGCGCAGGATCAGTTCGCTGTCGATCAAGCGTTCCCGCCTGGCATGCACAAGATTCAGCGCCGCCAGAATCACCCAAAGTCCAAGTACGGTCAGGGCAACGGTTTCATCAATCAGTCCCAGGAACCCCACCAGCAGCGCCAGGCCCACGTGGACGAGCCACCCCTGGGCGCGCCGGGTCGTCAGCCGTTCCAGAATCACGCCCGCCAGCGCATAGGCCAGCAGAAAGGGCGGCTTCCAGATATTGGGCGGCGATACTTCGGTCGGCCACACCCTCGGTAGTTCGGCCGTCGGCCAGTACATGTCGGCCAGGGCGGCTCGGATTCCCGCTGTGGGCGCCCCCGCCGCGACAGGAACTTTGAGGACGTCCGGCGCTTCGGCGTACCAAACCAGCGTCCAGGCGCCAGCCGTGAGCAAGAGCGGCGCCAGCACGAGCGCCCCCAGCCATGACCCGTGACTCCGGAGCAGCGTCACGATCACGAGGGCGAAGCCGGCCCAGAGGTAGGCGCCCATCAGTTCGGTCACGAACGCCAGATCCGGCCCTATCGGCGGCGTTAGCAGCCCGATCAGCAGGTCGGCGCCGTAGTGGTAGGCGAGCGGAACGCCCGGATTCCACGCCAGTTCCGGCGGGAACGCCCCAGCGCGGATGCTGGCCGGAAGCGCCGTGTGGATGGCGTCGTCCGGGATTCCCATGAGTTGGCGGCTCGCCAACCCGATCCACACAAGCGCCAGCGCCGCGCCAACAAACCCCATGACCGTGCGCGGTGGAACCCGCAGCCTGGCGGGCGCCCGCCAGGCCAGCCCGGCGCCCAGCAGCAACACGATGGCCCAGCCGACCAGAGCGCCCGCCAACCCCGGAACCACGTGCAGGACGAAATTGACAATCAAACCCCACAACGCCGGTCCAATCACCAGGCCCTGCGCCAGCGCCATCAGGTCGTCGTCCTGCCCCAGCGCGATCCGGGCAACCACATACCCGATCACCGCGAGCGCCAGCAGCTCCACGGCAAACAGCGACAGCCCAGGCAATACCGTTGGGTCGATCGTCATCGAGTCAACCGAACCCCCAGCTCACCTTCAAACACCCGGTATGACACCTCACCGGTCTCCGCGACCACAACTGTCATTACCGGAATAAAGGCCGCTTCGTACCAATCGTGTCTGAGCCGAATCCCCAGCGTCCAGGTTCCCTCCCCCAACCCTTCGCCCGAAGACTCGACCGGCGTGAAAGCGCCAAGGTCGTTCCGCACCTCGAGCCGACCGCGACTCGGGTCGAAGTCGTAGGTATGCGTGGCGGACGGTTCATTGGAGACGAGTTGACCCGCGTACCACTGCACACCCTTGTGGCGGCCGTCATCTTCGAAGTCGTCCGGGAATTTCCACGGCGATGCGTCAACGCTGGTCACCAGCCAGTCCTGGCCCACCCAGTCCCCGGCGGCACGGTTCAGATACGACACGGTAAACGCGATCTGACCGCCGTCCAGGCGGACATCCGACAGTTGCACGCTGAACGGCTGTGGCGCCGGGTCCATCACCGGCGCCACTGCGCCCGCCGGCGCATATACCGCCAGTTCGTCGTTCCACCAGATCGGCTCGCGCCGGGCGGGAGCGAGGGCCGAGGGCGCCAGGCCCCTGAATGGCAGTACCACCAGATCAG
>JAKZUJ010000013.1:0-2743 GCA_047516685.1 Chloroflexota bacterium | reverse complement strand
GCCAAACAGGAATCGCCCGCTCTTGCGGCGTTCCCGACCGCTTCCAGCAAGTCCAGCAAGTCCGTTTCCAAGTCTCCGTTGTCCGCCAATCCGGGTTCGGGATCGAAATCCAGACCGACTTCGATGTCCTGATATTTCACCTTCAGGGAGCGGGCGAAGCCCGCCAGTCCGGCCAAGGCTCTTTGCGCCAATTGCTTGGCTGCTTCACGGTTGGAGAGGCGCAGCAGCGCCACGCGCAGTTGCGGGGCCAGCATGGAGGGGAGCGAACGATTTTCGGGGGCTTCGAACCATACCGCGTGTATGCCGGACGGCTCCGCATCGAGACGGATACGGTCCAACAGCACGGTTTTACCCACGCCGCGCAGGCCGACCATTATCATGCTCTTGACCGGCATACCCAGTTTGGAGCGCCCCAAGACGATCTCCGCCCTTTTTCTGATCTCGTCGCGGCCGGCCAACTCGGGCGGACGCGTGCCGGCTCCGGGCGCATACGGGTTTGTTATCGGATTCATAAGGGCATTGTATAGGAAGTTTTCTCTAATTTACACGATGTGTATAATTCGACTAACCTTGACCTAAATCCAGTCGCATCAGCTGCCGACTGGCAACATCACATGGATGCTGGAAGAGTTAATCCGGCGGCGCCACCGGAGCGTCGCGCCTGTGGTGACTTCTGGGTTCAGCCGATGGCTTGCCGCCCGTCGGCTGGTGGGGGCAGTGGGGCTGGCCATCGAGGTGCCGGGCGTTCGCACGATGGAGTAACATTGCCTGTGCGCCGAGATTCGAGAATGTCGCACTCAGGGGGACGGCTAGAGGGATATGGCGGGCACGAAGGAGAAACTCACTGCGGCCGTCGAGGAATATTTCGCCGACCTGCGACGCATCCGCTCTTCGGGCGGGGCAACGAGTGAACGGTCCTACTACCCGCCGTTGACCAATTTGCTGAATGCCGTCGGCACCACGCTCAAGCCCAAGGTTTTCTGCGTTAGCGAGCTGGCGCAGCAGGGGGCCGGACATCCCGACCTCGGTCTCTATGCCGCCAAGCAGATGCAGCGGGGCAGGCAACGCGAGGGGCAGCTTCCCGAAGGCGGCGTGGTCGAGGTCAAACCCGTCGGCGACGACGCCTGGCTGACCGCGGATGGCGACCAGGTAAGTCGCTACTGGGACCGTTACCGGCTGGTGCTGGTCACCAACACCCGCGACTTCGTGCTGCTGGGGGAGAACGCGCAGGGCCG
The DNA here is from genome assembly GCA_047516685.1 of Chloroflexota bacterium. Taxonomy (GTDB): domain Bacteria; phylum Chloroflexota; class UBA11872; order UBA11872; family UBA11872; genus UBA11872. Next base: position 1,508 of record JAKZUJ010000013.1, on the reverse strand, counting down.
CCCCGCCAAGCTGGAAACCTTCCGGCTGGCCGGGTCCGCTGCCGATTTCGAGGCCCGGCTGCAACACCCCCGCACCTTTGCCCGCGACGTTGGGGCCGCGCTGGGCGAGTACCTGGGCCGCGCCCTGTCGCACCAGGCCGCGCTGGCCGAACCCCGCGACCTGGCTTGGCTGTTGGCTTCCTATGCCCGCGACGGCCTGGCCCGGGTCGAGTCGGCGGGCGACGCACCATCGCTCAACGCCGTGCGGTCGGCACTGGAGGAGGCGCTGGGCGTCCGGTTCGAAGGCGAGCGGGGCGTAGCCTTCTTCCGATCGACACTGGTGCAAACCCTCTTCTACGGCGTCTTCTCCGCTTGGGTTCTCTGGGCCCGGCAGACGCCGCCACCCGCAGGGACCTTCAATTGGCATGAAGCAGTCTGGCATCTTCGCGCCCCAGTGCTGCAAGCGCTGTTCCAGCAGTTGTCAGCCCCCAACCAGTTGCAGCCCCTGGGACTGGTGGAGGTGCTGGACTGGACTTCAGCAGCACTCGACCGCGTGGACCGGGACGCCTTCTTCGATAAGTTCAACGAAGGCGAGGCCGTGCCCTACTTCTACGAGCCGTTCCTGGAGGCCTTCGACCCGGCCCTGCGCAAGCAGCTCGGCGTCTGGTACACGCCAGCCGAGGTGGTTCGCTACATGGTCGCCCGCGTTGATATGGCGCTGAAGAACGACCTCGGCATCGAGAACGGACTGGCGGCGGACAACGTCTACGTCTTGGCTCCCTGCTGCGGCACTGGCGCATTCCTGGCCGAGACGCTGCGCCGAATCGCCGCCAACCTCCAGGGCCGGGGCTTGGGCGCGCTCACCGGCTCGCGGGTAAAGCAGGCCGCCACGCAGCGGGTATTCGGCTTCGAGATTATGCCCGCCCCTTTCGTCGTGGCACACCTGCAGGTCGGGCTCACCATGCAGGCGCTGGACGCGCCGTTGTCGGGTGACGGGACGGAACGGGCCGGCGTCTTCCTGACCAATGCGCTGACCGGCTGGGAGCCGCGGGTCCAGAAGCCGCTGCCATTTCCGGAACTGGAGGAAGAGCGCGACCGCGCTGACCGGGTGAAGCAGGACACGCCGGTGCTGGTCATCATCGGCAACCCGCCCTACAACGGCTTCGCGGGCATGGCGGTGGAAGAGGAGCGGGAGCTGTCGGAGGCCTACCGCACCACCAAGGAAGTGCGCCGGCCCGAGGGGCAGGGGCTAAACGACCTCTACGTGCGCTTCTTCCGCATGGCGGAGCGGCGCATCGCGGAGAAGACCGGGCGGGGCATCGTCTGCTTCATCTCCAACTACTCCTGGCTGGACGGGCTGTCCTTCACCGGGATGCGCGAGCGCTACATGGAGGCCTTCGACGCCATCCGCATCGACTGTCTAAACGGAGACAAGTACAAGACCGGCAAGACTACGCCGGAGGGCGAGCCCGACCCCAGCATCTTCTCCACCCCCGGCGACCCTGTGGGCATTCAGGTAGGCACCACGA
>JAKZUJ010000012.1:0-4269 GCA_047516685.1 Chloroflexota bacterium | reverse complement strand
AGTTGGTCACGCAGCGGCTGAAGCGCACCCCTTCCGCGGCGATGCGATCCATGTGCGGGGTGTCCATCCAGGGCGTGACGCAACCGAGCGCATCGGCGCGCTGCTGGTCGGTCATCAGCAGAAGAATGTTGGGCTTCATGCCGGTACTCCTTGGTGATCGCAACGGCGCTCGCAGCCGCGGGGCTCACAGCCAGGGCGCGCAACGGAAGGTTGTCCGCCACCGAGCCGCGAGTCCAGGCAAACGCCGCGGTGCTGAGCGCTACCGTCCTGCGGCGCAGCCCATGATGCGGCCATGGCACTGTAGTCAGCACCAGTGCCGGGGGTCAAACCGCCACGACGGGTTGATGCCCTACCTGCCCGAGCTGCTCGGGCCCCACTTCCACATCGATCACGACTACTGCCTCTTCATGCGCCGCGGCGATGCGCGCGGCGGCCTGCACGGCGGTTCGCACCTGCGCCACAGTTGGAGCGACCACTGGTACCGCTATCAGGACGGCTTGATGCGCAACGGGCTGACGGTGATCACCTTCTTCCTGACCGATGCCGCCGAGGGCGACGGCGGCTTCGCCTGCGTGCCCGGCAGCCACAAGAGCAACTACCTCGACCTGCTGCCGCCCGACGTGCGCAACTACGAACGCCCGGCTCCCTACGTGCTGCAGCCGGCGGTCGAAGCCGGCGCCGCGCTGATCTTCACCGAGGCGCTGGTGCACGGCACCATGCCGTGGACCGCCGGCCACGAGCGGCGCTGCCTGCTGTACAAGTACTCGCCCGGCCACTCGGCGTGGGACCGCGACGGCTACGACCTTGCCGACTACCGCTCCTTCCACCTCACCGAACGCCGCCGCCGCACCATGCAGTCCCCCCACGTCGGCGGCCACCAGCCGGTCCTGGACGGCGGCTGATCCACGTTAGGATCGGTGGAAGCGACGGCGCGGGACGCGCGCATCGGCTAGCGAACTCAGGCGACAGTGACGAGATGATGGCGTTGAGCGCACGGACGAGCCGGCGCGTCTCACTTCCCGACAGCGATCTTACTGGCGCAACAGAAGGCCAGGAGGCCCGTCCAAGCCTTCAAGCAGCGCGTTCCGGCAGGAATTCGGGAGCGTCCGCCGAGGCGCAAGCCATCACCGCTACGGCGAGCTCGTCGCGTTCGCGCCGGCCCGGAGAATCGAGTCGTTCCTGCGCCTCGCGCATATAGGCATCCACGGCACGGGGTGCCGTACCAACGTGGAAGCCATAGCGAGCGCGCCAACGAGTTGCACGGGCTTGATTGTCGTCGCCCGTTGTGGCAAGAACGAGAAGGAACTCCGTCTCCGGGATGGCCTCGGGGAACTGCGTCGCCAGATGTCGCCAACGATCAGCGCTCGCCGACTCTTGCCAATGCCGACACGCGTTCCACGCCCAAGCATGGGGAGGACACTCCGGCGTCTCTTCCGGCATCAGCCACTGCGAATAGAAACTGGCCAACGGGTCGCCTTTGAGGGTTTCCTGCCTGATCAGATCCGTTGGTGCGACGCTGCCCCGTACCTTGGCGATCTGAGCGCGGCTGAATTCGCCTGCGAGGCGGCCACGCCGGAAGAGTTCGTGGAGAGGGCCGGACAGAGGCTTCGGGGGGCCATCGCAACCGATCGCCCCCCGAATCTCATCTCGCCCATCGTCAAAAACGTACATGCCAGCCCGCAACCGGCCGAGTGATCGCTGCACGTCCAGGTTATCGGGATGCCGTTCCAGGAACTCGGCAAGCAGGGCCTCGGCGTCTGACGGGCGGTGACGCGAGACCAGCAATCGGGCCATGACTACGCGCGCGTGCCCACCGTCTGGATCTCTTGCCATCGCCTGCCGCAGCAAGTGCTCGGCTTCGTCCCGATAATCTTTTCTTCGGGCGATCAGCGTGCGCGCCAGTTCGACGCGCGCATGCACGTCACTTGGAAAGAGGCGCAACATCTCGCGCAATGTCGATTCGCACGCTTCCCGGTGGCCCTGAACCAAGAACCAGTCCGCCCAGAGCATCCAGCAATAGCGATTCGTAGGTTCCCAGATCAAGGCACGTTCGATCATGAGTCCGAATCGAGTCATATCGACCTGACGGAGCTGACGGTGTTTCAGCAGGCTGCTACCGAGATTGTGTAACGTCCGAACGAAGAAGTGGCTGTCGCCGGTGGCCGCGGCGTAGTGGTGGTAGTTTCCGGCTGATCGCCCGAGTTGACAATGTCGTCCTGTAGGCCTTCCCATTCTTCCTGCTTTACAGGCGCTTGTCTAGGCGATGAATAACGGTACCTGGCAAACAACGTCGTTCGCAAAGTGTCGGCAAGCTCCGTCGCCACGTGCTCCTGCGTCTGATTCTGGAAACCAGATAGAGCCTCTTCCAGGACCGGGTTCCAGTGCTGTGGACCACGTGGGAAGAGCCCGCGCAGGGCCGCAAAGCGCCGATTGAAGAACGTGCGCGCCCCGCTAGCTTCGTGGTGGATCTTCACGGCGTGGCGCAACAGCGCCTGCAGCATCAGCGTCTGGTTTCTTTGAGCGTTGTCTTCGTTCGGCAGCAACTGAAGCCCAGCCAGCGCCACCGTCAGGTACTCCGGTCGGGGATCTGCAGCGAGGCGTAGCCACAGAGCCGTGTGGCGGCCGTCGGGCTGATCGCGGGTCAGCAGCCGGAAACACTCCAGCGCGGGATCGCGCTCCGGGGCCAGCCTCAATGGCAACAGCCAGCGTAGCCACGCGCCCAAGTCTGCCCGCATACGACTCTTGGCCTCCGGCAGATCGAGCAACTGCAGAGCGATCAGGCAGTCGCCGACTCGCTTGCCGTAGGCTGGAAAACCAAGACGCTTGACCTGGGAGGCATAGTCCTCCCGCATGTCCAGCAGCCAGGACATGAGCGCTTGGTCGAGCTGCTTACGCTCGTGGATCAGATTGGGGGGGAACTCATCATACAGCAACTCCTGTATATCGAGACGCATGCTAGCACCGACACCCGCCCGGCCGCTGAAGAGGTCGGCGACCGCTTCCTTGGGACCGCGGCGAAACGCCTCGAACCATGGATTTGTCATGTTCGCCCCTTGAGAGGCTCGCCGAAGTCAGCGCGGCCGCAGTCGACTTGCAGCGCGAGAAGGTGCAGGTCGCGGGCGTCTCGCAGTTGGTTGTCGGTCAATTGATGTGGTTGCGTGATCGTCCCCAGCCGGTACAGATGCGTGCGCTGATAGTCGATCCGGCAATGGACAATCTCGGCAGTCAGGGTGTCCGCCAGCCCCGGCAACAGATGCACCGTGGCACCGTAGAGATGCTCCCTTGGCACCGGAAAGAAGAACTCGTGCATACCGCCGTCGAGAACCGTGGGCAGGGCACAGGCGGCGGAAAGTTGCTACTTGCCTGGGCCGAGAAGACGTCCGCAAGCGAATAGCGCATCAAGGCCACCGGCAGTTCCGCGCCACCCCCGTAGTGCCCAAGCCCGAGGCGATCGCGAAGCGCGTGAGGCCACTCAGCGTCGTCCGACTCTTTTTGCACCTCGTCGTAAAAGGCGGCGAATGCCGGGCGCGCATCGCGGCGCTGATTCCATGCGTCGAAGAAGGTGCGAACGGCGGGCGCCGCGTCGCCATCGCCGTCGTCCGCCCGCTGCAACAGGTCGGTCAAACCGTCGAGATCCAAGTCGCTATTCTGCAATGGTCGGGCGAGGGCTTCGATACGGACCAGAGACTGGTTGTCAGAAAGTGAGTCGAGCCAAACGGTCTGATTGATCTCAAGAAACGCATCGGGCACGCTCAAACTTGGGACACTGCAATACCGCTCCAGATAGAGTTTATTGGCCTCGGCCCAGTCCATCCAATCAATCGTACCGCGCCCCTCCACCAGCTCCGAAAGGAGGGAGTCGAACCGGTGCCAGCGCTCAGCGCCTGCCCGCTCGTCAAAGCGACAATTGTCAGCTACGGCGGCCTCGGCAGTATCGCGGGAGCGGCTGTAACGCCGCAGGAAGTCTTGGTGAGCGGTCATATCTCTGCCTCATGGTATCACGTCAGGATTGACGACGTCGGCCGGGGTGCGGCGGGGTGCTGGCGGGGTACGGCCCTGTAGCGCGTCCAGGACCCCATTTATGCGCAGTCGATGGCGGTGCGGTCCATCGACTCGCGGCTCGACGAGGCGAACAGCATGTTGGGCGCCCGGCGCAGGGGGTGATCGGCGGCGAATCGTTTAGTTGTGGCCGGGGTCGCAGTCGATGATCCTGCGTGTCATGGATCCCCCTGTCGGCCGCGTCAGTCGACGATCGCGGTGCTGATGGCG
>JAKZUJ010000011.1:0-2995 GCA_047516685.1 Chloroflexota bacterium | reverse complement strand
GAGGCCGCCGTGTTGCCCGTGGAGGCGCAGATGAAGGAGTGCGCGCCCTCTTCAATTGCCTTTGAGGCTGCCACCGCCAGGCCGCGGTCCTTGAATGAACCCGTCGGGTTGCACCCTTCAAGCTTCAGCCACACTTCCGAGACGCCAAGCCGTCGCTCCAGGGACGCCGCACGCACCAACGGGGTATCGCCTTCGCCGATGGTCAGACGCGGCGTGGCGTCGCTGACCGGCAGGAACTCGCGGTAGCGCTCGATCACCCCGGGCCGAGGGGAGCCGTTCATTCGGCCAGGTCCTCGACTCGAATCATGCTGGCAACGGCGGCCACCACCTCCAGCTCGGCAATCTCGGCCAGCGCGCCCTGGACCGCCGCTTCCTGGGCTTCGTGGGTCAGGAACACCAACTCGGCGCGGCCGGCGTTCCGGTCCACTTCCTTCTGGATGACGGAGGCGATGCTGATGGCGTGATCGCCGCAAATCATGCCGATACGCGCCAGGACGCCCGGCTGGTCCTTCACCCACAGGCGGAAGTAGTACCGCGATCGGACCTCGGCCATGGGCAGCACGCACAAGTCGCCGTCAAGCAACATGGGGATGCGCCCGTGCACGGCGCGCCGGATGTTGTGGCCCAGGTCGATAAGGTCGGCCACGATGGCGCTGGAGGTCGGCTCGGGGCCTGCCCCGCGGCCGATGAAGAGGGCGCGGCCCAGAAGGTCGCCGTCCAGCAGCACGGCATTCAAGACGCCGTCAACCTGGGCCAGCAGCACCTGGCGCTGAATGAGGGCCGGGTGTACGCGGGCTTCCAAGCCCCGAGGCGTGCGCTTGGTGACGGCCAGGAGCTTGATGCTGTAGCCCAACTCGGCGGCGTAGCGGAAGTCCGCCGCGCTGATGCGCGTGATGCCTTCGCGATACACGTCCTGCGGGCGCACCGCGCAGTTGAAGGCGAGCGAGGCCAGGATCACCAGCTTGTAGGCGGCGTCGATGCCTTCGATGTCGTTCGTGGGATCCGGTTCCGCATAACCCAGACGCTGCGCATCGGCAAGGGCCGTCTGAAAATCCACGCCGCCGGCGGCCATCTCCGTCAGGATGTAGTTGGTCGTGCCGTTCATGATGGCGTGGACCTCGCGAATCTGGTTCGCCGCCAGGTCCTGGCGAAACGGCCCAATCACGGGGATGCCGCCGCCCACGCTCGCCTCGAAGTACAGGTCGCGCCCGTGGGCGCTGGCGAGTTCCAGCAACTCGATCCCGTGGGTGGCCATCACTTCCTTGTTGGCGGTAACCACGTGTTTGCCGGCCTGTAGCGCGCGACGGATGTAGGTGTTGGCAGGCTCGACCCCGCCCATCAGTTCCACGACGACATCGACAGTCTCGTCGTCGATCACGTCGTCGACGTTAACGGTGAATTGAGATGCGTCCAGCGGTACGTCGCGGCGGCGGCTGGGATCGCGGACGAGCGCGCGCCGCACCTGGAAGGATCGACCGATCTGTCGTTCCAGAAAGGCCGACCGCTCGCTGACGGTGCGAACGACCGCCGAACCGACGGTGCCCATTCCCAAAAATCCGAGCCCGATCTCCGCGGCCATCCGTCCCTCGGCGCTAACTGCAGTTGCCGCGTGAAGAATAACGCCGCGAAGCTGAATCCATGGCCGCGCTGGCGCCTGGTCCTGGTATGGCGCGCAGCCGACGATCGGCGGCCCGGTCGTTTCCCTTCGCCATCACGGCCTCTGCGGTGAGGTCACGGTGCGGCGGTAGGCGTAGGCCAGCAACACGCGCGCCACGCCGGCCGCGGGTAGCGCGATGACCATGCCCGTAATGCCCCAGATTTGCAGGCCGGCGAAGATGGCAAACAGGGCGATCAAGGGATGAACGCGAACGACCCGGCCGACGACGTTTGGAATGACGAAGTAGTCCTCCAGTTGCCGGAAGATCGTGTACATCACGGCAACCACAACGCCCGCCACCCAGCCCGGCCAGCCGAAGTTGTTGGCCGTCACCAGAGCCAACGCGATCGGTGGGATGGCCGCCATGATGGGGCCAAAGACCGGAATCAGCTCCAACAGGCCGGTGGCAATGGCCAGGATCACGGCAAATGGAATGCCGATGACCGACAGGCCAATGAACGTCGTGACGCTCATGATCACGACCAGAATGATCTCGCCGCGGATGAAGCCGCCCAGGACGTTGTTGATCGAGCTGATCAGGTCCTCGGCCTCGGCTCGTGGCCCAGGCGGAATAAGCGCCATGAGACCGCGGATGAGACTCGGGCCAGCCAGCAGCAAGTAGCCCGCCGCAACCACGGCAAGTACACCGTGGATGATGAGCGTGAATGCGCTGCGAAAGGCACTGATCGCTCGCGAGGCGTCGGTCAACATGCCGGTCGCGCCGGCCGTCAGGCCGTCAATCACGTCCTGCACGACCAGCGGCTGTCCCAGCACCTCGGAGGGCAGCGTGGCCTCGGCTTCAGCCACGATGGCAGGCAATTCAGTTTTCAGCCCCTCCAGTTCGTCGACCACGCGCGGGACGACGGTGAAACCCAGCAGCACGATCAGGCCGAGGCCAATGGCGTAGAACAGCGCCACCGCCGCCGGGCGCGGAACCCGGGCCACCCGTACCAGCGCGCTTACGGCCGGGTTGAATACATAGGCGAATATGCCCGCCCAGACGAACGGCCCCACGATCTCGCGCGCGCCCCACAACCCCAGCCCGGCCAGAATGGCGATCCCCATCGCCACCGTGCGGCGGGTCCGCGGCGACCAGCGATACACCGGCGGATCGCTGGGCTCGTGCGCCGTGGCGGCGCGCGCAGGCTCAGCCGGCGTGTCGAGTGCTTGGGCGTCGGGGACTTGCGGGTCGGAGGCGGAGGCTTGGGGCGGGTCGGGCGCCGACACCGTGCTCGGTTCGGGGTGCAAGGGGCGTGAGTTGATGGTAGACGACACCCGGCTCGAGCGGGGCGGATTGGCTCAGGCCGAGGACGGTCGGCCCGCGCGCAGCTCGGTTGA
>JAKZUJ010000010.1:0-3072 GCA_047516685.1 Chloroflexota bacterium | reverse complement strand
GGCCAGCGTGGCGACGCGGTTGGTGTGGGACACGCCGGTCAGGTAGATGCGAAGTTTGCCCTGGATGGTGGCGGCGCTGGCGGGAACGACGAGGACTTGCTCGTGCTGCTGAAGTGAATGGCCGGCGCCGCGGATTGACAGATGAATGTCGAGGATGTTGGCGGTTGCAGCCAGTGGCGCGGTGAATTCGAAGTCGTCGATGACGGCGGGCTCGACGCCGGCGGGGATGGTGACGGTTTCGCGGCGGCGAGCTTCGCCGGAGACGCTCCAGACGATTTCGGCGACGCCGGCGGGACGGGGGCCGGAGACGATGGCCCGGACGGACACGGGGCTGCCGCCCCAGGCGGAGCCGGGCAGGCCGTCAATCAAGGCGACTGTCTCGTCCGCCACCGGGCGCATGGCCTGGACCACGGGTTTGGGGCGGGCTTCGAAGTCGGCCAGGCCGTTGACTTCCCAGCCCTGATCCATGAGTTCGGTCAGGACAAAGCCGGAGAGGCCGGGCGTGCCGCGCAGGCGGGCGATCTGCTGGCGGAAGCCTTCGGCCTGGACCCGGCGGGTGGCGGCGGTGAGGTCGTCGAGAGAGTCAAAGGCCTGGCGGGCGACAGATTTCTCGAAGCGGGCTGCGAAGCCGGCCTGATCGAAGGCCAGGTCCGGGGTCCAGCTGCGTTGGGTCAGGAGCCAGGGATAGGTGGGCTTCCAGTGCTCGGGCAGGCCCCAGATGCCGAATTCGGAGAGGGCAACGGGGCGGTTGGCCGGCGCCTCGGCGTCGGCGCGTTCCCACAGGTCGGGCGGGCGCGCGGCGAGCCAGTCGACGAATGCGCCGAACTGCCGCGCGCCATGCGGGTGGGCGGCGTAGGTGTGCATGTCGGCCAGATCGGTGTCCAGGTGGAGGGCGCCGAGCATGGCGGAGTTGTCGACGACGAGACGGGTGGGGTCGGACTCGCGGGCGATCGCGACCCAGCGGCGGAGGCGCTGGCGATGGTCGGCCTTGGCGGCGATGTCGAGGCCCCAGCCTTCGTTGATGACGGAGCGGGCAATGAGCGAGGGGTGGTGGGCGTCGCGGACGGCTGAGCCGCGGAGCATGTGGACGATGTCGTCGTCCAGCCAGTCCGGGAAGTCTTCGTTGGGCAGTTGGGGCCTGCCCCAACTTGGGGGTTCGTACCAGACCAACAGGCCCATGCGGTCGGCCAGGGCCAGGTAGCGGGGGTCGGGCAGCTTGACGTGGCAGCGCACGAGGTTGAGGCCGGCGTCCTGGGCCACGCGGAAGCGGCGGGCGAGGGCGTCGTCGCCGGGGTAGGCGTACCCGGTGGCGGGGCTGTAATCCTGATCGAGCGCGCCGCGCAGGTAAAGGGGGTGGCCGTTGAGACGGAGTTCCTGTTCGTTGGCCTCAATGCGTCGGAAGCCGGTGGTGAAGCGGCGGGTGTGGGTGAGGCCGTCGGAATCCAGAGCGACATCGATGTCGTAGAGGTTGGGCGCAGCGGGAGACCAAACTTCGACCTGGGGCCAGTGGTGGAGGATTTCCAGGCCGGCGCTGAGATCGCCGGTGGCTTCGGCTGACCAGGCGGGGGTGGAGCTGCCGGCTTCGCGGACGGTGAGGCTGACGCGTCCGTGGGCGTTGGGGCTGCCGAGGACGGTGAGGCGAAGGGTTTGCAGGTCGTCGGCGAGGTCGGTGCGAAGGCCGGTGAGGTGGGCGGGCGGACGCTGCTCGAGCCAGACGGGCTGCCAGAGGCCGGAGCACTCGCCGTACCAGTGCTGTTTGCCGCGCGGCAGCCAGGCGGCGCGGGTTGGAGGGCTGCCGGGCGGTGTGAGGATGCCGGGCGTTTCGACCGGCGTGTCCCAGACGCGCACGGTCAGGGTGGCCGTGCGCCCGTGAGTGTCCGGGGGCAGGACGGCTTCGAATGGCAGGTAGCCGCCGCGACAGGAGGCCACGTGCCGGTCGTTGACCCAGACATCGGCCAGCCAGTCGGCCGCGCCGAAGACGATGACCGCCTGGTGGCCGTTGGGCGGATTGGGGACTTCAATCTGGCGGCGGTACCAGTAGAAGGCGGGGCCGGTGGGCGGCTGGGAGAGGATGAGTTGGGGGTAGACGGGCGGTTCGATGTGGGCGTCGAAGCGGACGTCGCACAGGTCGGGCGAGTCGCTGACGCCGAGTTCCCAGGGGCCCTCGATGAGCGTGCGGCCCGAGCCGTTCATCGTCTGATACCTTGAGGCGCGGTGGCCGACCAACACTTACAGGCCGGAGGCGGGCCCGGTTCCCAGCCGCCGGGTGAATCCATTGAGCGCGCCGGCGTAGGCACGTACGCGGCTCTGGCGGTTGCCGCGCTCCTGATTGCGAGCGCGGTTTTCATATTGCTGGCGGACCGCAGCTTGCGGCGTCCGCCGGAGATTCCAGAGGTGCTGCGTCCCACGGCGACGGCCGCTTTCGCGGCGCCCACGCGACAAGCGCCGGCGGTGATTCCGGTGACGCCGGAACCGATAGTGATCGACCTGGAGATACCGGACGGTCCGTTCGAGCGACCGCCGACGCCCACGGTGGTCCCGGTGCACACGGAGGCGGCGGCGCGGTATTTCCTGGTCCCGGTGCAGAGCGGGGACACGCTGGCGGCGATTGCCAGCCGGAACGGATTCGGCTTTGAAGAGATTGCCGAACTGAATGGCATCGACGAGCCGTACGTGATCCACATAGGCGATGAGTTGCTGTTTCCCAATCGCTAGGCGGGTGTGGGCGTAAGCCGGGGCTAGGTGTCGGCGTTGGGCCGCTTGGCGTCAGTCTCGTCTGAGTCTTTCGGATCGTCCTGCTCCGCAGGCTCGGCGACCGAGGGCTGATCATCCTCCGGGGCGGATTCGGGAGCGGCTTCCGCGGACGGTTCGTCAGGCGCAGGGGCGGCCGTAGCGGCATCCTCGGGTTCGGTTGGTTCGGTTGGTTCGGTTGGTTCGGTCGGTTCGGTCGGTTCGGTTGCTTCCGTTGGTTCGGTCGCTTCCATCGATGCCACGGGCGCGGCGCCGGCCGGGTCGTCGGTGGTTTCGGGGTCCGCCAACTCGTCGGTGGCTTCGGTTTCGTCTGCGTCGGCA
>JAKZUJ010000009.1:0-25184 GCA_047516685.1 Chloroflexota bacterium | reverse complement strand
CAGATCGTCCATGGACAGCGCGCCGCCCAGCGCCTGAATCTCGTTGACCAGGGCCTGACCCAGCGGCCCGTGGTAGAGGTAGTCGGGGCCCTCGCTGACCAGGGCCTCGTAGGTGGCGGCCAAGTCGTGCTGATGCAGTATCCAACCGGCGTTGGGCTCCTGACCGTCGTCCAGGAAAATCTCCGACCAGCCGGTGAACAGCTCGGCAATGTCATTCAGGCGGCCGGAAATCATGTGTGCGTTGCCTTCGCTTACGGGGAAGCCTCCGCGCGCCATATCGATGGCATCGGCGAAGACCTCAGCGCGTGTGCGCGTACCGTAGGTGTCCAGCAGTTTCATCCAGCCGGCCAGACTGGCAGGCGGCCCGACGCCGTGTGGACCGCGAGTCAGATCGTCGTAGCGCCGCGCGATGGGGTCGAACTTCAGGGGCACCGCGGGGGTGAAATCCAGACAACGCACGCGACGCTCGGCCGCCACGTAGACCATGGCCGTGCCCATGCCGGCCAGCCCGGACATGTAGGGCTCGACCACATCAAGTGCGGCCGCCGTGGCCACGGCGGCATCAAAGGCATTGCCGCCGTTGGACAGGATGCGTGCGCCCGCCTGCGCCGCCAGGGGATGTGCCGCCGCCACTACGCCGCGGCGGGAGGTGACGCTTGGCCGCCGTCCAAACATAGGCGCGCTACTCCTTGCAATCCCTCAGAGGCTGCATGATGCGCGCTTCGGGGACCTGTGTCATATGTGCACCGCCCGCAGGCCGGGGGCGCCCCGCTAGTAGGCCTCGGCCAACTCTTCCAGTGTCGCTCGGTCGAGAACATCGATGCGCTTGCGGCCGATGGCGATAAGCCCGGAGCTCTTGAGTTCGTTCAGGGCCTGGGTTGCCGTCTCGCGAGACGTCCCAACGCGTTCGGCCAGGTCGTTGTGGGTGAGCCCCGATACGCTGGCGTCGGCTTCTGACGTAAGGCGCAGGATCAAGGTGGCAAGCCGAGAGGTCAGCGACTTGAGCGCCAAGTCTTCAAGCTGCGTCTCCGCTTCGCCCAGGTGCTGGGCAAGCGACTGCATGATGCGGACGCCAACGGTGGGGAACCGGCCAATCAAATACTCCAATTCGCGTCGGTTGATGACGCACAGCACTGATTCCGAGACGGATTCAGCGAACGAGTCATGGACAGCATCGCTGAGTAGAGCCATTTCGCCGAAGAACATGCCTGGTTCGATGTTCGAGATGACGAATCGCTTGCCGTCGGTCGAAATTCGATAGATCTGGACGTGGCCGGTCTTCAGGAGGAAGAGGGCAACGGGCTTATCGTCGGGCTGGTACAGGAGTCGCCCAGGACCGACCGTGGACATCCGCGTGCTGCGCTCTACTTCGTATATCTGCGCCTCGGATAGGTCTTGGAAGACGTTGACTTGCTGCAGATAGCGGCGCTTGAGGGCGCCGGCGTCGGGACGTTGGCCAGCTTGTCCAGGTCTTTCAGCGCGCGGCCTGCGTTCACGCATTGCTCACCGCCCCCGCTCCCAGCGTCGGCAGGGCGTTGGCCGCCCAGTCTCGGCGCCGAGCAACTTAGATTCACAACCTCGCGAAGCAACGCTCATGGTGGCACAGCGGCAGCACAGGCAAGCGCAGGCCGCGGCAGCAAATCCTGACGCAGCCACTACGGCGGCGCAGGGGTAAAGGGAGCACTGTTCTCAGGTCCGCCAAGGTCAATACCCCGGGCAGCCTTACGGTCGCGTCTCATGGCGGCAACCAATTCATCAACCGACTCGAACACTTCCTGGCCGCGCAGCCAGGCGCTCACGAAGGTACGCAGCCGACGACCGTAAATCTCACGCTCGAAGCCCACGAGATGAGTCTCGAACAGGCGGTCGCCAGGCCCGAATGTCGGCCGCGTTCCAACGCTAATCAGCGCCGCGTAAAGCTTCGGATCCCCCTCGACAAGCGCCGAGCCTGCATAGATTCCGTCCGCGGGAAGCACCAGCCAGGGAGGCAGCACTACATTGGCGGTGGGAAAACCAAGCGCTCGGCCGCGGCCATCGCCCCGACTGACGGTCCCAGACACGCTATGTGTGCGGCCCAGGATGGCGCTGAGCCGGTCCACCTCCCCGGCAGCCAGGGCGTTTCGCGCCTGCCGGCTCGAAATGGCGCCGGGTTGGCCCTCGTAGCGGACAGGGACATGAGTGAACCCCAAGCGCGGTGCAAGTCGCGCGACGACATCGGGCGTTCCCTCGCGGTCTCGGCCGAAGGCGGCATTTGGCCCAGTGACCAGCGTGCGCATGTGAAGCCGATCAATCAGGTCATGCAGGAAGTCTGCCGCCGGGCAACGTGAGAACTGCTGGTCGAACCGCAACACAACCACGTCATCGACACCAGAAGCGGTCAGCAAGCTGATCCGATCGTCCAGGGTGGTGAGCAGCCGGCGTGGCTCCGCGGGCCGCAGGATCCACTCAGGCGGGGGCCAGAGGGTCACGGCAATGGATCGGCCGTCAGTTTGCTCGTCGGCTGCCCGGCGAGTCGCGGCCAGCAGTGCCCGATGCCCACGGTGAACGCCATCAAAGCGGCCAATTGTCACGGCTGCGCCGCCGAGTGGAATAAAGGTGTCGTCCTCGCGAAACACGCGGACGCGACGCCCGTCGGTAGCCGAGCCCATCAGTGCGCGGGCTTCCATACGACACGCGGCTTCCAGCAGCCCGCCTCCCCAAAGGCAAGGCCCAGGAAGTCTCCGCAGCCGTCATAAAGGCGGTGCAGCCCGGCGTCGGGACGCTTGAGCGCGCGACCGTGGCTGAATTCAACCCGCGCGTTGTCGCTCAGGATGGCCGCCGGCAAATGTTCGACCGCGATATCCGGCGCGTAGAGCAACGTGTCGAGATAGCCCTCCCGCGACGCGACATTCAGCTGCCACATCTCGGTAGCCGCTCGAAGGTTGAACGGCCCGACACGCGTTCTCACCAATCCAAACAGCATGGCTCCACAGCCAAGCGCCGCACCCATATCACGAGCCAGTGCCCGAATGTAGGTGCCGGACGAGCACTCAATTCGCAGGCCGGCCAGCAGAGCAGCGCTCGTTCCCGCGCCGTCGCCAAATCGCAGGCGTCCTTCCGCGACACGCACGCCGATACGGCCCGCCGCCACCAGCTCGAGCGCACGAACATGGACTTGACGCGGCTGTAGCGCGAGCTTGCGACCCGCTCGGGCAGAGTGATAGGCGCGCACGCCGCCCACCTTCACGGCGGAGTAATCCGGCGGACGTTGTTCGATAGCGCCCCTGAATTGCGGAAGCACTTGCTCCACGGCCCGAGGCGGCGGCGGCCGGCTCGGCTGGACAAGCGGATGGGTCTCGAGGTCGTGGGAGGGCGTCTCCACTCCAAAGAGCACCGCGGCCTCATAGACCTTCGGCATCTCCAGGACGTAGCGGCTCAACCGTGTGGCGCGCCCCATGGCCAGCGGCAGGACGCCCCAGGCCAGCGGGTCAAGGGTGCCGCAATGTCCCACGCGCCGCACGCCGACGGCGCGACGCACGCGTCCGACGGCCTGGGTGGAACCGACGCCGATCGGCTTGTAGACATTGAGGAATCCGCCATCGGGCGGCCCGAGCGCATCACCCGTCATCACTGCAACGAGTCCTGGATGCCGGATCGTCGAGGGCCTGTTGGCGGGCGCGGCGCTCGCTGATCGCCTCGGCGGTCAGCATGTCCGGATCGAGTTGAAAGCGGATCTGTGGGATGCGGTAGACGCGAATGCGGGCCGCCAGTTGCCGGCGCACAAAATTCGCGGCTCGCTGCAAGGCGCCTACTGATTCCCTGGCCTGGTCAGCGTCGCCCAACGGCGTCACAAACACGATGGCCTGCCCCAGGTCAGGGGAAATCGACACGCGCTGGACCGTGACGAAACCGATGGCCGGATCTTCGAGACGGCGTTCGATCAGCTCGCTTACTTCACGCGCGATCTGGGCTTCGATCCGTTGTACACGGCGCGTAGCGATGATGCGGCCTCCGGAGCTACGGGAGCCGTTCTTCGATGTGACTGGCCTCAATGATGTCGGCAAGCAGAATCTTGGTGGTCGTCTCAATGGACAACCCGCAGTCAAAGCCCTGCCGAACTTCGTCCACCACATCGGAAAACCGGCGAACCGTCAGGATGCGCCCAGTGCCAATTTCCTCGTCGCCGCGCAGAATCCTGACGTTGCCGCCTGTGTACACCCGACCGGAGAGCACCATGCCGCCCACGATCTGGCGCGCGCGCTCGGTACGGAATTCGCCTCGAATCTCGAGCCGGCCGTCGATCACCGTGACCTTCTCAGGCTTGATCGAGCCCTTGAGGGCCGCATCAACGTCATCGATCAGTTCGTAGATTGTCCGATAGGTGCGCACATCGACGTTTTGGCGTTCGGCCTCGGCGGCTGCCGTGGAATCAACGCGCGAATTGAACGCCAGCACCAAGCCCTTCGCGGCGGACGCGAGGTTCACATCCGACTCGGTCACGGTTCCCACGCCCTCGAAGACCACCACTGCGCGGGCCCGGTCATCGCCCAGCTGGTTGATCGACTTGACGACGGCGTCAACCGAGCCTGCGGTATCAGCCTTCACCACAAGATTGATCTGTTGGAGGCGACCAGCCGTCATCTGCGCGGCGAGAGATTCGAGGCTCAGGCGCATAGCCTGGTCGCCGCTGCCGCGCACCGCGGCGCTGCTTTGCCGACGTCGCCCCTTGCGCTTCCGCGAGATGACGTTGATGGCATCCCCCACATCGGGCATTGCGTCCAGGCCTATGACCTGAACCGGCGTTGAGGGCTGGGCGGACTTGAGACGAGCGTCGGTGTCGTCGAAAAGTGCGCGCACACGACCGTTGATGTCACCGGTCGAGACGCTGTCACCTACGTTCAGCGTGCCGCGCTGCACCAGCACGGTCGCAATTGGTCCCTGGCTGTGATCGAGCCTGGTTTCGATGATCGTGCCTTCGGCCGGAACATCAACCGACGCCCGCAACTCCTCAAGTTCGGCCGTCAGGCTGATGTACTCGAGGAGATCATCAACACCCTCGCCCTTGAGAGCCGACAGCGGCACCGCCACGACATCGCCGCCGAAATCCTCAACCACGATTTCGTGCTCGGTGAGTTGCTGGAGCACACGGCTGGGGTTGGCCGACTCCAGATCGACTTTGTTGACCGCGATGATGATCGGGACGCTCGCCGCCTTGGCGTGCCCAATTGCCTCAACCGTCTGCGGCATGATCCCGTCGTCGGCGGCAACCACAATCACCACAATGTCCGTGACGCCCGCACCCCGAGCCCGCATTGCCGTAAAAGCCTCGTGCCCTGGCGTGTCTATAAACGTGATGGCTTTGCCTTTGATTGAAACCTTATAGGCCCCGATGTGCTGGGTGATTCCGCCGTATTCGCTGTCAACCACGTTGGTATTGCGGATTGCATCCAGCAACGTGGTCTTGCCATGGTCAACGTGGCCCATCACGGTCACCACCGGTGGGCGTGGTTCACCGACCGGCGGGGACGCGGCATCCGGCAGCTCTGGCTCCGGAGTGGCCGTCGGCTCGGTGACGTCATCATCGAGTTGCTGCACGATTGCAACGCCGAGATTGCGCATCACGGCGCGCGCGGTGTCGCGGTCGATGGCCGCGTTGATGGTTGTCAGTACGCCTCGGTTGAGCAGTTCCATGATGATGTCGGTAGGCGGAACCGTCGCTCGTTCGGCAATGTCGGCAATTGACGCGGAGGCCGGCATCGCGACCTGGCGCAAGTCGATCACCGGCGCCTCTAGAGGCTCGGCCTGTCCTTCGTCTGCTTTTGCCTCCGGTCGCTGTTGCGGCCGGCGGCGGGCGCGGGGTCGCGGGGGTGGGCGGCGACGGGTGCGGCGGCGGCGCGCCATGCTAGGCGATACTCCCGGCCACACGCGCCAGGCGCTCGCGCTCGACGTCTTCTATCAAGCTCGCTGCCCTTTCACTATCGATGGACACTTTCAACTGCCTGCCCAGGATGCCGCCTGCGAGCGCCTTCTGCACGCAGCCTTCGTCAAGGGAGAGGTACGCTCCCCGGCCCTTGAGTCGCCCCATGGGATCGCAGCACACCTTGCCATCGGGCATGCGGACGATTCGAATCAATTCGCGCTTCGGGCGCTTCCGTCGAGTGACGATACACGTACGAGCAGGCTCGGGACGGGCGATGGTCAACTCTCAGACCTGGCGGCGTCGCTGCCAGCGGGATCCGCCGTCTGGACCGAAACGGCGTCCTCAACCGTGGGAGCGACGACTTCGACGGCTTCCACATCAGCTTGACTCGCGTCAGTGTCCGTGGCGCTTTCAGGCTCCGTGGCGCTTTCAGGCTCCGCGACGGCTTCAGGCTCCGCGACGCCGACGGCCTCTGCCGGCTCCGCCGCGTCTCGAATGGTGATCTTGAACCCGGTCAGTCGGGCAGCGAGCCTGGCGTTCTGGCCTTCGCGGCCGATAGCCAGCGACACCATATCGGTGGGCACAAACACGTCGGCCACACGCTGGGCCACGTTGACGTGGACATTGCGCACACGCGCGGGGCTGAGGGCGTTCGCCACATAGACGCGAGGCTCTTCGTGAAAGAGGATGATTTCGACCTTTTCCTGTCCGAGTTCGCGGAGCACATTCTGGATGCGCGTGCCGCGCATGCCGACCGCCGAGCCAACCGGGTCCAGCCCATCCTGTCGCGAGCGAACCGCCAGCTTGGTACGTACGCCAGCATCGCGGGCAATCGCCGCAATCTCAACCAAGCCGTTCTGAATCTCCGGCACTTCACGCTCGAACAGCCGCCGCACGAAATCAGCATGGGTACGTGAGACGCGCAACTGGGAACCGCGCGCCCCGTCAGCCACTTCGAGAAGCAACACGCGCATTCGCTGTCCAGAGCGATAGAACTCGCCTGGCGCCTGATCGACGGGCAACATAAGTGCCTCGCCACGCCCAAGGTCAACAAAGACCCCGCGGTTCTCCACGCGCGTCACGCGCCCGACAAGCAACTGGCCCTGGTGCTCGATGAAGTGCGTATACAGCTCACGCCGTTCGGCGTCGCGCAGGGCCTGCTGCATCGCCTGGCGGGCCTTCCGCGTGGCGATGCGCCCGAAATTCGGCGGCGTGATGTCGATCTGAAAGATCTCGCCGAGCTGCATGGTGTCGTCGTAGCTCTGGGCCTCTGCGAGCGAGATCTGGTGAATATCGTCGGTCACAGCTTCAACCACGGACTTGTTGGCATACACGGTCGAGTCCCCCGAATCGGGATCAATCTCGATGTCGATGTCGTCGTAGTCGCTGTTGTAGTCCTCGAAGGCTGAGGCGATGGCCGCGCGGAGGGCGCTAACGACCGCCTCTATCTGAATGCCCTTCTCGTCGGCAAGCTGCTGCAGCGCCAACATGAAGTCACTGCGCACGAGATAGCCTCCTCAGGACGTTTAGACCGCTTCCCTCCCCCGGGAAAGGGACGGACCCTCGCCCGCCCGTAGTAGACAGTGCGGCTAAGCATAGTGTAGCACCCGCCACGATGCCGGGTGACCAAAGCTAGAATTGACGAATTGAAGCTACAAAGGTCTCACTTCACGAGACTTTGAGCCGACAACGTCAAATTGAGATTCGACGGCTCAGGACATCAGACCAGCCGCTCTTCATCAGCGTCAAAGACGTAGGCCTCGTCCGCCGGGACTTTGGCGTAGACCGTCGTATTGCGATCCCATTCCTCTTCGAGCGGTCGCTTGGCAATCACCCGAGCACCGCCGAGGTCAAAGGTGACTTCCTTGCGCTGCTCGGAGAAGTGGCTTTCAACCCAGTAGACATCCACCGGTACGGAGCCGTCCACCTGATGATGCGTCAGTTCGATCGACTCGGGTCGGATGCCGAGATTCACCGGAGCGTTTTCGCGCTGCCCAAGGACATCATTGCGCAAGTCCACGAAGTGACCGTCCACGCGCACACCGCCACGCTCGGCTTTCGCCGGCATCAGATTCATTGGGGGCAGACCCACGAATCCGGCCACAAACATGTTTGACGGGTTGTCATAGATTTCGCGGTAGGTGCCCAGCTGTTGAATCTTCCCGGCCTGCATGACGGCAATCCGGTCGCCCATGGCCTGAGCCTCGGTCTGATCGTGCGTGACGTACACCGTGGTGATATTGAACCGGCGCAACAGCCGCTTGATCTCCACCCGCGTGCGGCTGCGCAGCTTGGCGTCGAGATTTGAGAGCGGCTCGTCGAAGAGGAACACCGTCGGGTCACGGACGATGCAGCGTGCGATTGCCACGCGCTGCTGCTGGCCACCGGACAGCGCCTTTGGGCGCCGATCGAGCAGCTGATCGAATCCGACGCCCATGATCTGAGCGACGATCTCCACGCGCTCGTCAACTTCCTCCTCACGCTTGTGCATCTTGAAGAAGAAGCCGAGGTTCTTCTTGCTGTGCATGTGCGGATAGAGGGCGTAGTTCTGGAACACGATGCCCACGCGCCGCTCTTTGGCGCCAAGCTCCGTCCAGTCCTCTTCGCCATACCGGATCGTCCCGCTATTGGGATCGTCCAGCCTGATGAGTCCCGCAACGACGCGCAGCATCGTCGACTTGCCACATCCGGAGGGCCCCAGGATCGCGACGGACTCGCCATCGCGGATGTGGAGGCTGACGC
Source organism: Chloroflexota bacterium (assembly GCA_047516685.1). Taxonomy (GTDB): domain Bacteria; phylum Chloroflexota; class UBA11872; order UBA11872; family UBA11872; genus UBA11872. Next base: position 16,543 of record JAKZUJ010000009.1, on the reverse strand, counting down.
CGTCGATGGCGTGGATATTGCCGTCGTGGTAGTTGGCCTGCCCCACAAGGTCGGACTTCTCGTCCTCGGGCGTACCGCCGGTCTGGCCTAAAATGAAGGCCGCCGGGTCCATCTCTTCCTTGAAGATCACCCGAGCATCTCGAATCTGAACGTCAGGCATTGAACCCCTCCGAGCGTGCTGTGAACGTTGGCGGGCGGGCCGTCACAGGACCCGCCCTTGCGGCTCGACGCCGAATGCGTGGAGCCGGTCTTGCGTCATTCGTATGGCCACGAGTGCCAGGGTGCTTGCCACCAAGAACACCGCTGGGAAGATGAGCAGCATACTGATCACGACGCTTCCGAATACGACTAAAAAGTAGGCGATCGAGGAGCCAGGCGCGCTGAGCGCCATGACCGAGGCATTGCGAAAGAGTTGGTAGATCGACAGGTCGTAGCGGATGAACATCGGGAAAAGGTAGGCCTGGGCCGCCGTCCACAGCACCACGAAGTACAGCGACAGGAATCCCAGGGCCTGGATGAGCAGCTGCCCAGTCCCGGTATAGAAGATGAATCCCACGATCAAGCCGTAGAGCAGGCACATGTCGACCACGAACAGGATCCAGGCGCGGACGAAGTTGGACCGAAAGCCGTGCCAGAAGTCGCGAGCCTTGACGTTCTCGTACTCCACATGGCGATGCGCCACGTAAAAGAGTGCGGCCGTGCCCGGCCCGGCCAGCGCGCCCCCCACGACGGTCCCTCCAACGATAAAGACAAAAAACTGAACGCCGGTTACGGCCGCATCCGACTGCAGGACGGCCTGCTGCAGGGCAAAGGCGCCGGGAATCCCAACAATGGGAACCAGGGGCAATATGGCAAGAAACCAAGACAGGTTGCCGACCACCGCCAGCGCTCGCAGGTCGTAGTACACCTGCGCGAACGCCCACCACGTGTGCCGAAATACGTCAGCCACAGCGCCTCACCGCGGAAGCGAGCGAAGGCAACGCTCCCATACGCATGGTAGCCGAGGCTGCCACAGCATCGGCTGCTGGAGCGCGTTCAGCCTGTCGGTCTGCCTAGGCCGGCACTCGCGCCGGCAAGCGATCAATCATCTCGCGAAGCAGGCGCGTCGTCTGGCTTGTGCTCCCGCAGCATGATCCGACCACCGACAAGCCGTCGTCAATCCACCGCCAGGCAAACTCCACCATCTTCTCGGGCGGATACAGGTAGCAGACGCGGCCATCAATCAACTCGGGCACGCCGGCGTTCGACTGGGCCATCAGGGGGCGCCGCGGACCCGCGGCCAGCATCTGGTCCAGCACCTGCGTCATTTCCTCCGGCCCGTTGCCGCAGTTGCAACCGACGACGGCTGCGCCGGCCTCTTCGCAGGCGCGCATGCCGTCCGCCGGCGCCACGCCCATCATGGTGTGGAGGTTGATGTCGTAGGTCATGGTGGCGAAGACCGGGAGGCCGGTTGAACTGACGGCCTGGATGGCGATCTGAACTTCGCGAATATCGCTGAAGGTCTCGCACAGAAAAAAATCCACGCCGCCGGCGGCCAGTTGCTCGGCCTGCACAAGAAAGGCCTCGGTCATCCGGGCTTCGGTGATGTCACCAAGCGGCTCAAGGAAGTCGCCGCTCTGTCCGATATCGCCAGCCACCCAGGCGTCGTCGCCGGCCACGGCTCTGGCCTGTTCAGCCGCTCCGCGGTTGATGGCGTCGGACTTATCCACCAGCCCGGCCCGCTCGAGTCGAATGAGGTTGCCGCCAAACGTATTGGTGGTCAGAACGTCCGCGCCTGCGTCCAGATAGGCCTGATACACCCCCGCCATGCGGTCGGGAAAGCGCAGGGTGACTTCCTCGGGCGCTTCCCAGTCACGGTCGGGCAAGTCGTTGAGCGCTGATCCCATCGCGCCGTCGAAGAGCAGCGGGCGACGGGCGATGGCGCGCAGAACGGCGTCAGGAGTCCTTCGATCAACAGGCATGGGGAGTTACTCAGGCCCGGCCGGTCCGGCACGGGCGATACCGCGAATATAGCAACGGTGCGGCGCCCGCTTGGTTACGTGCCCGCGGACAGCGTGGCCTGCGCCGCGGCGGCGGCGCGATTTGTCTCGGCCAGGGCCGGGTAGAGGTCGCGGTAGCGCGCGTAGGCCGGCGCCAGCACGCGGGAGCCAGCGGCGCTCGGAGTCAGCGTGGCGCATGGCGCGGCCGTTGCCTCGACCGCCTGCTCAACGGATGCGAACAACCCGGCCGCCACTCCGGCCAACAGCGCCGCGCCAAACGCCGGTCCGCGACCCTCGGGCTCAACCTGCATTGGCGCATTGAAGACGTCCGCGACAATCTGTCGCCACAGTGGACTGCGCGCGCCGCCGCCGGCGAGCTTGAAGCGACGCATTGGCGCGCCAACACCCTGAATGGCTTGGGCAGCGTCCCGAAGACTAAACGCGACACCTTCCAACACAGCGCGTACGACATCGGCTCGGCTGTGCGCGGTCGTCAGACCGACCAACGCGCCGCGTGCGTCAACGTCGAGGTGGGGGGTTCGCTCACCCTGAAGGTAGGGAAGCCACAGCAGGCCGCGACTTCCCGGCGGCGACCCGTCCGCCTCAGAAACCAATTCGGTGTATGCCGCTTCCGGCATGAATGTGTCGCGAAGCCAGCGCAGCGATAAGCCCGCGGCCTGCGTGACGCCCATGAGATACCAGCGTTGCGGCAAGGCATGCGCGCCTGTCTGTACCCGTCCGTCCGGCGCCGCTCCATACGTGGAGGCCGCGGCAAACACAACGCCCGACGAGCCGATGGTCACGGCGGCGTCGCCCTCCGCCACGATCCCGGCCGCCAGCGCCCCTGCTGGCTGGTCGCCCGCGCCGGCCGCGATTGGAATCCCAGGCGCCAATCCCAGACGTTCGGCGGCGGCCGCCGTCAGGCGGCCGGCCGTCTGCGGGGATTCGCGCACTTCGGGGAGCCATGACGGATCGATTTCCAAAGCCACCAGCATCTCGTTGGACCAGCGGCGTGTGGCTGAGTCGAAGTACCCGGTGCCGCTGGCGTCGGACACGTCGGTCCAACATTCATCGGACAGCCGTAGCCGGATGAAGTCCTTCGGCAGCAGCACGTGGGCCGTACGTGCCAGGAGATGCGGTTCATGCGTGCGGACCCACGCGAGCTTCGGCGCCTGGAAGCCTTCCAGGGGTAGGTTGCCGGTGTGCTCGATCAGCCTTGGCACACCCAGCCGGTCCTCGAGTTCGCGTCGTTGCGGACCGGTGCGTAGGTCGCACCAAAGAATTGCATCGCGGATCGGCTGTTGCGCGCGGTCGAGCAGCGTGAGTCCATGCATCTGCCCGGTAAGCCCGATCGCACGGACGTCGTCGGCCCGGTCAACCCGCGAGGCCACGGCGGCAAGAGCCTCAAAGGCCGCCGCTTCCCAAGACTCAGGCGACTGCTCTGCCCAGCCCGGTCGGGGCGTATGCAGATCGTACGTGGATTCGTGGACGGCAAGCGTTGCGCCTGAAGTATCGACCAGGACGGCGCGGGCGCCGGTGGTGCCAAGATCGAGGCCGATAATCGACGCGGTGCTCATGCCGGCAATGGGGCGGGGCGACTGCCGGGCTGTCTCGCACAGTCGCTCGGCTCGAGCCGGACGCCTGGCGCCGCACGCCGAACGGCGAAGGCCGACGCGGCGCCATGGTCAACGATTTTCTCGGCCAGCCATCCAGGGTCATCGTGCAGCGCAATGATCGTGCCGCCCAGGCCCGCGCCGGCGAGCTTGGCCCCGCGAGCGCCAAGCATGATTGCCTGCTCGATCAGCGCGTCAACGACCGGCCCGGATCCGCCAACGGTCGCGATGTGTGCATGCGCCGCATTCATGGCCATGCCAACCGCCGGCCAGTTGCCCTCAAGCACATCGCGCTTTGACTGACGGGCGATGGAACCCAACGCACGCATGGCGGCGCGCACGTCGCGGTCGCCTTCGACCCAGCGGGCGCGCAGGGGGCGGTGAGTTTCGCCGGAGTCGCGCTGCCGCCCAGTGTGGACCAAGACCAGCGGGAGGGAAATCTCGGCATCAAGTAGCGGCTCGACCGTGGCCAGGGGATCGACGTTCGGTCCACGCCAATGCTCCTTGTCCCGGAAGTCCATGCAGATCAGACCGCCAAACGTCGTGGCGTAGAAGTCCTGAAATCCGCACGTGACGCCCATGCGGCTGAATTCGATTTCGCGCGCCATTTCGGCGAACTGGTGAGGCGGAGTGTCGCGCTTGAGCCATGCGTTCGTGGCGAACAGCGCCGCCACCAGCAATGCACTGCTGCTGGAAAGCCCGGCACTTGGTGGCACTTCGCTCCAGCACCGAATGTCAACGTGGTCACTCTGCATACCTTGCGCCGCCACCACGGCCTTGAGCACGTTCAGATAGGTCGCGCGGCGCGCGGAAGCCAGGTCGGTCGGGTTCATGCGGGCCGACGCGGCCGCGGGCGGCGGGGGAACCAGGCGCAAGTCTTCAGGAGATTGCACCGCGACTTCGAGATTGGCGTCCAGCGCCGACAGTTGCAGGCGGGACGACGCACGAATGGCTACGTAGGCCCGCCGCGAAACCGCAAGGGCGATAACCGTTCCGCCGTACATATCGCTGGGATTGCCGAGAAGCCCGGCCCGCCCGGGCGCCGACGCGACGACCGGAGCGCGCATGGTCACAGCCGTTGGCCAAGCTCGCTGACGTACTGCCGAACGCCCGCCCCGTACTGAGGATCCGCGAGCGCGAAGTCAATGAATGCGCGGAAGTACGACTCAAAGTTCCCTATGTCGTACCGGCGCTCGCCCGTCTCCAGCGGGACAACGCGTATAGGCGGTGATTCACGAGCCAGGATGGCGATGGAATCGGTCAGCCAGCGTTCGCCGCCCAGCCCAGGGCGTGTTGCCTCGATCGCGTCGAAGATTGCCGAGTCAAAGACGTACCGCGGCACGATGGCCAAGTCGCTTGGCGCACGGCCCGCGGCGGGCTTTTCGACCAGGCCCGCGACCTCAAGCGACCCGTTGACCTCGCGTACGTCCACGATGCCGTAGCGGAAGGCATCTTCGGGCGCGATCTGTTCTACCGCGACAGCGCCGCTTGCCTGACTCTCTCGATGGGCGGCCATTAGCCGCGCCACCAAATTGCCGCCGCGAATGATCGTGTCGCCAAACGCGATGACGATGGGTTCGCCGCCGGCAAAGTCGCGCGCCAGCCCCACGGCGTCAGCAACGCCGCTGGGTGTGCCCTGGCGCGTATAGAACACGCCGCGAATGCCGTCGGCAATTGGCAGATCGGCCGGGTCGACGCTGCCCGCCTGGCGCAGCACCTGACTGAGCTCGAGATCGGCGTCGAAATGATCCTCGATCGCCGCCTTTTTGCGGCCGGTGATCAACAGAATCTGTTCTATGCCGGCCGCGCGAAGCTCCTCGACCACGTACTGAACGACTGGCTTGCGGCCCACCGGCAGCATTTCCTTGGGCTGCGATTTTGTGGCCGGAAACAGGCGGGTTCCGATCCCCGCCACTGGAACCACGGCCTTTCGAATAGGCCTAACGGATGCTGCTGATTGCACAGATTGTCGACAGGGTGGCTCGTGAGCGACCGGACGCTAGCATACGCATACCAACGGTACGGTTCGCCGCGCATCACGCGCGGCGTCACTCTGCGATCTGACTTGCGCAGCCGTTGCACGGCGCCGCGATCTCGCGGCGCGGCGAAATGGGGTTGGTCTGCGTGCGTCGCGCGTTGGTCTTCGGCATCTGGTTGCTCCTGGCGCTGGCCGGGGTGATCACGGTGCTCGGCGTGTTCGCCACGCGAGGCGCTGTCGACATCTCAGACCTCGCGCGGCTTGAATCGGACCCTCAAGTACGCGCAAAGGCCGAAGCCAAGCTGAACGCGTTTGGACAAACATCCGAGCAAGCACGCCTGGCGGGACGGGGAATCCCGGCGCAGGTTTCCTTTACCCACGACGAGATGACCGAACTCCTCCAGGACTGGGCGAGGCAGGAGCACGGATTTGGATCGGTGGCTGATTTGCAGATCACGTTGCGCCCGCAAGTGCTGACGCTGACGGGTGTCATCCACTCGCTCGGCCTGAGCTTCCCGTTTCGGCTCGACCTCGTGGTTGCAACCGAGAACAGCCAGCGCACGGCCGAAATCACACGATTCCAGGTCGGAGAAGTCTATGCTCCGGGCTTTGTCCGATCACTCGCGCTGGCTCTGGCCGAGCGCACGGTTGACGCAGGGTTGCCGCGACTGCCGATTGCCATCGAGACGCTCGTCGTGACGGACGGTGAACTGCTCGTGTCCGGCATGGCCGTTCCCTAGCTGCCGGCGCCGAACGTCAGCGCGGAAACGCTCCGCGGACGCCGCCATCGACGGGCAGGACAGCGCCCGTGGTCTTGGCCGAGCGGTCGCCGGCCAGGAACAGCGCGGCCTCGGCCACGTCCTCCGGCTGAATGGTCGTCTGCAGGAGGTTGCGCCGACGGTAGAAGTCCTCCAGCTGACTGAGGGCTACGCCATGGGCCGCGGCCCGACCAGCTCGGAGGTCGGCGCTCCACAGCCGCGAGTCGGAGAACACGGCGTCGGGATTGACCATATTCACGCGAATCCCGTGCTCGCCGTTCTCGATCGCGAGTACGCGACCCAGCTGCAACTGCGCCGCCTTGGCCGCGCTGTAGGCGCCGAAGTCCGCGCCCGGGTCGAATACGTTCTTTGTGCATACCAGAACCACGCTGCCACCAATGCCTTGTTGGCGCATCGTCCGGATGGTCGCTCGAGTGACCAGAAAGTGACCGGTAGCGTTGACATCAAGGCTGCGCTGCCAATTGGCCAGCTTCAGCCTGTCGATTGGCGCCGCATCGGCGATACCCGCGTTGGAGACCACGATGTCAATCCCCCCAACCGCACACAGGACCGCTCGGGTGGCTGACTCGACGGCGTCCTCATCCGTCACATCCAGCGTTAGGGCTTCGGCGGATCCGCCGGCGTCACAGATTCGCGCTGCGCCGGCCTCGGCGCCCGCCGCGTCGATATCAGTCACAAATACGTGGGCGCCGGCCGCTGCCAACCGCTGAGCTATGGCTCGGCCGATGCCGCTGGCCGCTCCCGTCACGAGTGCAATACGTCCAGCCAGTTCCCGGTCGGGAGGCGCCAGCTTGAGTTTGTAAAGCTCCAGCGGCCAGTACTCAATGTCGTACAGATCGCGTGCCGGCAGCGCCGTGTAGGCCGCCATGGACTGCGCGCCCTCAATGACGTCCATCGTGTGGCGATAGATCCGAGCCACGGCGTCCGCTTCAGCCGCGGACCGGCCGGAGGTGAACATGCCAACGCCGGGCGCCAACACGACGCGGGGACCAGGGTCGTGTCGGAAATCCTCGGTGGGACCGGCATGGTCTGCGACGTATGCGTCGTACGCGCTCTCGTAGCGCGCCACGGCTTGTGGCAGGTCTCCGGGATCTGCGGACGGCAACACCAAGGGCAGACGCTTCGTGCGCAGCACGTGGTCCGGCGTCGCCGGGCCTTGCTGGGAGATTTGCGAAACATCCCGGCGGTCGACGAAGGCACGGACTCGTGGGCTGGTGTCACAACGGACAATCAGGTGCCGGCGACGGCTCAGCAAACCTCGCAGCGTCGCGGCCAGACGCAACGCGTCGACCTTCGGCTCGGTGGCGGCTCGCCGAGGTCCGAACCAGGTCCGCGCAATCCGCGCTTCCGCCCGCGAAACCAGCTCGATATGTCGTTCGTACGACTGCTGGGCGGTCTCCCCAAAGGTCACCAGGCCGTGCTTGTCCAGAACGAGGCCCTTGACTGAAGGATCAGCGTCATACACGTCGGCGGCAGCCTTGGAAAGCTGGAAGCCTGGCTTGATGTAGGGCACCAGGCCAACCTCGCCGCCCAATGCCTCATGCACGCGTGCGGCGCCTTCCGGCTGGTTGGTGAGCGTGAGAATCGCGTCGGCGTGGCTGTGGTCGACCCAGTCGAGCGGGATGAATGCGTGCAAGAGCGTCTCGATGGACGGGCGCGGCGCCCGTGAGTCAAGCAGTGCCAGCGTGACCAACTCGACCATGGCGTCGTCACCCAGCGTCTCGCGATCGCGCAGGGGGATGAGATCGTCAAGGGCGAGCGGAGCGAACCCGTCGGCGTTGATCGAAGCCAGATCAGTTCCGCTGCCCTTGATCGTGAGTGCTCGCCGCATACCGCCGCGCGGATCCGGGGCGTCGTACTTTACGGAGGTGTTGCCGCCGCCATAGAGCACCAGTGAAGGCTCGGCGCCGAGCAGGCGCGAGGTATAGACGCGCAGAGCCAGCGGATCCAGGGCGGCGGCGGCTTCCGATGACCAGCGAGATCGCACCTGCTCAGTCCCAGTTAGTCGCGCAGCGGCGCCGTCGGTTCGAGCGTGACGGTCTTCCCTGACTCGGCGGCGATGCCGCAGAAGAGGTCGTAGGCGGCGTCAAGCTGGACCTTGGGATCGCCGCCGTCGGTGCTACGAACCACGATGTCAACCGGGAGACCATTGACGCGCGACTGCCCTACATAGGCTTTCAGATAGGCCGCAGGAACTTCGCGCATGACCCGTTGCATGAACGGCGAGGTCTCCGACTCGAACGAGTTGATGTAGACACGCATACGCGCGCTCCGAGCAGCGAATATGCCCCGAAGGGCCGGCCGGATGTGCGTGTTGAAGCAGCCTTCCACTTCCCGTGGCGGGCCCGGCATTGACCAGATGGTCGTCTCGTCGACAACCGTGGAAAAGCAGGGCGCCCAACCAACCGGGTTGAGATGCACGGTGGATGCGCGCGGGATCGAACCCATTTTAAGCCGCGGCGGTAGCGAGACTTCCTCGATCGTCATGTTCCGACGACGGGCGTAGTCTTCAATGACCTCGAACGGTGTGTGCGTGTCACACCCGGCCACGGCGGCGATAGCATCCACCGTCATGTCGTCAGGCGTTGGCCCAAGGCCGCCAGTGGTCAGCGTCACGCGTGCCTTGCGCGCCACCGCGGCGCGCAATTCCGCGATCAGGGCGTCCAGGTCGTCGGCCAGCGCCGTGATGCGGCGAACGTCGCCGCCCGCCACCGAGACTTCGCCCGCCAGCCAGTGCGAGTTCGTGTCCAGCACGAGGCCGGAAACGAGCTCCGTTCCGATCGAGAAGATCTCAACGTCGTCGTTCATAACGTCCGCCGCTGCAAGGGGACACCGGAAGGTATTCTAAGTTGAGCGGTTCTGCCTGGTGCTAGCCTGCCGCCCGGCACGCTGAGAGGCTGGCAGGGTATGGGCGCCGACTGGTATGCACAGCGCGGGTTCGCAACGGAGACCGTGCGGCGCGCGCGCGCCTGGTACCTGCGCTTCATTGCCGAATCCAGCGACCTGCTGGACGTAGGGTGTGGACGCGGCGAGTTTCTGGGGGCGGCCGCCGAGGCCGGCCACCGCGTTCTCGGCCTTGATCATGATCGGGAAATGTTGGCCGCGGCTTGTGGTCTGCCGGTGCGCGAAGGCGACGCGCTGGACTATCTGCAAAGCACGCCCGACCGGTTCGACGCCATCACCGCCTTCCACGTGATCGAGCATCTGGCCGTTCGGGAGGCGGCGTCGCTGGTTCGACTGGCGGCAGACCGGCTGCGGCCCGGCGGCCGGCTCGTCATCGCCACGCCCAACCCGGGTAGCCTTCCGACCATTGCCCACGAGTTCTGGCGCGATCCAACGCACGTTCGACCCTATGACCGAGAGTTGATTGAGTTTCTGACCGTCGACTCGGGACTGGAGACCCTTGCGGCCGGAGTCAATCCGGAGTCAGAGCGCGGTCTGCCAATTGACTTAAGCGACCTTGATCTGGCGCCAACGACGCCCGCCGCCGCGGCCACTGAAGCGGAATCGCGCGCGGCACGCTGGGTCGCGGCGCGCCTGGCCGACTCGGGCTACGGCCGGGACCTCGAGCGCGCCATCCACGAGGTGTCGGACGGCTTGCTGCACACCCGGCAGGAACTGGCGCGGGTGGCCGGAGTGTTGCGCCGCTTCCTTGAGGTTGCCTACGAGCCGTCGGAACTCTACGTGGTGGCCCGCCGGCCCTAAGGCGCAGGCTACTTCCGGTTGGCCAGTTCGACCTGGGGTTCGCCGTCAGGCGGCGGCAGCGACTCACTGCGCCGCATCAGATCCGCGGTATAGGCATGGATGAGCGGTACGTTGGGTTGCAGCACGTAGGCGCCGTTGTCCGCGATGACAGCTCGAACCATGCCGTCCTCGGGCCGGATCGCACCAGCAACCGTCCGATCAGACCCGATCTGCATCCCCAGTTTGGCCATTGACGGAACAAGGTCCGGCGGCAGATTTGACTCAAACGCGTTGCTGAGCTCGCGTAGGAATGCCGGCGACTCGACTAGTGTCTGCGGCGAGATCAACTGCTCCACCAACGCCACGAGGATCTGCTGTTGGCGGACCTCGCGAGCGAACGCGCCATCCTGATGCCGTGTCCGCACATAGCGCAGGGCCATATCTCCGTTGAAGTGGTTAGCACCCGACTCCACGTAGAACGGCTCGAAGCCCGTGTCGGTGGCGTTTGGATACGCCGGATCGTAGATGGTCGACTGCACATCAATGTCCACGCCGCCGAAGAAGTCAACGAGGCGCTTGAAGCCGTTGAAATCCAGCGTGACCCAATAGTCCACTTGCACGCCGAGCAAGTTGGCCACCTCACGCCTGAGCGCATCGGGTCCGTCCGCCTGCAAGACGGAATTGATCCGGAAGGGGTCCGTTCGGCAGTTCGCCACACACACATCGCGCGGCACGGAGACCAAGGTCGCCGCTCGCGTCCGCGGCTCGATGTGGGCCAGGATTATTGCGTCAGTCCGACCACCGCCCTCACCCGGACGACGGTCAAGGCCGAGAAACAGCACGCTAAATGGCCGGTCCGCAGGCCAGTCGGCGATGAGATCCAGTGGATTTGGGGCCTCGGGCGTGGCCTGGGTCTCCACTATGGTCGAAGGCAATGGCGCAAGCGGCGTCCGTGCGGTCACTACCGGGCTGGTCACCTGGCGCCGCGGCACCGCCACGGTTGCCGTGCTCGCCGCCGCCGGCTCCGGTGAACCCGACGACCGAAGCCAAACCAACACGCCCAGTACGGCGACGATCACGAATACGACGCCAGCCGACGCGACACTAATAACCTCGGCACGCCGCAGGCGATTCGCGCGGCCAGAGGGTCGTCTGCGGGCGAGGTCAGGCGACATTGCGAAGAGGATGCGTTATGTCGAGCAAAACGCTCACTATACGACAGCTAGGCATGTGGTGGACCCGTTTGTCCGTTGGAATCTCTCTGTCGGCTCCGACTACAGAGCGAAGCATCGTGGCAGAACGTTACGCCACGGAGGCTGAAATCGAAGCCACGCCGGACCAGCGCGTACGCTGAGCGCAACGGCCGCCAAGCCTGGGATTTCAACGTGCAGTTTGCCATTGTCGGATATGGCGATGCAGGCCGTGCCCACGGACTGACGCTTCGGTCTATCTCAGACGTTGCCATCCAGTGCGTGGTCGACATAGATCCGGCACGGGCTAAGGAAGGCGCTGAAGCTCTGGGCGCCCCAACATGGAGCGACAACCCCAGCCTAACGTTGCGTCGCGCCGATGTGGACGCCGTGGTCGTGGCGTCGTCCCTCGCCAGCCGCGCGGCCCTGGCGCAAGAAGCCCTTGATCGTGGGGTTCACGTGTTCGTGGAAGCTCCCTTGGCCTTGCGGTTCCCGGACGCCCAGCACCTTCCGGCGTATGCGAGGGCAGCCGATTCCGTGGGCGCCGTCAACTACTGGATGCGCGCCGCGCCTGACGTGCAGGTGATCTACGGCCGGATTCCACGTCCGACGATGGTGCTTGTCGAAGCGGTAATTGATCCGCTGCACGCTTCCTGGATGGGAACGGCCAGGCACGGCGGCGTGCTGGGACAGCTGGGAAGCCATGCGCTGGACCTGGCCTGCTTTCTCATGCGCTCGCGGCCGCTACACGTCCAGGCTCTTGGTGGCCGACACACGCGCCGCGCGGATTTGGCCGACACCGTCGCAGCCGGAATCCGGTTCAGGAATGGCGGACTCGCGCGGGTGATCGTGGGGGAATATGGGCAAAGCGCCACTAGCTCAGCTTGTCGCGTTTGGGCAACGGATGGGTCCTTGACCGTAACCGCCCACCAAGCATTGCCAAGCGGCGCGCCGCAGCTCGGCGGGAGACCCGAGGCTGTCACCTCGGCGGCAGCCGCCAACCCAAGCGATCCGCCGCGTGAGAGTCTGCGCGCCTTCGTGGATGCCGTGGCAGGGCGCGGTCAGCCGCTGGCAAGGCTTGAAGATGGTGTGCGTTCGGTCCAGCTTGCCGACGCCGCCTACGAGGCGATGGGCACACGACGGCGGGTCACCCTTGCCGAGACGCCGCTACACGTCCGCGCCGGGCCGATCTATGGTGATGATTCCGTCGCGAACGGCCGTCACCGCGGCCTCGGTACGTGAGCGGACTTGCAACTTGCTGTAGACGCTGCTGAGATGCGCTTCGACAGTCTTGGCTGAAACTCCGAGTCGAGCGGCAGCTTCGCGATTGGATGCGCCCTCCGCCACGAGCCGCAAAACATCCAGTTCGCGCATCGTCAGCGGATCAGCGAGCGATCGACCGCCGGCGGAATCCGCCGCGGCCGCCGGCAGCTCCGGAAACACAGCGTGCCCGGCGTGAACCTGGCGCACCGCTTCAGCCAGACCCGCGGTGTCCAGATCCTTCAAAACGTATCCCGCTACGCCTGCGTCGCGCATCGATTGCACGTAATCGGCCTTCCCGTAGGCCGACACCACAAGGATTCGCGTCGCCGACGCTATGTGCGCCAGACGGCGCGCGAGCGCGGGACCGCCACCCGGGATTCGAAAGTCGAGCAAGCAGACGTCAGGGGCGTGGCGGCGGCACGCACGTTCCGCCGCGGACGCGTCACCGACCGCGGCCACGACCTGGAAATCAGGCACCTCAGCCAGGACCGCCGCGGTTCCTTCACGGACCATTGCATGGTCGTCGACAAGCAACAGGCGAATTGGCCGACCAGCGGTCATGCGGCAGCCACGACGGCAGGATGGAGCGGCGCCTCGACCGTCAGCACCGTTGGCCCGCCGGGCCGCGACTCCAGGCGAACGACACCGCCGAGGCGGGTGAACCGCTCGCGCAGTCCGGCCAGCCCGAGGTGACCGGTAGCCGCGTACACGGCGAAATCGGACGAAGCGTCGAAACCGCGCCCGTCGTCGCGAACCGAGAGTCGAATTGCGTCGGCGGCCCGAGTCAGGCGAATGCGAACGTTCGATGCATGCGAGTGCCGTAGGGCGTTGTTCAGTGCCTCCTGGGCCGCGCGATAAATGTTCGTCTCGACATCTGCATCGGGCCGCCTGGCATCCGGCGTGCCATCGGCCTGGAGGTCAATCGTGAACGGTGCGGCGCGCCCCGCCTCATCCACCAGCCACCGCAACGCAGCTTCAAGTCCCAGATCGTCCAATACGGGTGGTCGCAGGCGTTCGCAGATCTCGCGCAAGTCGCCGGCCGCCGTATCGACCAACCGCAGGAGGGCGTCACGGCTGCGATACGGTCCGGGCGCGGCCGAGCGGAGCGCACGCTGCAGCAGCACCAGCTTTTGCAGCGGCTCGTCGTGCAGATCACGCGAGATTCGCTGCCGCTCCGCCTCTAGCATTGCGTTGACCTGGTCGTAGAGATCGCTCAGGGTCTGCTGGCTGTCTTGCAGGCGCTGGGCCGTCTCGTCGAGTTCCCGTACGCGAGCCTGCAACTGGCCCCACAGATCCACGCGCACCATGAAGCTGGCGAGTTGGCTTGCCAGTGCGCCGAGCAGATCGGCGTCAGCCTGACTCAGACCAAATGACTCTTCGCGGATCGAGGCAACGACGTACGCAACAACCGAATCGCCGATCTGACAAGGCACGACCACCGCGGCAATTTCCGAGCGTCCTCCGCCTCCCGCCGCCAGCACGGCAGAACCGACCTGAGTGTCATCAGGCGTTGGCGCCAGGTTGTTGAACGCGATAGCCGCCAGCTCGTGCGGCGGAGCCGCGCGCGTGACGGCGATCCAGTCGAGGCCAATGGACCGACGCAGCGACGAGAGCACGGACTCGGCAAGCTGCTCGACGGACGTGGTGGATGCCAGAGCCGCGCTGACCGTTCGCATCACTCGCTGCGGGTCATAGCTGTCCCGGTAGATCCAACGCGACAGCGTTCTCAGGACCGCCCAGCGCGCGAAGGGCATCGTGCCGCCGATCCCGACCAGCGCGGCGACAAGCATCCAAAGCAGCGGCACTGCTCCGGCGCGGTCGGACAGGTACCGGCCAATCACGCCCACCAAGAGCGCATAGAACGTGAAGAGCCAGATCCAGGCCGCGCCGTGCAGGAAGAGCGTGCGGAGCGCGCGCTGGAACCGAATGCGCCAGGTCGGCACGGCAACATGAGCCACACCCAGCGCCGTGGCCCCAACCGCCAGCAGCGACACGGAGTACGGCAGGATCTCGGCGTCGCTGACGACCGCCGGCACGAGCGACAGAGCGGTAGGCGGCAGTGCGGCGGTCACGAACGTCGCCAGTAGCACTCGCGCCACACGGCGGTCCCGCGGGAACGTGATGTCCAACAGCGTGACCAGGCACTTTGCCAGCAGCGCCGTAAGGCCCAGGGCCGGAAGGATTGCGACGGTGACCCAAGCCGCGTTGTACAACTCCGGTCGGCCCTGAGACGACGCCACCAGCACCGCCAACGGCCCGGCCAGCAGGCATACCGCCACCACCGGCGCAAAAGGCGCCGCAAACTCCGGCAGTCGGATCGGAAATACGGCGGCCAGCCGCAGGAGCGCCACGCCCGCAACACCAATCGCCGCAAACGTCATCAGAGACAGCAGGCCACGCGCGTCGGGAGCAACGGCGCCGAGTGTCAGCGCGATCGCCACGGCAAACAGGCTCGCCGTAGCCGACCCCAGTACGCGGCGCCTTCCGTAGAGCGCCACGATGCCCGCGCCGGCCGCAAACGCCGTCGCGAGCGCCAGCATGCTTACTTGCGTGGCCGGGTCACGGCCTGGAATGGAAATGGCCAGGCCGGTTCGAGGGTCGATAATCGCTGCGCCAACCGCGGGACCGCTCAGGTCAGCCTGCGTCTGCGATGTCTCCGCTTGAGGTCCGCTCCAGGCAATTCGCTGGCCAGCGCTCAGCCCGGCGCGCCAGGCTGAGCCGCCGGGCGTCACGCGCTCGATAACCCAAAGGCCAGGCTCGGCCGCGCGCAAGCTCGCCCCGTAGTCGGCCGGCTGCATGGAAACAGTGGCGGCCAGCAAGATTGCCGCCAGCCAGAGCGTCAATCCGCAGGCGAGATACGCCACGCGACGCGGCGAGATACGAGCTAACCCGCCACGCCGCCGATTCTCGGCGGCCAGCCATTCGCCGAGGCTCTGGCGACGCGCGCGACTGGGTGGTCGAGCCAGCGATATGCCCCGTGACAGCGCGCGCTCCCAGCATACGCCGGACGGCCGCCATCGTTCGGCGAAGCGATCAACGCCCGCCGGTCGGTGCAAAGCGAAAGCCAGTTCCGCCAGACGACCTGGCGATCAGGCAGTCAGCGGGCGCTTAGACCGCGACTGTCTCCACCGCCGCCGGCGCCGCGTCGCCGCCGGCGAAGCCGCAGAACTCCTCGTAGTCGATCAACTCGGTAATCGTCGGGTGGTCGCCACAGACCGGGCAGTCAGGATCGCGCCGGAGCTTCAATTCCCGAAATTCCATCTCCAACGCGTCAAGCAACAACAGTCGTCCGGTCAGGGGCGTTCCGACACCAACGATCAACTTGAGCACCTCGGTGGCCTGAATCAACCCGATCAGTCCGGGCAAGACGCCGAGCACGCCAGCCTCGGAGCAGCTCGGAGCCATCTCCGGCGGCGGCGGCGTCGGGTAGAGGCAGCGGTAGCAGCCCGCGCCTGGCTCAAAAACGGTGGCCATGCCCTCAAAGCGCATGACGCTGCCGTCCACGAGCGGCTTCCTCAGGAAATACGCCGCGTCATTGGCCAGGTAGCGCGTGGGAAAGTTGTCGCACCCGTTGACCACGATGTCGTACGGCTCAAGGATTTCGAACGCGTTGTCGGAGGTCAGCGGCTCGTCGTGACGGACCACGGACACGTCCGGGTTCAGGCCGGTCAAGGTTGCTTCGGCCGACGCAGTCTTCGGCATTCCGACGCGATCATCGCGATGCAGAATCTGTCGTTGGAGGTTTGAACGGTCGACGGTGTCGAAATCAACAACCCCCAGCTTTCCCACGCCAGCGGCGGCCAGGTAGTAGAGCACCGGCGAGCCAAGCCCGCCAGCGCCGATGGCCAACACCTTGGCGTCGAGAATCTTCGCCTGTCCCGCGGCCCCAACTTCGGGCAGCAGCATGTGGCGGCTGTAGCGCTGAACTTGCTCAACGGTGAACACGGCTGTGTCCTTCCTGGTGACCCGCGCGCTTAGTGCGCCGCGGGCGGATCCTCGGTCTCGTAGCCCGCCTCGGCCCAGGCGGTCATGCCTCCCGCCATGTTGTATGCGTCCG
>JAKZUJ010000008.1:0-2684 GCA_047516685.1 Chloroflexota bacterium | reverse complement strand
GGTCACCACTTCCGGCGGATTGACGGTGGCCGCAATCAGTCCAAACAGCACGCCCAGCATCAGCCCGCCCAGACGTCGGCGCATCCGGGGCACGGCGCCGGCCTGGGCAACCAGCAGCGGTACCCAGGCGCCAAAGGCCAGAGCCGTCCACTCCAGCGGCGGAAACGCCGCAAACAGCAAGAGCGCCGACGCAACCGCCGCCAGCGACCGAGTGCCCAGGCTCCCCCGCCCCGCGCTGGCTACCATGCGTTCCGACGGTCCCGAAGGGCTGCAAGTTGAAAGACCATGGCGGAAGTCCGGCAAGCTTGGGGCACGGCGCTCAACACACGCGCTTTTCGCGGTCCATTCAAGGACAATTCGTGCCAATCCTAAGGTCATTTCGTGAAAAGCACCTGGAACCACGCCTCCACGAAAGCTCTAGCCTGGTGGCTGTGTCGGCGGCTCGCCCATGACCGATCGCGGCGAACGCCGCTTTCATCAACTCGCCATCGCCGGCGGCTTCGGCTTGGCGCTCATCATCGCCTGGGCCACGGCCGCGCCCTGGCTGGTGACGCTGATCGTGCTGGTACACGTGGCTGGCTCCATCAGCCCCGGCTGGAGCCTCACGCGGCGGTTCCACCGCTACTTCATAGCTCCGCTGCAACCCAACGGACCCAGAGAAGACTCAACCTCGTTCCTGCGCGCTGACGGTCTCCTCGGCGTCATCGCCTTCGCTGGCGCCGTCTTCGTCATCGCCGGCGTCCCCCCGCTGGGCTGGGCACTCGTCGGCCTTGTCACCCTCAACCTGCTCATGGACGGCCTGGCCAACGCCGCCCCCCTCCGCCGCCTGCTGGACTTGGCCTAGCACCGGCCTTGCAGAGAGTGAGTCACCTGCTTCTCGCCACGCGGCTCCGCGCGCTCGGAACTTGGCACTTGGTGGACGGGAAACCAGAGCCTTTGATGGACGCCCCGCGATGGTGACGCAGCTGGTGGTCCCAGGCCGCGCACAGCCTGGGCTACTGCCCCAGGCTGTGCGCAGGAGCCAGGAGCCAGGAGCCAGGAGCGCGCCGGACACCACGCCAGTTGCCGAGCTCGGCAATAGCACGGGTCAACTGGAGTGAACCTGGACCCCACGGCTTCTCCCTGGCTCGGCGTGCTTGCGGCCACCGGCGTCTGCTTGTGGATGGCGGCTATCGGCGCGCCGCTGGCGCATGCGGTGTTCAGACACCGGCCGCGCTTCGTCTGGCCGTTCTACGCGCCGATCCTTGGGGTCGTGGCGGTGCTGCTGACGACCAACCTGTCGGCCTATCTGATACCCGGCGCGGCCAGCGCATGGTTTGGCTTGCTGGCGCCATCGGCGCTGTCGGCGGCGATCGCCTGGCGTAGCGGCGCGATTCGTCGCCTCTCCCGCCGCTCGGCGCTTGCGCTGTCGGCATTGATGACGGTCTCAGCCGGCCTCTTTGTCGTCAGCCTTGCAAGCCGTACCCAGGTGCGACACGGCGATGAGATTTGGCACTAGGCGCTGGCCGCGCGCATGGCCCGAGGGGTGTTTCCGCCGGAAACGCCCTACGGCGTCGACGCGGGCATCGGTTATCACTACGGTCACAACCTGCTGGCGGCCGGCGTCGTCAGCGTGACCGGCGCTCCAGCCTGGACGTCGTTCGTGGTGCTCGGTTGCCTGCTGGCCGTCGCGTTGATGTTGGCTGCGGTCGGGTTTGCCTGGGACCTCGGGGCGCCGCTGCCGTTGGCCGTAGGCGTTGGCGCGGCGATTGGCCTCTGGGGTGGGGAGGCGCGGATCGGCCTGCCGCTCCGTGTCGAGGACTTCGGGCCGGCTGAGGCGCCGGTGTTCTTGTGGACCCTGACGTTACAGCGGACGCTCGCCGTCGGTGTTGTCATTCTGGTGGCCGCTGCGCTCCAGGCCGGAGCGGCGCGCCGGTCGGCGGCGGCCATGGCGGCGGGCGCCGGGGGTCTCCGCGTTAGCGGAGGCTGCGGTCCTGATCTTCTCCAGCGCGGCTCTGGGATTGGTGGGCGCCGTACGCCTCGTCCGGCTGCGCGGACGCGACCGCTTCGTCCTGGCCGCGGCGCTTGTGGTCGCCGCGCTGCTGGCCGCGCTGGCCGGCGGCCCTGTGTCCGATGCGCTCTTTGGGCGAGGCGGCACGGCAGGTATGGCGCGGCTTGCATTTGAGCCGAACTGGGCGGAGTTGGCGCCTTTCGACCTGAAGGGGCCTGCGCTTGTCCGCGTCGGGGCCATTCCGCTGACGGTGGTTAGTGCGCTGGTTGCTTTCAGGCGGCGCAGCTGGGGGCTGGCGTATCTCACCGCGGCTGGCGCCTTCGGGCTGGCGGAGGCCATGTTCCTGCAGTCGCCAATCCCGATGAACGATGCCCGCATCCTTGAGATGGCCTCGGTTGTTGCCTGGCTGGCCGCGCTGTCGGGCGTTGGCTGGCTTGTTGCGGGATTGCGCGGCTGGCGCCGCGCCGTGGCGATCCTGGCAGTGACCCTCGTGGCAATCCTGCCAACCGCGCTGCCGCGCGGGGTTGCGGCCGTGCGGCTGGCGTCCGAGGGGGTTGCGGTCAGACCGCCAGCCACGGACGGCTCGGGTTTTCCGTTTGTGGGTCAGGCGAAGTTTTACGAAGAACTTGAAGCGGACTGGGATTTCTATGCTTGGCTGGCCCGCGCGCTGTCGAACGAGGCGCGCCTCCTGACG
>JAKZUJ010000007.1:0-5592 GCA_047516685.1 Chloroflexota bacterium | reverse complement strand
CGCCGCCCACGGCTGCCACGGCGTCGTCAAGGGTTATGTCCAGCCCCTCGATGCTGTTGGACCCTTGAATCGCCCGGGCAGACGAGACTCGCCGCAGCATCCCGGTCCAGCGCCGCTCCTCAGAAACCTGGCCGTACAGTGCGCTGCGCAGCTCGTCCACACGGGTGCAGACGGCCTCTTCCTGCTCGTCAAGTAGCGGAATGCGGAAAAGCATGTCGAATAGTTCTATTCATCACGATTCCTCAGTGTAATCTACACGATCTCAAGACGTATTGAATACGTTTTGAGATCGTGTTGTAGAGATCAATCCAACAATTTGGCCAGGAGCGATGTGCGCAGACAGGACAGTTCAAGACGGCGAACGGCGCAATACAACGCCCCAGGGCACTACCATTGGACGGCACGAGCCCACGGCAGCCTGCGCGGGAGCATCCCAACGCCGCCCGACCCCCTAGCCACCAGCGCACCATGACGCCGCGCCGCATTGGCATCCTCACCGCCGGCGGCGACAGTCCCGGTTTAAACGCAGCCATTCGCGCGATCGGCAAGGCCGCCATCGGGCGCTACGGCATGCGCGTGGTGGGGATTCGCGACGGGTTTCGCGGCCTGGTGGAGAATCGGGTGGTGGAACTGGACTCGGAGTCGCTGGCCGGGATTCTGACCCGCGGCGGCACGATTCTGGGCACCAGCCGCGACAAACCGCACAAGCTGCGGGTGGGCGATCAAACGATCGACATGACGGCCCGCGCCTGCGAGAATTACGCCAACCTGCACCTGGACGCGCTGGTCTGCCTGGGCGGCGGCGGCACCCACGCCAGCGCCCGGCGGCTGCTGAACGCCGGTCTCAACATCATCACCTTGCCGAAGACCATCGACAACGACATTGCGCATACGGACACGACCATCGGCTTCGATACCGCGATGTCGATCGCGACCGAGGCCATCGACCGGCTGCACAGCACGGCCCACAGTCACCACCGCATTATCGTGGTGCAGATCATGGGGCATAACGCGGGCTGGCTGACCCTGGGCGCGGGACTGGCCAGCGGCGCGGACGTGGTGTTGCTGCCCGAACTGCCCTACGACGTGGAGTATGTGGCGGAGTCGATCCGTCAGCGCAGCCTGGGCGGCCACGGGTTCAGCATCGTGGCGGTGGCGGAACGCGCCCAGCCGCGGGACCCCGCGGACCTCGGGCTGCCGGACACGGCCTGGACGGACGAGTTCGCCTTTGAGTTTGCCGGCCCGACGGTGGCGCTGACTCGTCGCCTGGAAACGCTCACGCGCCTGGAAGCGCGCCTGACCATCCTGGGTTACGTGCAGCGCGGGGGCACGCCAACCGCTGCGGACCGCGTGTTGGCGACCCGGCTGGGGACAGCCGGCGTGGACGCGGTGGCCGCCGGCGCCAACGGCGTCATGGTGGCGGCCCGGGGCGAAGGCACGGCCCTGGTGGATGTAGAACAGGTGGCCGGCCAGCGCAAAACGGTGCCGCTGGATCACCCGTGGGTCCTGGCCGCGCGCGACACGGGCCTGTGCCTGGGAGCGCCGCTGGACTAGCCCTGCGCTCGGGCGCCACTCGGTATTGTTAGCCGGGCGGCGCCGCCCGATGGCCCCGTAGCTCAGTGGATAGAGCAGTGGTTTCCTAAACCATGCGCCCCGGTTCGAGTCCGGGCGGGGCTACCGCGCCGCGCCGGCGACTGCCCGGGCTGCCAGTTCGGCCATCCCGGCAAAACACCCTGCGCTTTGGCGCTTCTTCGGCATCATGCAACGCGAGTCCCATGATCGTGCGGCGCCAGCCGAGGGGGTGAACATGGCCGTAACTACTGTTGGCATCCTGAGTCCGGGCGAAATGGGCGCCGGCGTCGGCGCCGCCCTGCGAGCAAACGGTCTATCGATCCTCACCTGCCTGGCCGGGCGCAGCCCCGCCTCGCACGCGCGCGCCCGTGCCGCCGGGATGGCCGCCGTGCCCGACCTGGGCACGCTGGTCGAGCGTTGCGACCTGGTGTTGTCGATCCTCGTGCCGGCCCACGCACAACGGGTGGCCGCCGACCTGGGCGACGCGGCGCGATCGGCCGGCGCCGCGACCGTGCTGGCCGACTGCAACGCAATCGCACCGCAGACCGTGCAGGCCATTGAGGTGGACCTGCAAGGCAGCGGCGTGACGCTGGTGGACGGAGGGATTGTCGGCGGACCGCCGCGCAACGGTCAGGGTCCCCGTATCTACGCTTCCGGGCCAGCGGCGCATGTGCTCGGTGAGCTAAACGGCCTCGGGATCGACGTGGTCGATGTTGGACCGATCATCGGCAAGGCCTCCGCCGTGAAGATGTGCTACGCGGCCATGACCAAGGGAACCACCGCCCTGCGCACGGCGCTGTTGGTCGCCGCGCGGAGGCTGGACGTGTACGACGAACTGATCGCGGAGATGGAGCACAGCCAGCCCGCCGCCCTTGGCGCCGCGAAGCAGGGCGTTCGGCGTCTGCCAAACGTCGCCTATCGCTGGATAGGGGAAATGGAAGAGATCGCCCACACCTTCCAGCATGTCGGCGTCACACCCGATTTCCACACCGGCGCGGCGCAGGTGTTCCGCGAAGTGGAGGCGGTCTTTGGCGACGATAGAGTCGCTGAGCTTTCGGATCTCACCGACGCCATCGGCCGCCTGGCCGAGCCGCGCGACCAAGGCTGAGCCGTCGGACTTAGCCTCCGTAGCTCGGTTGATTGAGCGGTAGCATCCTCAATTTGGTGCCATGGTTCGAGTCCGGCCGGGTTGCCGGCTTGTGCACCGTGGCCAGACGATAAGGAGCACTGTGGCTACAATGTTGTAGAGTGCGGCGTACCGTGCTATGTCTGTAAAGACTGGGCTAGAGCTTGACTTTCTATAATCATGACCGGGAGCGGTTGTGTAGCTTGGTTCGGGCCGACGCGCTCCTTGACGGTGACTTTGAACTCGCCTCAGGGCAGGCCAGTTCCGTCTACTTCGACTCGAAGCCTGTCACGCTGAGCCCCGAAGGCGCCCGCTTGGTCGGGGAGGCATTCGTCGACGAGATCTCGAAGCACGCGCCGAATGCCGACGCGGTTGGCGGTCTGACCCTCGGCGCTGACCCGATCATTTCGTCCATTGTTCTGCTAAGCGAGGAAACGCCGCAGCCGTTGAAGGGGCTGATCGTGAGGAAGGAACAGAAGACGCATGGTACAGAGCGCTTGATTGAAGGTCCGGCGGGCGGCGTCAACGAGGTGGTCGTCGTTGACGATGTAGTGACCTCAGGTGCTTCGGCGAAGCAGGCTGTCGAGGGGCTGCGTGAAGCGGGCCTGACGGTTGTGCTTGCGATCGCCCTGATCGACCGCTTGGCCGGCTTTGAACAGACCATGCAGGAGCTAAACGTACCGACCCGCGCTATTCTTACCATTAATGACTTCGATCAACGGCCAGCCAAGCGAGAGACGACTGCGGCGCCTGCTGTCGCAGCAACCTAGCCGTCACACGCTCGTCGAGGCTGCGCGTGAAAGCCTCCTACTGCTAAACACCGCGAAGCATCCGTCGGCACTACTTGTGATCCACTCAGTGGCTATATCTCTGGCGGAGTGGTTCGACAGGAACGAACCTGTTCCTCACGAGTGGGGGGCGATGATCGCCCACGAAGTTCTTCCAGCTACGGTACGTGTCCTCACGACCAGGAGTCCCGACCACACAGACGCTGACCGGGTAGCGGCAATGGACGCGGCCGCATGGGGTTGCGGGCGAGCGCTGACATGGGAACCCGAGTGATCGCCGCCTGCGGATCCCGCCCATCGCGGCCTTGACAACTTGGCCAGCGGAAAGATAGCTATGCTGAGGGCGTGGCTTGCCTGGGGAGGCGCCGACCAGTGAAATTCAAGAATGTTGGCACGCTGGCCGTGCGCCTCGTGGCCCTTGCGCTGGTCGTTGCGATCGCGCCGCTCGCGGCCGCCTGCGGTGAAGCGCAGGACGGCGTGCGAGATCCCGAGGTCACGGGCACAGCGCTGGCCGAGTTCACCCGGCCAGTGCCGGACTTCGCCGTAGGTCAACCGGCGCCAGAAGCGCGCGGCACCGCGTTCGACGGTTCGTCCGTGTCCATTACCAACGACGGGCGGGCCAAGGCGCTCGTCTTCCTGGCGCATTGGTGACCGCACTGCCAGGCCGAAGTACCGGTGGTACAGGCCTTGGTGGACGCCGGGGGCGTTCCAGAAAACGTCGATCTCTACGCCATCGCCACGGCTATCGACTCCGGGCGGGCGAACTATCCGCCCGAGGCCTGGCTGGAACGTGAAGGTTGGACCTCGCCCGTCCTGGTGGACACCGACGGTCGGGTCGCGGATGCCTTTGGCCTGCCGGGCTACCCCTTCTGGGTGTTCGTGAACTCAGACGGCGGCACGGCGCTGCGCGCTGGCGGGCGAATCTCTGCCCAGGAGTTGACCTCGGTCCTCCAGCAACTGAGGTAGCGCCCGGAAGGCCCGCGATCCGGCGGGGCTGACTCCGCCGCGGTTGGGATCAGGCCGTCCGCGGCACGCCTTCGACCCTCCGCCGGGGAGGCGGGGTCTGCCGTCCGGCCGCTTGAGATTGCCCGCAGCCGACCTGCCGGGTACGGTTTCTTGCGTAGCCGTGTGCGAGGGCTGACCGATGGTGCGCTGGGGAATCGTGGGCTTGGGAGATATTGCGGCCAGGGCCGTGGCGCCAGCCATTCAGGCCCACGAGGGCAGCGAGCTCGTGGCGATCTGCCGCCGCGACCCGCAGCTGCTGGACCAGTACGCTCGGGAGTTTGGGGTCTCGCACGCCTACACCAGTTACGACGACATGCTGGCCGCGGGCGGGCTGGACGCCGTATACGTGGCGACGCCCGTAAACCTGCACGGTCCGCAGACCCTGGCTGCGCTGGAACGCGGCCTGCACGTGCTGGTGGAAAAGCCCATGGCCATGGACGCGGCCGAGGCGGCGCGCATGGTGGAGGTGGCGGACCGCGCCGGATTGCAACTGGGCATCGCCTTCTATCACCGCTTCTATCCGATCAACCTGCGAGTGCTCGAGATCGTGCAGTCGGGCGAACTGGGCGAGTTGATCGCGCTGCATGCCAACACCTCCGGCCCCTTCGCCATGACGCCGGACGATCCCAAGTACTGGCGCGTTGACCGCGCGCAAAGCGGCGGCGGGCCGCTGATGGACCTGGGCAGCCACCGGCTGGACATTTTCTACAGCCTGGCCGGGAACGCCGCACGGGTGGCCGCGTTCAGCGACCAGCGCGTGATCCCCGGTGACGTGGAAGACACGACCTCGGTGATCGTCCAGTACCACTCCGGCGTCCAGGCCACCATCTCGGCGCTCTGGTCCATCAACCCGGCGCGCGGGGACTACGAGGTGTGGTGCACGGACGGACATATCAACGTGCCCTTCGCGCGCGGCGCGACGTTCACCATCGAGCGGCCTGATCGCTCGGAGACGGTGACGCTGGCCGAGCACGATCTACACGACCTGCCGCTGATCGCCGACTTTGTGGAGGGCGTCAACGGCGGCACGCCGGTGCTGACCGGCGAAGGCGGCCTGGAGGTGCAGCGCGTGATCGACGCCGCCTACACCTCGGCGGCCGA
>JAKZUJ010000006.1:0-4710 GCA_047516685.1 Chloroflexota bacterium | reverse complement strand
GAGTCAGGCAGGCTGATCGCCGGCGGCTGACCACCAGCGCTGCAGGTCGTCACCCGTGGCCGATCCGTCATAGGCGGCGATTCGAGCGCCAAACGTCCAGGACTCCCCGTCCGCGATCGTGAGGGGTTCGTACATGGTGGGATTGAGCAGGCTGGTGCCATAGAACCGGGCGAAGGTGGGGACCGGCGCCGACGCCGGATGAGCCATCAGCGCGGCGCCGCAGGCATGCCCGCCGATGTGTCCGCTCACATCGACCCAGCGGACTGATTGACCATTGATGGCGTCAGCCTCGTGGCGCCCTTCCGAGTCGCGCATGCGGCCGCCGTCGTCCTGGTCCAAGGCGTCAATCAGGCGGCAGCCCGCCCAGGCGTGATTGTCCACCCCGAATTCCAATGTGCGGTGCGAGGCACGAATGCTGGAGACCATGTCCAGCAGGTGGGCCGGTCCGCTGCGCTGAACCTTGTGCGTGCGGGCCTCGGTAGCAATCACCGTGCCCCTCCGATCGCGCCATTCCAGGTCCAGGACAATACGCGCGCTCGTGGCGTCGGCGTCCGTGGAAACCCGAACTGGCACGATCCAGCCGGCGTCCGTTAGGTCGTGGAAGAAATTCTCGCCGTTGACGTTCGCATGCCCGATCCAGACGCCTTTGTGGTGCGGAAAGTTGTGCGCGCCCATCTCCGTGACGGGCAACCCGGCCGGCGTGTACAGCGGATGCACGCAGGGACGCATCAGGAACAGGTCCTTCGCCGCTCCGCCCAGGTTGAGCGCCATGACGGTCCGCCCGCCGTCCAGCACCTTCAGGCGGTTGAAGAAGCGGGGTTCCTGGGTCTGAATGTGCATTGACTGTCCTGACCGGAAAATCTCGGGCAGGATCGGTAGGCGGCCGGCCCGACGTCTTGACCTGCTTTCTTTGCACTCGTTAGTCTGCCTTACTCACTCGCCCTTGAAGTGGTGAGGCACCCGCTTGACATCTGGGAGGTTCGGTCTCGGAGACCGCATCCCATGCGGGCGGTGGCTTTGTTGGACGGGGGCTGTCCGGGAGGGAGCGGTCGCACACCATGGTTACACGCAGACAGGTGCTTCGTCTGGGGGGCGGCGCCGCCTTGGGGGTTTCCGGTGCGGTAGCGCTGGCGGCCTGCGGCGAGACGCAAGTCGTCACGGTCGAGAAGATCGTTGAAAAGGAAGTCCCGGTCGAGAAGATCGTCGAACGGGAAGTCCCGGTAGAAAAAATCGTCACGCAGATCATCACCAAGGAAGTGGCGGTCGAGGTCGAGAAGGTCGTCACCAGGGTTGTCGAGAGGGTCGTCGAGAAGGTCGTCGAGAAGGTCGTCGAGGTCGAGGCGATGCCCCAGCGTCCGCGTGCGGTTATCCGATTGGCCAACGACCACTCGTCCGGCGCTCGCGGCGCGGCTATGAACTGGGCGCTGGACAAGTTTGCCGCGCAGTTCCCGCACATTGCCATCAAGTTCGAGCCGCAGGACCACTTGTACATTGATTCGTTCTCGATCCACATCGCCGCCGGCACGCAGGCCGAGCTGGCGCTGCTGGACGGCGGATTCTTCAACACCTGGGTGCACCGCGACGGCTTCGCCCGCATCGACGGCGCGCTCGCCAAGCATCCCGACTGGGATCCCAGCAAGTGGTACTCCCCGCCGGACGAAATGACGGTCGGTCAGTTCGACGACGACCGCGCCGCGCGCCCGGCGCCGCACACCACGGGCTACGAGGGCGCCCAGTTCGGGATGCCCTACCAGGGCAACATCAACGGGAAGATCTTCAACTTCACGATGCTGGAGGAGAAGGGTATTCCCATGCCGGTGGAGGGCTCGTTCCACCTCGAGCGCGAGGCGGCGGACCTCTTCGCGCAGTCCACCGATCCCGAGACCGGGACGTACGGCCTGCGGATGGCATCGAACGCCTGGATCGTGTGGGGCAGTTGGGCGCGCGCCATGCAGAACACCGGCAATCACATGTACCGCGCACCCGACCAGTTGCACTGGGACATCTTCAACGACGGCGGCGACCGTGGGTTTGCGCTCGCAGTGCAGACCATTACCGATGGCGTAGCTCCGCCGTTCGACCAGATCCAGCAGATCGCCGGCGAGTTCGGCGATCCGTTCTCGGCTGGAAACATGGCCAGCTACTGGACCGGTGGAGGAGTCGGCAGCACCATCCCGCGAATCAAGGACCGCTTCTCATGGGGGCTTGGCCCCATTGAGGAAGGCGATCGAGGCGGGGCCCCGCACCACTTCACCAACCAAGGCCAGTACTGCACCGCCACGGCGGAGAAGAATGGCTTGGTCGAGGAATGCACCGAGACCCTGCTCTTCTTCGCGGGTCCGCTGGTTCAGGGACGTATCGCGGTGGACCGCGGCTCCCTGCCGATGTACAAGTCGGTGGTCGAGTCCGATGAGTTCAAGGCGGGTCCGCCCGAGAATCACGGGTACTACAAGACTTGGATGGACAAGACGGACCACCACCACTGGCAGAACGGCCACCCGAACTGGTGGGAGTGGTACGAGTCCTTCCGTGCGGCCGACTCGCCCTTCATCGGCGACATGTCGATCGAAGAGGGGATGCAGCACATCATCGACACCTCCGACCGTGTCCTCGAAAACACCAAGGAGGAGTACGACTCCTGGAAGTCGTGGATCGAGGCGCTGCCTCCGGCCTAATCGCCAGACGCTCGTCCGCTACCGGCACGAGAGACGGTCGGCCCGGCGCCCGCCGGGCCGACCGTTGGTTTAGGGTCGGGGCTCGGCGCTACGGGAGTGCGAAGCAAGCCTGCGAGAGGCTCCGACTGCCGACGCTGCCCAGGCGAGTCGCGACGGCTAGCGATCGTCGCATCCAGAGTTAAATTAGCGGGGTTTCTGGGTCGGAGTCTGCATTGGCGGTCCTTGCCGGCGCGGGTGGGGCCGGGCAGGTGTGAACTGTCCCTGGAGTCTTGACCTGCTTCTGTGCACTGGTTAGCCTCCTGTACGTTCTCGCCCTCGAAGTAGCGACGCCCGCGCCTGCATCAGCGCCAACCCAGATGCGAGCCTGGGTTCCGGTGCGGGTTCGCCGGACCGGGGCATTTCGGGAGGGAGCGGTTACACACAATGGTTACACGCAGACAGTTGCTTCGTATGGGCGGCGGCGCCGCCTTGGGCGTTTCCGGTGCGGTAGCGCTGGCGGCCTGCGGTGAGACGCAAATCGTGACCAAGGAAGTCCCCGTCGAGACGGTCGTGATCAAGGAAGTTGAAGTCGAGAGAATCGTCACTCAGCAGGTCGAGAGGGTCGTAACCCAGGAAGTCGAGAGAGTTGTCCGGCAGGAAGTTCCGGTTGAGAAGGTCGTCGAGGTTGAGAAGATCGTCGAGGTCGAGAAGATTGTTGAGGTCCAGGCCGCGCCAGTTCGCGTGAGCGCTGTCATTCGCTTCGCCCACGACCATTCGTCCGGCCTGCGTGGCAAGCAGATGCAGTGGGCGCTGGACCGCTTTGCACAAGTGCGTCCGGACATCGCCATTAAGTTCGAGCCCCAGAACAACATGTTCCAGGACTCATTTGGCATTCAGCTGGCCGGTGGCTCACAGGCTGAGGCCGCCCTGCTGGACGGCGGGTTCTTTCACCAGTGGGCGGACAAGGGTGGCTTCGTCCAGATCAACAGCATGCTGGACAAGCACCCCGATTGGGACCCGACGAATTACGGGATGTGGCCGGACCAGCACACGATCAACTTCGCCAACTCGCACCCGATCGCGTGGAATCAGGGCATCGCTGGCCCGGCGTTTGGGCTGCCGTTCCAGGCTGGCTTGAACGGTGTCCTCTACAACTACACGCTGTTTGAGGAAGCGGGCATCCCACAGCCGTCGCCCGGGAATTGGGGGATCGAGACACAGTTCCTCGACGCCATGCGCGCATTGACGGACCCGGACGAGAACCAGTTCGGATTCCGCTCATCGTCCGCGATGTGGGCATTCTGGGCTGGCTGGGGCCGTGCGCTCGCCGACGGCAACGACGAGTTGCTGTACTACGACGAAAACGCCACCCGGATGACGATCTTCGACGACGGCGCCCACAGGGGGCATGAGTTCGTCGTGAACGCCATCTGGCAGGAAGGCATCTCCAACAAGCTCGAGGACTCCAAGGCGCTCTCGGGTGAATTCAGCGATCCATTCTCCGCCGGCAAGATGGGCGTGGCGAACTTCGGCAGCGCGGGGAACTTCGTGACCCGAATCGCTGGTCGATTCGACTGGGGAATCAACGTCCAGCCGGAAGGACCGCGCGGTGAGGCGCCGAATCACACATCGCAACAGCCGCACCTGGTTACGAACGCCGCGGAGTCCAACGGTGTGCTGGAGCAGACCGTGGACATGCTGGTGTTCTTCGCTGGCGCGGAGGTTCAGGAACGGGCCGCGATCGACCGTGGATTCATCCCGGTCAATCTTGAGGTGCATCGCGGCTCTGCCATGCAGTCGGCGCCCCCGCAGGGGCACGATCACATCACGCGGATCCTGACGAGTCGCGACGACCACCAGCACTGGCAGTCGGCGCACCCGAGTTGGTGGGAGTGGTTTGATGGTTGGCGCGGCGGCGCCGATCGCTCGTTGATCGGCGAGGCTACGCCTGAAGAGGGCCGAGAAGCGCTGATGGCGGCTTCGAACAACATCCTTGATAGCCAGCACGACGCCTGGCTCGACTACAAGGCCTGGGCAAGCACGCTCTCCAGCTAGA
>JAKZUJ010000005.1:0-4375 GCA_047516685.1 Chloroflexota bacterium | reverse complement strand
CTGGGCCGGCGACGACCCGCTCATGCGGGACTACCACGACCGGGAGTGGGGTGTCCCCCTCCACGATGACCGCGCCCTGTTCGAACTCCTGACCCTGGAAGGTGCCCAGGCCGGCCTGTCCTGGCGCACCGTCCTCCACCGCCGCCAGGGCTACCGCGAGGTCTTCGACGGATTCGACCTCCAGCGAATCGCGGCCTACACGCCCGCCGACATCGAAGCTCGCCGCGCCGACGCCCGGATCATCCGCAACCGCGCGAAAATTCAGGCCACGGTCGGCAACGCACGGGCGGCCCTGCGGGTCATCGCGGAACTCGGCTCGCTGGACGCGCTCGTCTGGTCCTTCGTGGACGGCCGCCCGTTACGTAATGCCTTCCGATCGATGGACGAACTCCCGGCCGCTACCGAGGTCTCCCGTGTCATGAGCCGCGACCTCAAACGCCGCGGCTTCAAATTCGTCGGCCCCACCATCTGTTACGCCTTCATGCAGGCGGCCGGCCTGGTCAACGACCATCTTGTGGACTGCTTCCGCTACCACGAGGTGTGACTCCGGTTTGCATCGCTGTCCGGTTGTAGGCTTCGATCCGAGGATCCCGGCTACCCGGCGCTTGTTCTGACCAAGGAGTGCACGCCATGAACGACCAGCCCCTGTTCAAGGCGGCCTTCCCTTATCAGGACGACGTGCTGGCACTCCCCGTCGAGGATCTGGACCAGGCGGTGCGCTGGTACGGCCAGGCCTTCGGTCTCGCCGAAGTGGAACGACGCGACAGCCCGGTTCCCACGGTCGTTATGCAGCGCGACGGCGTCCAGATCGGCTTCGCCATCAACGGCGGCGACGCCACCCAAGACGGCGCGGCCATCCTGGTCAGCGACCTCGAGCGCGCGCGATGCGAACTCCAAGCCAACGGCGTTTCACCGGGCGATTCACGCGTGGACGACCACAACGGTAAACAGCTGCACGTCTTCTTCGTCATAGCCCCCGACGGCCTCTGCTACTACTTCCACCAGCCCATCGATTAGACGGACCCACGTGCCTCTGCCGATCGCCGGGCCGTCAGTGTACGTGCAGCAAGAATCGGGAATCTCGCTGCTATCGCCTCGGCTTTCGAGGTTATCCTCGACTCCGGCTCGCCCGCGCTCTCTTGCCTTGGCCAAGGCCATGCTTGACCAGAAGCGCATCAAGTCCACGGTGGCCCCAGCCCGTCTGCTTAGGCCCAAGGATTGCCCCCAGGGTTCCCCGCGGAATGGGATCTCGTTTGAGCGGAACTGTGGCGCTTCGATAGGCGGGGCCGCTGCCGATGGTGAATAGGATCCCGTGAGGGCATGGCCGCTCGCGCCAGCCCTCACGTCGAAATAGCCTGACAAGCAGGCGCGGAGACACCCGCGTGCCCCTGGTTACGCGTGTGCGGGGGCTAGAATGGGCGCGAGTTGGTGCTGCGGGGCCCAGGCGCACGTCTGCGTCACGGGCAGATCTGACTGCGTTGGCAACCCCGGCACGTCGGAGTTGCGAAATCGGCGGAGAACGTTGGCTGGCACGGCCAATTCTTCGATGCCGTACCGGCTGAAGACGCCCTCGCGCTCCCCGTCGGCCTCCAGCGCATTGAGTTCGTGCAGCACAAGCTCGCCCAGCTCGTGCATCACGGTCTCGAGCTCCGCGTCATAGGTGGAAGTTCCAAGCTCTTCGCACACGCCAACCCACAGGTCGTCTTCGAGCTCGTACCGCATGGTGAGGCCAACCATCGTGGGCTGGGTTAGGTGCAGATAGAGATAGAACGCCAGGGCGTAGCGAGGCTGGTCGTGCGGAGTCTGCCTGTCCATGAGTACTGACCTCAGACCCGCGGTCCGCCCTGTGCGGCGTGTGAATCCGGGCGTAGCTGCCCGGCCCGATTCCCATGACTCGGAAGCGCCTCGCCCGCAGTCAACGCCCGCGGGAAACCGCCGATGTCATACCACCATACCGCGCTCTGCGACGCTGGCGCCCTGGCGGTGTGTACCCCGGATTCGTCTATTACGGACGCCGCGATTCGTTACCTACTTCTGGCGCCCGCCGACGTTACTCCTCCCGCAACTGCGCCACAAACGATCCAGCCTTGATTTCAACCGATCGCGCCGGAATCGGCTGATCCGCCGCTACCGGTTCGCGCACCGTCGCTCCGTAGGCCAGCCCAAGCGGCAACACACCCTCGGCCTGCAACGTTTCGGCCCGGTCGATCAGGCCGTACACCAGCCGTCCGCCGGAACCGTCCAGCGTGTCGCCCGGCTGCAAGTTGCGCTTGGCGAACGCCAGCACCTCTGAAGTCGGTGTGTCGTTCGGCATACCCGACGACGCGCCCAGCAGCGCCGCCTGCGCGATGCTGAGCGGCGTCTCCACCCCGCACAGGTGATACTCGCGGAACAGCACCGTTCGCTGTCCGTCGGCCGAAACCCGCGTTCCGTGGATGCGCAGGTCCTCGCGGATGTGTGCATTCGCTGAGGTCGCCACCGCCCACACGCCGTCGGCGATGTGCTCGGACACATCCGACGCGCCGTCCGGTCTCACGGCGTTCGCCAAGTCGACGACCCCCACGTTTGCCAGCAGACCGCCCGTGGCGGTGAACAGGTTTGGCAGCTCGTTCAGTCCGGCCGACGGCTCGTGCATCCCGCGGCGGTCCGGCGGCAGCCCCGTCATGTTCGACACCGCGCACATCTCGATCTGCGCCTTCGTTCCATCGCGGAACGAGTTGTACATCTGGGCGTTCAGCCGCAGCCGCTCGGCCGCCTCCGTGTCGTAGCCCAGCCTTGACAGCGCCCGGTCGGGATCGCCGTGCCGGTCCGCCGGGTACCGCCGCGTGCCGCGGCCGACCGCGATCAGCTGCAAGCGCAGGGCCTTGGCCCAGTCGAACAACTCCATGATCGCGACCGGCTGATCGCCCGCCGCCAGCGTGTAGACCACGCCTTGCCGCCGCGCCTCGCGCGCCAGCACCCAGCCGCAACTCACGTCCGCTTCCACCGTCACCATCACCACGTGACGGCCCTGGCGCAGCGCTCCCCAGGCATTACGGGCCGCCACGTCTGGAATTCCGGTCGCGTCCACGAACACATCGATCGGCGCCGACTCCAGCGCGTCCGCATCCGGCGCCAGTGCAGCTGCTCCCGACGCGACGACCGCTTGCGTCGCAGCCGCGCTCTCGCACCGCTCCCACTGCCCCTCCGCCCAGCCGGCGGCCTTGAGAGCCTGGGCGCCGTTGTGCGCGTTCGGGTCCGCAACCGCCGCCAGTCGCAGACCGTCGATCTGCGAAATCTGCGCCGCGATGCTCGTCCCAAAGCGCCCCGCGCCCGCCAGCCCCACCGTCACCGGCTGCCCGGCCGCGGCCCGCGCTTCCAGTCGTTCTCGCAATAGACCCAGCATCTGGCAATACCCTAAGGCGCGGCCATGACAGGCCTCGTTGCGCCATACATCTTAGGTCCGGTGCTCGGAAGTGAGTCCCACCAGCCTGCCCCAGCGATAGGCCCACACGGGCGTCTCGTGCCAGCGACCTCGTGGCGTCACGCCAACCCGCCGCCGTGCGGCGCCGGGATCGGCGGACGGGCGTTGGACCCGCGGGTGAGTGTTTCACGTGAAACATGCGGGTCACGAGTAGCGACTCCCGTGATTCCCTCGCCGGCATCACCCCGCAGCCGGAAACCTGCCGCACCGCAGACGGCAGCGCCTACGTACAGCGGGCGAACACCAAATCGCTTAAGCTGGGACGTTATGGCCGACACCTACATCGTCATCCGCGGCGCGCGGGAACACAATCTCAAGAACATCGACCTTGAGATTCCGCGCAACAAGCTCGTGGTGATCTCGGGCATCTCCGGCTCCGGCAAGTCCAGCCTCGCGTTCGACACGCTCTACGCCGAGGGACAACGACGCTACGTCGAGTCCCTCTCGGCCTACGCCCGCCAGTTTCTCGGCCAGCTCGAAAAGCCCGACGTCGACCAGATCGAGGGCCTCTCGCCCGCCATCTCCATCGACCAGAAAGCCACCTCCCACAACCCGCGGTCCACCGTTGGCACCGTCACCGAGATCTACGACTACATGCGCCTCCTCTGGGCGCGCATTGGCCAGCCCCATTGCCACTCCTGCGGCGAGCCGCTCGCCTCCCAGACCATCCAGGAGATGGTCGACCTGATCCTGGGCTGGGACGACGCCACCCGCTTCATGGTTCTGGCCCCAGTCGTCATCCATCGCAAGGGCGAGCACAAGGGCGTCCTTGAGGACGCCCGCCGCGCCGGCTTCGTCCGTGTCCGCGTGGACGGACAGGTTGTCCCAATCGACGAAGCGCCCGCTCTCGACCGCAACCTCTGGCACGACATCGACATCGTGGTGGACCGCCTGGCCGCGAAAGCCGACTCG
>JAKZUJ010000004.1:0-10981 GCA_047516685.1 Chloroflexota bacterium | reverse complement strand
TTGTTGCCGCCCAACCCGTGTTGCGTCAGGTCGTCGCGCTTCATCAGCAGCCGCGGCCCGCCCAGCCGCCGCGTCAGGTTGGTTAACTCCTGCAGCGGCGTCGGCAGTTCGGTCAGGTGGAAGCGCGGCAGGGCATTCAGCCGACCCCGGAGATCGGCGGAGGTGTATACGGCCGGCGCCTGGGCCATTGGAGCGCTCCCTCCAGCGTCAATCGTGGGCGGATCATCCGCCTGTCAGCGGCAGCGTACCGCCTGCGTGCTCAATCCGTTCAACGAGGACGACTCACCGGGACGCTCAGCACTGCCCGGGGTTGAATCCTGGCCACGAGCCGCCTACAGTCTGATTTGCGAATCCTTGGGCGCGTAGCTCAGCTGGTTAGAGCGCCACGTTGACATCGTGGAGGTCAGAGGTTCGAGTCCCCTCGCGCCCACCACTTCCAACAGTCGTCTACTGAGCCCTAGTGACGGGCGCCGACGTCAGGACCGCTCGGGCGCCGGAGTCCAGCCGCGCTCCTCACGCCAGCCTGATCTAACGTCGGAAAACCGGTCCGCCCAAGTCCGCGGCTGTCGATGCTCGACTCGCCGCGGAGCACAAGTTCGCTCACGACCTTGCCGGTGGCCGGCGAGATTCCCAACCCGTGCGCCGACGCTGTGACAACTACGTCGTTGCTCGGGCATTCCGGGATGTCAATGATCGGCCGATAGTCCGGGTCCTGCGCCACCACCCCGGCCCAACGTCCATTCCAGGTACCGAAGCGGCTGGAGGTCGATGAGGTCGGCGCAACAGACCTCCTCGCACGGGCACGCAAAGGCGCCGGGCCCGCCGGCGTTCAGGAGAGCTTGAACCCACCGCGTCCAACTCGAGGAACCGCCGATCGGTTCCGAGTCGACTTCCACCGCCTGGGGGGCGCTGCTCCGGGCGAGCGCCGCTGCCTTGTCGATCGCGCTCAGTGACTCGGCAGCGCCTCGTCGGCCGCGACCTTGATGGTTCGAAGGGGATGGTCTCTTGGGACTCGCTCGTCCAGATCTGCGAACGCCGGCATCGTTGCCTGTGGGTCACGTGTGCCAAGCATGAGTTGAATACCTACATTTCATCGTGGTGGTACCCTCCGCCGCAATACTTCCTTTCAGCAGCCTGCCAGTGTCTTCGCGGGTAGACGCGTAAGACGAAGCACACAGGCTGCAGCGTTCTGGGCGGATAGCGGAGGAGGCCGTAGGTTCCGCCCATCCCGGCCGAGCGAAAGACGCGTTTGCGTCACGCTCGGCAGACCAGTTCGTGCGGCCTAGCACGGAGGTTCCCCCCCGATTCTTTGGCCCAGTGTTGGCCTTGGCTAGCCGGGGGGCGAGTCCTGATTGGCATCCGGCGCCTTGCGCCGCTCCTTCTGCTGCTACTCGCCGGGCCGGCGGCCCTCGCCGCCCTGGCGCTCAACCCCTCGGGCGTCCGTGCCCAGGCGGTCGTCGAGCCCGAGCCTCCGCCGGTAATCCCGGTGATGGGGGAAATCCCCGTCGACTGGGCGCTCAAGCCCTCAGGCCTGGAGGCCGGCGACCGCTTCCGGCTGCTGTTCTTCTCCAGCACGGAGCGCAACGCCGCCTCCACCGACATCGCGGTGTACAACAGGTTCGTGCAGGACCGGGCGGCGGCGGGCCACGCGGCCATCCAGGCCTACGCCTCGCAGTTCCGGGCGGTGGCTTGCACCGCGGCGGTGGACGCCGTCGACAACACCGGGACCGAGGGCACGGGCGTGCCGATCTACTGGCTGGGCGGGAACAAGGCGGCGGACGACTACGGAGACTTCTACGACGGCGCCTGGGACGAGGAGGCCGGCGTCAGGGACGAGTCGGGCACGGCCGTCACGATACGCGCGAACACCGACGACGGCACAGTCTGGACCGGCTGCGACGGCGAGGGCAGGGAAGGCGACGACGGCACCGGCACTTCGATTGGGTTGGGCGCCGTGACGCCGGGGATCGGATATCTCAACTTCGTACACACCCTCAACCCCCTTTACGCGGCCGCCTATCAAGCGAAGGCCAACACATTGCCGCTTTACGGTCTTTCGCCCGTCTTCGCGGTCGACGACGCGGCGGTGTCGGTGTCGACGTCCACCCTGAGCGTCGTCGAAGGGAGCATGGCGACCTACACGCTGGTGCTGGACGCCGAGCCGACGGCCAGTGTGACGGTCAACATCACCGGCGGAGGGGACGTGAGCGCTGGTCCCACCTCGCTGACCTTCAGCGCCACCACCTGGGACACGGCGCAGACCGTGACGGTGACCGCCGCCGAGGACCTTGACACGGTGAACGACACCCAGACCATCACCCACGTGGTGGCCGACAGCAGCGCTGCGGAGTACCTGGGGCTCAGCGTCGACAGCGTGGCCGTGACCGTCAGCGACAACGATGCCGCAGGGGTGTCGGTGTCCACGTCGACCCTGAGCGTGATCGAGGGGGGCAGCGGGACCTACACCGTGCGGCTCGCCTTCCAGCCGACGGCCAGCGTGACGGTCAACGTGACCGGCGGCGGGGACGTGACGGTCAACCCCACCGCGCTGGCCTACAGCGCCACCACCTGGGACACGGCGCAGACCGTGACGGTGACCGCCGCCGAGGACCTCGACGCGGTGGACGACACCCAGACCGTCACCCACGCCGTGGCCGACGGCAGCGCCGCGGAGTACCGGGGGCTTAGCGTCGACAGCGTGGCCGTGACCGTCACCGACAACGACGATCCGGCGGTGACGGTGAGCTTCGAGCATGGGGCGTACTCGGTGGCCGAGGGCGGCAGCGTGACCGTAAAGGTGCGGCTCAGCGCCGACCCGAAGCGGACCGTCGCCGTACCGTTCACCAGGACGAACCAGGGTGGGGCGTCCGCCTCCGACTACTCGGGCGTCCCCGGCAGCGTGCGTTTCCAGAGCGGGGAGACCGAGAGGTCGATCACGTTCCGGGCGGCGCAAGACGCCGTGGATGACGACGGAGAGTCGGTGACGCTGGGGTTCGGCACGCTGCCCCCACGGGTCACTGCCGGCGCCACCAGCGAGGCGACTGTCGCCATCGACAACGTCGAGCCGCCCAACCGGGCCCCAAGGGTCTCGGCCAGGGCTGATCCCGATACGGTCGCCGAAGGCGGCACAGTGACGCTGTACGGCACGGCCAGCGACCCGGAGGGCGACGCGCTGACATTCGCGTGGAGCAGCGACGGCGGCGGGACCTTCACCAACAACTCGGCCCTGGACACGACCTGGACCGCGCCGCAGACGCAGGCGGACGTCACCGTCTACCTGACACTGACCGCGAGAGACCTGGATGGCGCCAGCGCGTCGGGCACAGTCAGTGTGGTGGTGAGTCCCTTACCCAGGCCCGATGCGGCCACGAACCTGCAGGCCTCGGTCTTTGACGACAACTCCGTCGCCCTGAGCTGGACGCTCCCCGGCCAGCCCCCCGCAGTCACTATCGCGAACGTGGAGGTGTGGCTGCGGGAGCGCGGCGTCACCGACTACCGCCGTCTCTACACGCACATGGCCTCGGCGGAGGCCTCCGCAGTCCCGGGGACGGAGCTGGCGGCCGACACGGAGTACTTCTTCCGCATCCGGGTGACGACCACCGAAGGCCCCTTCGTCGACTCCGCCCCGGTCCGCGTGCGGACCCTGACGGAAGCGCCGGCGCCGGAGGACCTCAGGGCGACCTGGCCGACCCAGACCAGCATCACCCTGAGCTGGTTCAGCCTGGAGACCGCCGCCGAATACAAGCTCGAATATCGCAAGGATGGCGAGGCCGCCTGGACCCCAATCCGCGGCGATTTCGACCATCTCCCCAGCACCTCGGACCACCGCGCGGCCTTCGGAGTGGCGGCTGGCCTGGAGTGCGATACGCCGTACCACTTCCGGGTGAGCGCCCGCGGCAGCGGCGACACGCGGAACGACGGCAGCCGGTATTTCTCCTCGGTCTTCGGCGCCTACGCCACCACCTCGGCGCGGACCGGGGAGTGCGCCCAGGCAGAGAAGGTCACCAACCTGTTGGTCTCGATCGAGCCGGACTGCGCCACCCTGACCTGGACGCCGACGTCGGGGAACCAGGACACGGGCTACCGGGTGGTCCGCACCACCTACACCGGCAACCGCAGCCAGAGTTCGGATCAGGAACTGGTCGAGGCGCGCACCCGCGTCGCCGACGCGCATCAGGACTGTTCGCCGGCGTACCGCACGGACGGCGCCGAGCACGTCTACACCGTCTACGCCCTGGACGGCCAGGGGGAGGTGATCGGCCTGGCGCGATCGGCCCTGCACCCCTACGGCCCCAGCCGCGTGCAGGAAGGACCGCGCAACCTGCGTCTCACCCAGGACACCCAGTTCATCCGCCGGCTGGCGTGGGACGCGCCGCGGGACCCATGGCTGACCACCGCGAAAACGGCGCGCGCCGGGTCCGGGCCGCAACAGGTGGTTGTGGACCCGTGGATCGACGGCTACCGGGTGGAACGCCGGGAGTACCGCAAGAATGAGCTCGGGGACTGGTACCTGCCGGAGCCCTGGGTCATCTGGAGCGCCAGGATGACGGTGGGCGCCTCAACCTCGGGCATCGCCGCAACCGGGTACTTTGGACTCGGCAGTGGCGCCTTTGGCGCACTGACTCAGCCCACCTTCTCCCATCCCGTGGGCTCAGGCGCCTGGACGGTCACCTCTCTCGTCATAAGACCTGATCTCGGGCTGGATTTGCAGATCCAGGAGGCCCCGCCCCTCACTGAAGCTCTCTCCTATGACTCCTTCGAGGACTGGGTGCTTGAGATCGATGGCCGCTCGTTTCCATTCGAAGTTCCCGAGGGGCTCGTCGACCTCGCCCCGCGGGCCACCTGGCCGGACCACGGCCTGAGCTGGGCCGACGGGCAGCGGGTCAGCGTCCAGCTGCGCGAAGCGACGTACGTCACCGGCAGGTCCTTCACCGACTCGGAGGACAAGGAGGACAAGCAGTACGTGTACAGGGTCTGGGCGTACAACGACCGGGGCCGTTCCTACTACTCCTTCCGGGGCGACTGGGCCTTCAACGGCGGGGATCCGGGCGGGAACCCCGGACCGCCGCCGCTACCACCGGTCCAGCAGAGCGCCCCACAGGGCGGGGGCGCCGCCGACCCGCCGCTGGCCAACACCCCGGCCACGGGTGCGTCCACGATCGCCGGCACGGCGCGGGTGGGCGAGACGCTGACGGCGGACACCGCGGGCATCGAGGACGCTGACGGCCTGACGAGCGTCACCTTCCGCTACCAGTGGATTGCCGGAGGGTCGGACATCAACGGGGCTACCGGCCCCAGCCACACGCTGACCTCCAGCCAGCAGGGGCGCACCATCCAGGTGCGGGTGGCCTTCACCGACGACGCGGGCAATGCAGAATTGCTGACCAGCGAGGCGACGGAGGCGGTGGCAGCGGCGGCTCCGGCACCGCTCACGGCCAGATTCCTGGTCGCGCCCTCCTCCCACGACGGGGACTACTCCTTCACCTTCGAGCTGCGCTTCAGCGAGGAGGTGGAGGTGAGCTACCTCACCCTGCGGGACCACACCTTCACGGAGACCGAGGGCGACGTCACCAGTGCCCGGCGGCTGACCCAGGGGAGCAACAGCGGGTGGACCATCACCGTGACGCCCGACTCGGCCGCCGATGTGACCATCGTCCTGCCGCCCACCACCGACTGCGGCGCCCAGGGCGCCATCTGCACCGGGGGCGGCAAGAAGCTTTCCGGCAGGGTGGAACTGACCGTCAACGGTCCGGAGGAGCAGGGCCAGGAACGGCAGAACAACCCGGCCACCGGCGCGCCCGCTATCAGCGGCACGCCGCAGGTGGGGGAGACGCTCACCGCTTCAACCTCGGGGATCGCCGACCAGGACGGGCTAACCAACGTTTCCTACCGCTACCAATGGATTGCCGGAGGGTCGGACATCGGCGGGGCCACCGGCTCCACCTACACGCTTACCTCCAGCGAGCAGGGGCAGACCGTCCAGGTCCGCGTCGCCTTCACCGACGACGCCAATAGCGCCGAGACGCTGACCAGCGCGGCGACGGAGGCGGTGGCGGCGAAGCCCACGCCGCTCACCGCCGGCTTCAGCAACGTGCCCAGCAGCCACGACGGCCAGACGGCGTTCAGTTTCGAGCTGCGCTTCAGCGAGGAGTTCGGGCTCAGCTACCTAACCCTGCGGGACCATGCCTTCACGGTCACCGGTGGCGCAGTCAATAGGGCCCAGAGGATGACCCAGGGGAGCAACATTGGTTGGACAGTCACCATGACGCCCGCCCCGGGCGCCGATGTGACCGTGGTCCTGCCCGTGACCACGGACTGTGCCGTTCAGGGCGCCATCTGCACCGGGGACGGTCGGCAGCTGTCCAACCGGCTGGAGTTCACCGTCTCCGGGCCGGACGGATAGACCGGGACGTCAATCGCTCGATCTTCCCGGCAACCGGAAGAGCCCGCCTATCGCGATAGCCGGGGGAGGCCCCTGCACCCTCCCGGCCCGGATGCCTCCTGGCTTTCGAGGAAAACGGGCTTGCTTGCGCGCGGCACTGACGGCTTTGGACATCCCGACGCTGAGGGGATGGCGTCCGTCCGTGGCAAGGATTGGCGCCACGCTCGTGTATGCCAGCAAGAGCGACGTGGTCCATTGAAGCGTTCGCGGAACGGGACGTGGAGGTCCACCTTGTTCGATCATCGCGGCGCGCGCCCCACCGGCTGGCGCGGCGATCAGAATCGCAGCGGCGCCGGGTTCCAACCGCGCTCCTCACGCCAGCCGGGTCTAACGTCGGAGAATCGGTCCAGCCCAAGGCCGCTGATGTCGATGTCTGTCTCACCGTAAAGCACCAGATCGCTGACGACCTTGCCCGTGGCCGGTGAGATGCCGAACCCATGCGCCGAGGCTGTGACGACAACGTAGTTGCTCGGGCAGTCCAGGATGTCAATGATGGGCCGATAGTCCGGGGCCTGTTCCACCACCCCAGCCCAACTTCGGATCACCGGAACGTCCGCCGCTCCCGGAAGCAACTCAGCGAGCCGCCTGGCGATATTCCTAATGTGGGGAGTGTTGGGCTTGGCCGGACTGGTTGTCAGGTCCACGTCGGTCCATTCGTGGGCCCCTCCCCCAAAAATCAGATTTCCCCTGACGGCCTGGTGTCCGTAGAGTCCGTTCCCCGCAATGCCAATGCTAAAGAGTGGCTCCAGGGGGGCTGTCGCCAGTATCTCGACCCTTGCCGGCGCCACGGGAACGTGAACGCCCACCAGCTCCGCCATCAGCGCGGTCTGGGGCCCGGCGGCAGCGACCACCATATCGGCCGCAATGGCGCCGGCGGTCGTCTCCACCGACGAGACCCGGCCGTCGACGACCTGGATGCCCGTGACGGTCGTGTTCTGATAGAGCCTGCCTCCCAGGTCTTGAAAGGCCCATGCGAATGCCTGGACCGACAGCTGGGAATTGGCGTGCCCGCCGTTGGCGGAAAAGATGCCGCCTAGCGCCCTCCCGGTGATTCCGGGAATCATGTCCCGTATCTCCGAAGGGTCAACCACTTCTACACGCAGGCCGTGGCGCAACGCTTCGTCCCGTTCCGAGAGGAGGTCGCCCATCTCCTTTTCCGTCACGGCAACCTGGAGCCTACCCTCGTGTATGAACTCGGTGGGATAGCCCAACTCATCGTCCA
Source organism: Chloroflexota bacterium (assembly GCA_047516685.1). Taxonomy (GTDB): domain Bacteria; phylum Chloroflexota; class UBA11872; order UBA11872; family UBA11872; genus UBA11872. Next base: position 3,317 of record JAKZUJ010000004.1, on the reverse strand, counting down.
GCGTCGCCCATATCTTCAGGGCTTCGGCGGCCATCGGTATCAGCAGAGGCTCGTCAACCCGTTCGCTGATCATCCCGCCGTTTCGCCCGGAGGCCTCGCCCCCAACGATCCCCTTGTCGACGACCACGACATCCCTGCCGGCCTTGGCCAGGAAATAGGCTGAGCTCAGGCCCGAAACGCCACCCCCAATGACGACTACGTCTGCACTGTTCACGGGCATGCATCCACTCCGATATTCCGGTCTTTGCCGCGCCTCTACCCCAGTACCTGATTCGTTGGGCTGAACCACTTGGGCCAGTCCCTGCGCACCTGCTCCGTCTCTTCGTGAGGCCACATGACCTTCAGTGGAAGCGGCCGCACGGGTGGGCGGTAGGACATCAAGGGTACTTCGGCTATGTCGGTGCCCGACTCCTCGGCAAGCAGCAGCGACACCTGCTCACGACAAAGCCGGCCCTGGCAGTGGCCCATTCCCGCTCTTGTCAGGCGCTTGACCTGGTCTGGGTTGACTGGAGAATCCTTCACGAGAGTCCCGAGACCCCGGCGGCTCATCCGCTCCGATTCCCAGGCCAGGTACCGCGGCGGCCGTAGGTCGATAAGCTCGGCGCAGGTAACCTCCTCGCACGGGCACGCGAAGATATCAGGCCCGCCGGCGTTCACCAGGGACTGAAGCCAACTCTTCCAACTCGAGTGCACCTCGTTCGGTGTTGAGTCGACGGCCACTGCCTGGAGGTCGTTTCTCCGGGCGAGCGCTTCGTCCGTGCCGATCGCGCCCAGCGACTCGGCGGCGGCAACTCCGGCCAGGCGGCCTTGGTTTCGTGCAATCTCGGTGTCCAGGACCATCCCGTCGTGGAAGCCGGCGACATCCCCCGCGACGAACACGGTATCGACGCTGGTCCGCATCCAGTCGTCGTGGACCGGCACGTACCCGCCAAGCTTGGACTTGAAGGTCAAGTCGCACCCCAGGAGACTGAGGAGCTCTACGTTGGGAACCAGGCCGATGGCGAGGCAGACGGTGTCGGCGGAGATAACCTTTTCAGTGCCGGCAACCGGCTCGCAATTGTCGATCTCGATCAGCACGACGGACTCGATATCGCCGTCGCTGCCCACCGCTTCCCTTACGGTGTGGGACGTGTACAGCTTTACCCCTTCGCCCTGCAACGCCGTGATGAGGGCCTCGTCGCCGCGCACGGAAGTGGAAACGTCCACGACGGCGGCCACCTCGATACCCCTGTCCAGCGCCATCCTGGCGGTGTTGAGGCCCAGGTTGCCGGAGCCCATGACCACCATGCGCCGCGAGCTGGAAGCCTGGTATCGATTCATGAGCACGTGGGCGCCGTTGGCCCCCATGGCGCCCGCCAGATTCCACCCCGCGAAGGAGATGCCCAAGTCCCGGGCGCCGGCTGCCACGATGAGCCTGTCGTACTTCATCAGCCACGACCGCTCGTCGTCGGCCAGGCCGAGCTGCGGACCGTCGAGAACCCTGCTGGTTTCAGAATTGCGAAAGGCGCCCCAGACACACGTCGCAAGCTGGATCTCGACGCCGGCCTCTTCAGCCTCCGCCAGAGCTTCGTTGGCCGCGGTCACCCTCTCCAGCATCAGAGCCTTGTCTCGCAGCGCACCCATGAAACGCTGGCCGAAGAACTGCGGAACATCCAGCCCGACCATGGAAGTTGAGATGGGGTTCTCGTCGATGAGCGTGACCCGCACGCCGGCCCTGGCCGCTTCGGTGGCGGCGGCCGTACCCGACACCCCCGCCCCCACAACCACCAGTGGTCTGGATTCCATCCGAGGTCCTTCTCGTTAGTTGGAGGCCCGTTCTACGTCGCGTCTGCCTGGATATGTGGCGATTACGCGACCTTTCGCGGCGATGATATCCGGGCCGGCAGGGCGTCGCGCAGAGCCTTGATGTAGTCGGCGCCGAATCCGCAGCATGTGCCAATGATCTGGGCCCCCATCTCGACCCAAGTGGCGGCTTCCCGCGTCAACTCCGCCGCAGACTCTTCGTTGCTAACGCTGCTGTCCTGCCACGTCTCGAGATAGTCTTCTCTGCCGGCATCCGGATAGACGACGACCGGCCCGGACCACTGGTCAAGCATGACCTGGAGCGCCACCGTAGTCTCATCTAGCCGGCTGTGAAACACTCCAAGTACGTCGGGACTCAGCGATGCGATCTCGTCGATGCCTTCGGCCAGGCTCATATTAACGTCGGTCGGCCGCCAACTCGACGTCCACATGGGTATTCCCATGCCGGTGCTATAGCTACGCTCGTCACCCATACTCAATCTGACCGTCTGTCCGTCAGGCGCCATTGAGACCGTAAAGGCCACCCAAACCGGTAGTCCCGTGGCCTTCGCTGCTTCCGTGGCTATCACCCTGGACTCGTTGTCGTGCCACAAATTCTCGATCAGAATGAAGTCCACGCCGGACTCTGCCAGGATATTCGCCTGCTCTTCGGCGTAGGCCTTCAATTCCTCCGTCGAAAGGCTGGTGCCGTACCCGTAGCCAGTGCCGCCCAGAAGGGTCCCGGTTTTGCGGTCGCGGATGGGGATTCGGCACGAGATGGAACCGGCGATGTACACGGGCCTGTCGACATCGGCCCGGGCTATTGCTTCCAGCGCCGCGTCCACGGCGCGCACGTTTACTTCCCTCACCAGGTCGCTGTACCCGGAGGCCTCCAGCGCGGGGCGCAGGGTGTTGAACGTGTTAGTGGTTATGATGTCCGCCCCTGCCCTGATGTAACGCCCGTGCATCTGTCGCACCGTGGCCGGGTGCGTGTGGTTGCCGGGGCCGCACCACGAGGCCGGGTGCATGGGCACGCCCATGGCCTGAAGCTCCGTTCCGATGGCCCCGTCAAGGACGATCACTTCACCGCGGTCCATGCGGCTCTTCAGCTGCTTATAGTCGGCCATGACTTGCTTCTCCGTTGCGGCTCAGCACGCCATCCGGCATTGCCTGGGGCAAGCTGCCTGGATCGGTACGGTAAACGACACTCGAAGACGGGCAGCGTAAGTTTTTCCTAAAAAACTGTCAACAGTCGAAATTTGCAAGGTGCGCGCCGCTTCTATCGAGCGATGGTGTCCGCGAGCTGCAGGAAGGCGGTACCTGCGTCTCGGGCGCGGAGGTCGCCGCGGATAGATGGGAGTATCCATCGGTCGCCGGGAGAAGCTGGACCTCGGTTCGATCGGCTGGTGGCCCTTGACGACGCCATCCGCCCAACGCGCGTGGTCGCCCCCTTCGACCACGCGACCGGCCCCAGCCATGCGCCTGCGCCGGGATCCGTGTCCGTGCGGTTGACGGTGGCGGGGGCTACTCATGAG
>JAKZUJ010000003.1:0-13627 GCA_047516685.1 Chloroflexota bacterium | reverse complement strand
CAGGACGTGGACGCGGCGCTGCGCGAAGTGCGCATGGCGCTGCTGGAAGCCGACGTGAACTTCCGGGTGGCGCGCGACTTCGTGGCTTCGGTGCGCGAGCGCGCGGTCGGCCACGAAGTCACCCAGAGCGTCACCCCCGCTCAGCAGGTCACCAAGATCGTGCACGACAACCTGGTGGACCTGCTGGGCGGCGAGACGGCGCGGCTGGCCACGGCGCCGCGTCCCCCCTCGGTCGTTCTGATGGTGGGCTTACAGGGGTCGGGCAAGACGACCAGCGCGGCCAAGCTGGCGCTGGCGTTTCGCAAGGACGGCGGCCGGCCACTGCTGGTGGCGGCCGACACCTACCGTCCGGCGGCCATCGCCCAGTTGCAGACGCTGGGCACGCAGATTGGCGTGCCCGTGCATGCGCAGGGCACGGATCCCAGCCCCGTGGAGATTGCCGGGCGCGGTCTTGAACTCGGTGTGAGCAACGCCCACTCGCACGTGATCGTCGATACCGCCGGCCGCCTCCAGCTCGATGACGCGATGATGGACGAGATTGAACAGATCAGCCGCGCGGTGCGACCGGTGGAAACGCTTTTCGTGGCCGACGCCACCACCGGTCAGGAAGCCGTCAACGTTGCCAAGGCCTTCCACGCGCGCACGCCGTTGACCGGGCTGATTCTGACCAAGATGGACGGGGACGCACGCGGCGGGGCCGCCCTCTCGATCCGGGCAGTGACCGGGATTCCGGTCAAGTTCGTGGGCGCCGGCGAGCGCGTCGAGCCGCTGGAGGTCTTTCATCCCGACCGCATCGCTTCCCGCATCCTGGGCATGGGCGACGTGGTCACGCTGGTGGAGCGCGCCGAAGAGTTCGTCGATGTCGAGCGCGCCGAGGAGCTGCAGACCAAGCTCCGTAAAGCCACCTTTGGACTGGACGACTTTCTCGAGCAGTTGAACCAGGTGCGGAAGATGGGCCCGCTGAGCCAGGTGCTGGGGATGTTGCCCGGCATGGGCGCCATGGCCAACCGCGCGGAGGTTCAGGCCGCGCTGGACGGCGACGTGGTGGGGCGGTTCGAGGCCATCATCCTGTCCATGACTCCCGCCGAGCGCGCCAATCCCGACCTCCTCAACGGCAGCCGACGGCGGCGCGTGGCCCGCGGCAGCGGCGCCTCGGTCCAGGAAGTCAACCAGCTGCTCAAGCAGTTTCGGCAGGCCCGCCAGGTCATGCAGATGGTCAGTTCAGGCCGCATGCCGGCCGGTATGCGCAACCTGACCGGCCTCTAAGCCCGGCGGTCAGCGGGGCCGTCGACGGGCTGGCGCCGAGAATCACGCCAACCGTCCCGCGGGAGGGCCCAGCCCTTCACGCGCTACTGGTCATGAATCGCGAGCCCTACGCGGGTTCCGGAGCAGGCGGTGATTCGGGTGCTCCGGCGGCGACCCTGGCTCGTTGTCATCGAGCAGGTTTGGGCCGTCAGTGCCCAATTCGCAACATTGCGTCGCCTTCGTCGGGGAAGAAGCCTGGGCTATCGCTTCCGAAGGCGGGCCGGAATAACGGCCCACATCATGAAGAGACCGGCAAATGCAACGATTCCCAGAAGCGCTTCAAGCGGCAACGGCAAACCTCCAAAGCCCCGCCGGGTAAGCGGCGAGGCAGCTATTGCCACCGTCACACCTCCGAACCACCGCCTGATTCCACGCCTAGTCTAGCCGGTCGCCCAGGCTTGCGTTTACAGGTGGATAATCTCGATCTGGTCGTGAATCACTTCCAGGTCCAGGTGCACGCGTTCGATGAACTCCAGGATCGCCCGCAACTGTGCATCCAGCCGGCGCGGATCATTGGCCACGCACGCCACGCCAATGCGCGCGCGGCTCGGGATCGGGTCGTTATCCAGGTCGGCCACGGCGGCGTTGAAGGTGTTGCGGATTCGCCGCTTCAGCGACTCCACCGTCCGCCGCCGATCCTTCAGTGAGCGGGCCGCGTGAACCGCCAGCCCGACCTCCAGCGTCCCTACGTGCACGGCTTCGAATCCTGGAGGGGTTGCCGCCCGGCGGCGGCTAGTCCAGTCTGACAGGCGAGCGCCCACCGGTCCGCAATACGAGGAGCCGAATCCATGTCCGCCACTCCCCGCACGCTTACCGACATTGATACGCCGGCGGCGGTTATCGACCTCGACCTGGTGCGGCGCAACATCCAGACCATGCAGCGCCATCTGGAGGGCACGCCCGTCCACGTGCGGCCCCACGTCAAGCACCACAAGACGCCGGGCATCGCCCTCATGCAGATCGAGGCCGGAGCGCCAGGCGTCACCTGCGCCAAGGTCGGCGAGGCCGAGGCCATGGTGGCCGGCGGCGTCGGCGACGTGCTGATCGCCAACCAGGTCGTCGGCCCAATCAAAATCGCGCGGCTCTGCGCCCTCGCCCGCCAGGCTCGCGTCACCGTCGCCGTGGACGACGCGCGCAACGTGCGCGAACTGTCCCAGGCCGCCGTGGCCAACCACGTCACCATTGGCATCGTCATCGAGATCGAAGTCGGCATGAACCGCTGCGGGATCTTGCCCGGCGCCCCGGCCGTGGCCCTGGCGCGGAAGATCGACGCCTCGCCCGGCCTGGATCTTGTGGGCCTGATGGGCTACGAGGGCCACGCGGTCGGCATCGTGGACCGCGCCGAGCGCGAAGCCGTGGCCCGCAGTTCGCTGGCCGCCGTGATCGAGACCAAGGCCGCCTGCGAAGCCGCCGGTCTCGAAATCCGCGAGGTCACCGGTGGCGGCACCAATACCTTCGACATCACCAGCGCCATCGACGGCTGGACCGAACTCCAGTGCGGCACCTACGTCACCATGGACGCGCAGTTCCGACCGCACGCGGGTCACGCGTTCGAGCAAGCGTTCTGGATTCTGGCCAGCGTGATCAGCCGGCCCGCCCCAGGTCGCGCCGTGCTGGACATTGGCCGCAAGTCCATGGCCTTCGAGCCCGGCGGGATGGCCCGTGTGGAAGACCCGCCCGGCGTGGAGCTGCTCGGCCTGTCCGAGGAGCACGGCAGCCTGGCCCTGCACGCCCAGGCGCCCGACCTGCAACCCGGCGACCGGCTCAAGGTGACCCCCTGGCACGGCTGCACGACCTTCAACCTCCACGACATCCTTTACGTCATCCAGGACGACGAAGTCGTCGACGTTTGGCCCATTTCCGCCCGCGGCAAATTCACGTAGATCAGGTTGACTTCAACGCGGTGAATCCGCCGGTGGTGGGTCTCGTTGACTTCTACTGTCGCGAATTCGCGGGGGACCGGCCCCGGGCCGCCGTCCGACCTCACCAGCGTGTCCCGCGTCCGGCAGCGGGCGCAGGCGCACACCGATAGCGACGTGCGGCTGGCCGCGCGGTAGCCGCTTGACACCTAAAATCCCCCGGTGCTAGCGTGGCCGACGTAGGCGTATTGGCTGCTCGGCCATGAGTTGAGCGGCCGTCCACCCGCCCTGCCCACCAGATTTATCACCTTTCCGCGTGGGTTCCGTATGCCGCTTGGCAGGGCCTTGAAACCAGAACGGCCCGTGATTTTGCACACACTGCGGTCCCGACCGCGACCTCCAGCCGAGCTTCGGCGCCCGGCGCGAGCCGTAGGAGGATCGGATGACTGAAGCCAGTGGACGCTCCGGCGGCTATAACCGCCAGCGTCGCTCCAGTCGTGGCCGTCGCACGCCGCGTCGGCCGCGCCAGTTGCAGCCGGATCCCGATCGCGAACTGACCGAGCTCGAAGCCAAGCCCATGGAAGACCTCCGGGCCCTGGCGAGCGAGCTTGAGATCGACGTCAACGGCGCCGCCGATCTGACCAAGGACGCCTTGGTCAACATGGTCCTGCAGGCCCGCTCCGAGAAGGACGGGTCGCTGTTTCTCGAGGGCACCCTCGAACTCATGGACGAGGGCTACGGGTTCCTGCGCCGCGGCACCGGCAGTGTGGTGGAGTCGGACGACATTTACGTGTCCCAGGCGCAGGTGCGGCGCTTCGCGCTGCGCACCGGCGACTTCGTGAGCGGCCAGGTGCGCCCGGCCCGCGAAAGCGATCGCTATCACGGCCTCGTCAGGGTGATGGCGGTCAACGGCTTGGCGCCGGACAAGGCCCTCGACCGGCCGAAGTTCGAGCGCATGGTCCCAATCTTCCCCAACGAGCAACTCGTGCTCGAACACGGGGCTTCCGAACTCACCGCCCGCATCGTTGACATCATCGCGCCCATAGGTCGCGGACAGCGCGGCCTGGTGCTCTCGCCGCCCAAGGCCGGCAAGACCGAGTTGATGAAGCGGCTGGCGCGCGCGGTCCTGAACAACTACAGCGACGTGCGCGTGATCGTGGCGCTGATCGGCGAGCGGCCCGAGGAAGTGACCGACTGGGAACGCGGCCTCGAGGGCGCCGAAGTCATCAGCTCGACCTTCGACGAACAGCCCCGCAGCCACACGCGCGTCGCCGAACTCACCTCAGCCCGCGCCAAGCGCATGGTGGAGAGCGGCGAAGACGTGATGATCCTGCTGGACAGCGTCACCCGCCTCGTCCGTGCCTACAACCTGGTGCAGCCCTCCAGCGGCCGCACCCTGTCCGGCGGGATTGACCCGCAGGCGCTCTATCCGCCCAAGGGGTTCTTTGGAGCGGCCCGCAACATCGACGGCGGCGGCAGCCTCACAATCATCGCCTCCTGTCTCATCGAGACCGGCAGCCGCATGGACGAAGTGATCTACGAGGAATTCAAGGGCACCGGCAACTGGGAGCTCATGCTCGACCGGCGGCTCGCCGAGCGCGGCACCTTCCCCGCCGTCAACGTGCTGAGCTCCGGCACCCGGCGCGTGGAGCTGATGCTCGACGCCGCGGGACTGAAGTACTTCTGGACCCTGCGCCGTATGCTTAATGCACTTGATCCGCACGATTCCAACGACTCGACGGAGCTTATGTTCGACCGCATGAAGCGGACCGCAACCAACAAGGAATTCTTCGCCTCGCTCAGCGATTCGGCCCGATGACACCGCTGAGCGACTGTAGGGACGGGGAGCGTCTGACTCATGTCTAACGTTCAGGTAGTTCTGCTCGAGGCCGTGTCCGACCTGGGGGATATTGGCGACGTACGCTCCGTCTCCGCGGGCTTTGCGCGCAACTTCCTGTTGCCGCGCCGCCTGGCCGTCCCGGCCAGCCAACGGCGCCTGGACGACTCGCAGTTCCAGAATGAACTTCAGGGCCGTCGTGAAGAGTCCGAACGCCGTGAAGCCCAGCACATTGCGGACATGATCCAGGGCGCGATGCTCACCATCCACGTGCAGGTTGGCGGACAGGGACGCATGCACGGCCAGATCACCAACCGCGACGTGGCGGACGCCCTCCTCGAGCAGCAGGGCGCCGAGATCGACCGTCACCTGATTCAGATCGACAGCCCCATCCGCTCACTTGGGCGCTATTTGGTACCCATTCGCCTGGCCGCCGGCTTGGAAGTCTCGGTCATGCTGGATGTAGCGGAACAGGAAGAAGAGCCCGAACCGGCCGCTGAGGAAGAAGAGGACGCGGAAATGGACGAGGACGGCACGTCTCGCCTCGGACAGTAGGGACAGCGTCCGCGCCCCGCGCCACTTCGCCCAGGATTTCCGCAATCGCCAGCAGTAACGATTGGCGCCCAGCGGTGACTGGGGATAACTCCTTGACCAACAGGCACGGCATCCCCGATGAGCCACGAGTTTCTCAGGGCCGCACTTCGTGGTAGCGGGCGGGCGTAAGCTGGAGTTATGAACAGCGCGTGTGGACGCCCCTCCTTGTGGATTACGGGGATAGATTGGGCTTGGTGGTTGGCTTGCCGACTTCGTCCGCCGCCGTTCCCCGTGTCCGTGGTTCACTGCCGCGTGGCTGCGTAACCATTCCCTTCCGCCAGCCAAGACCCTTAGATCTGCAATTCTGAAGCCCCCGCCAAGCGGTAGCCCGATATGACCATGGCCACCATGGCCTCGGCCACCGACCGCCTCCCGCCCCAGAATATCGACGCCGAGCGCTCGCTCCTCGGCAGCCTGCTCATTGACCCCGAGGCCATCACGCGGATTGCCGGTCAGATTGGGTCGGACGACTTCTACCGCGAAGCTCACCGGGCCATTTTCGGCGCCGTCACCACGCTGGCCTCGCGCAACGAGAAGACTGACTACATCACCCTCTGTGACCAGTTGGCGCGCGACGGCACGCTGGCCGACGTGGGTGGCGAAGACCGCGTGGTGGAACTGGCGTCAGCCGTTCCCACCCCGTTCCACGTGGAGCACTACGCCGCCATCGTGCGTCGGACCTCCATCCTGCGGCAGATCATCCAGGGGGCCACCCGCATGGTGGCCTCGGCCTACGCCCCCGAGGCCGCTCCCGAAGAGGTGCTGGACGAGGCGGAAAGCCTGATCTTCAGCATCGCCAACGAGGTGCACACCCGCGACATCCTTCCGATTCGCGAAATCCTTCACGAGGTCAGCGACCAGTTGATGTTCCGGGTGGAGCATCGGGGCATGCCCACCGGGGTTTCCACCGGCTTCCGCAGTCTGGACGCGCTCACCGGCGGCTTGCAGCGGTCCGACCTGGTGATCCTGGCCGCCCGTCCCGGCATCGGGAAGACGGCCTTCTCGCTCAACATCGGGTTGCACGCCGCCAAGCAGAACGACGTGCCCGTGGCCTTCTTCGCGCTGGAGATGCCGGCCGAGCAGATCGTGCAGCGTCTGATTGGGACCGAAGCGCGCATGGACGCGATGCGCATTCGCGACGGCAACCTGGACGACGACCAGCTCCAGCGCGTCGTGCGCACCATGGGCGATGTCGCCGAATACCCCATTTTCATCGACGACTCGCCGTCACTCAGCGTGCTTGAGCTGCGCGGCAAAGCGCGCCGCATGAAGCTGGAACACAGCATCGGTCTACTGGTCGTTGACTATCTCCAGCTGATGACGGCTTCGGGCCACCGCGAAAACCGCGTACAGGAGATCACCGAGATCACGCGCTCGCTCAAGGCGCTGGCCCGCGAACTCAACATCCCCATCATTGCCTGCGCCCAGCTCTCCCGCGCCGTGGAGCAGCGCCCGAACTCCAGGCCCCGCCTGTCCGACCTGCGCGAAAGCGGCTCTATCGAACAGGACGCCGATCTCGTAGCGTTTCTGCATGAGCCGGACAGCGGCGACGACGACGCGATCGGGCGGCCGGTGGACCTCAAGCTCGACATTGCCAAGCACCGCAACGGGCCGGTCGGTAGCCTTGACCTGCGCTTCATCAAGCCGCAGGGTCGCTTCGAGGAAGCCGCGCGGCGTGACTACTAATCCCCGCGACGTTCCTGTAGGGGCGCCCCTTGTGGGCGCCCACGAGCGGTGTTGCCCGTGGCGACCCACGTCACTATCGCCGTGTGCCGCCAGCGACGCTCATGAGAGGTGCGGTTAACCATGACGCAACCGCAGGGCCGGGACTTCCGCGCGCCGCCTGTGATCCACGTCGGGCGCGGCGCGCTGAATCAGCTCCCGGCTGCCTTGCGCGCGTTGGGCGCCGAACGCGCGGCCATCATCACCGACCGCGTGATGGGCTCTTCGGAGTGGGTACCGCGGCTGGAAGCGCTGGCCGCCGACGCCGACGTCACCACCCACACCCTGGCCGAACTGACCGGCGAACCCACCACCCGCGACGTCGACGCCGCGCTGGCCGCCATCCGCGCCGCCAACGCCGACGTGGTGATCGGGTTCGGCGGCGGCAGCGCCCTGGACACCGCCAAGCTGGCGGCGGTGCTGCATACCAATCCCGGGCGTGGACCGGACTACGAAGGCTACGAGCGCATCCCCGACCCCGGCCTGCCCGTCATCGCCATTCCCACAACCGCCGGTACGGGCAGCGAAGTCACGCGCGGCGTGGCCATCACGGACCCGGACCGCGACGTGAAGATGCTGCTGATGAGCGCCCACCTGGTGCCGACCGTCGCGATCGTCGATCCCGAGCCCACCTACACCATGCCGGCGGCCGTTACTGCGTCCACCGGACTGGACGCTTTGACCCACGGCATTGAGGCCTACGTCTCGCGCCGCCGCTTTCCGATCACCGATGCACTCGCCATCGACGCTATTGACCGCATCGGGCGATTCATTTCAAGGGCCTATCACACTCCCGACGACGCCGAGGCGCGCGAGGAGATGCTGGTGGCCTCGCTGCATGCCGGCCTGGCCTTCAACAACGCTTCCGTGGCCCTGGTGCACGGCATGTCGCGGCCCATCGGCGCCTATTTCCACGTGCCCCACGGCCTCTCCAACGCCATGCTGCTGCCCACGGTCATGGAGTTCAGCCTCAGCGGCGACCTGCCGCGCTTTGCGCAGATTGCGCGGGTGCTCGGCGCAACCGAGCGGGACGACCACGCGGCCGCGGCGGCCGGCGTCGCCATAGTCCGCGACCTGGCAGCCGACCTCGAAGTCCCAACCCTGCGAGCCTGGGGCGTCGAAGAAGCCCGTTACCGCGAAGTCACCCCCGCCATGGCCCACGACGCCCTCGCCAGCGGCAGCCCCGCCAACAACCCCCGCCTGGCCACCCTCAACGAAGTCCAGTCCCTCTACCAGGCCGTCATCAGCCTCTGACCCCGGGGAGGTGCATGGGCGGTTGCTAGAAGCGGCCGTTCTATAGCAAGCCGCTTTGACCCGCAGTATGTTCGGGTAGTTGGCTACTGTGACTTGCGACGGTTCTCGCGGAGCCTTGGGACGAGCTTGTTGATTTGTTGACCGGGCGGTGGGAAGCTACCTACCCTTATTCTAAGGAGATGTGGTCCGCTCACGCGGTCGAGTAATGAACGTTCCCCTGGCTTTCCTCGCCGACGCTGCAAACATTTCGCAAGAGGGCAAGCTCAACGTCCTCGGGGTGTTTGACAACATCACGGCAGCTAGCTTCCCTACGGTTCACCCAGCCATGGTTTTGGTCTTTGGGATCACGGCGTCAGCGGCCGAGCATGGGCACTCGAGAACGTGTCAGATCAGGCTGCGCAATGCCGATGGGGGACAACTGCTTGATATTGAAGGTGACCTGGAGGTCGGCCAGCCAGGCAATCTGGCCGCTCCGAACTCGATATACATTCCATTCCGACTTCCGCCCATAACCTTTCCGCGGGCGGGAGATTACGCTTTTCACATCCTTATCGGCGGCGACGAAAAAGCGAACGTTCAGTTTCGGCTCACTGACGGGTCGATCGTCCGCTCACAGGAGGCGCAGGAGGCGTAAACCATGACGGCCAGTCTGAGCAACATCAAGATTCGTGAACCGTCCCTGACGCTACCCAGCCAAGCCGTGTTCACTCCCTACATCAAGTTCACGAATGTCCGTGAGGTGCCGAGTGACCAGGGCGATCTGACGGAGGAAGAGGCCATTGCCGAAGCCCAAGAGATCATGACGAACCCTAACGCACACGAGTGGCTGCCGATGAAGGCGGCGCGGACCAAGCCTGACGCTTAGCCTTGCGTGCCGTACGACGCTGTCATCGAACGTCAAGCTCTGCAATACCTCGCCCGTCAGGACAGGCGCCTGCGTGACCGCGTTGCTGCGGCTGTCGAGCAACTTCGTGACGACCCTCACGGGAGCGGATCGAAGGCAGTAGTCGGTAGTCCTCCTCTTCGATCTCTGCGAGTTGGCAGGTTGCGCATCATCTATGCCGTCGATGACGCCCAGAAGCTCTTGCGCGTGGTCAGATTCGCCTCTCGAGGCCACGTCTACCGATCAGGCGCGTAGTTCGCGGCCTGCTTTGGCTTTCTTCCTCTTCGCCCGTCCTAGTCGGATTCTGTAGTTGCCTCGATCAGCATGACGGCGTCGGCCATCGTCCATGGGTGTTCGACGGCGGTGGCTGTAATTGCTGAGCGTCCCTGGACGCTGCCCGAATTCGCGAATGTCGTCTAGAACGGGACGACATCTCGAAGATGTAGCCCTGCGGCGCAAGGACCGTCGCGAGTCAAGCTGAACTAGCACTGATCTTCACAGCCCCCGCAACCCCTCTCGATATACTCGAATGACGCCCCGCGCCTGCCGCGGGCGCTAGGGCACTTAATCGGCAGTCATGCCTCTGGGAATCCTGAAGCGACTGGTTCGCGACAATGCCGGTCGCACGGCGCGTCGCTTTGCGCCGCTGGTCAAGCGCGTCAACGCGCTGGAGTCCGAGCTGCGTGCCTGCTCCGATCAGGAACTGCTGGGCAAGACGCCGGAATTTCGCCAGCGCCTCGACGCCGGTACTTCGCTGGACGATCTGTTGCCCGAGGCCTTCGCCACCGTGCGCGAAGCCGTGCGCCGACACACTGGCGAGCGGCAATTCGATGTGCAGCTCATCGGTGGCGCCGTGTTGCACGGCGGCGACATTGCCGAAATGCGCACCGGCGAAGGCAAGACCTCGGTCGCCACCCTGGCCGCGTACCTCAATGCGCTGACCGGTCAGGGCGTGCACATCATCACCGTCAACGACTACCTGGCCAATCGCGACGCCAACTGGTATGGCCGTGCCCTGGTTGAAAGGCTGGGACTACGCGTCGGCTCCATTCAGCACGACCTGCCCGCCGAGGAGCGCCGCCTCGCCTACGCCGCCGACCTGACCTACGGCACCAATAACGAGTTCGGGTTCGACTACCTGCGCGACAACATGGTGCACGGGTTGGACGAGCGCGTGCAGCGCCCCCTGCACTACGCCATCGTGGACGAGGTGGACAACATCCTCGTGGACGAGGCGCGCACGCCGCTCATCATTTCCGGCGCCGCCGAACAGTCCACCCAGCACTACTACCAGATGGCCCAGGTCGTGCGGCGGCTGGCGGAAGAGACCCACTACACGCTTGATCTGAAGCTGCGCACGGCCAGCCTCACCGAGCCTGGCATCGCCGCCCTGGAGCGGATACTCAACGTCGACAATCTCTACGACGAATCGTCATTCCAGCTCGTCCACTACGTCGAGCAGGCCCTGCGCGCCCACGCCATCTACAGCCGCGGACGCGACTACGTGCTGTTTCGGGACGGCCGCGTCGTGGACGGACGCGACCGTCGCGCCGAGGTTGTGATCGTGGACGAGTTCACCGGCCGCCTCATGCACGGCCGCCGCTACAGCGAAGGTCTGCACCAGGCCATTGAGGCCAAGGAGGGCGTGGAGGTCCAGCGCGAGAGCCAGACCCTGGCTACCGTCACCTTCCAGAACTACTTCCGCATGTACGACAAGCTGGCGGGCATGACGGGTACCGCCAAGACCGAAGAGCAGGAATTCCAGTCGATTTACGACCTGAACGTCGCGGTCGTGCCCACCAACGTGCCAATGGTCCGCGACGACCGTGCCGACCTCGTGTACCGCACGGCGACGGCCCGAGACGCGGCCTTGATCGACGCCCTGGAGGAGGTGCACGCCACCGGCCAGCCGGTGCTGGTTGGCACGACCTCCATCGAGAAGTCCGAGGCGCTGAGCCAGTTGATTCAGCGGCGCGGCATTCCCCACAACGTGCTGAACGCCAAATACCACGCCCAGGAAGCGGTGATCGTGGCCGACGCCGGTCACGAGGGCGCCGTGACCATCGCCACCAACATGGCTGGTCGCGGCACCGACATCATCCTGGGCGGCAAGCTTGACGGGCGCGCCGCCTCTGACTGGCAGACCGCGCACGACCGTGTGATCGAGCTTGGCGGCCTTTACGTGCTCGGCACCGAACGCCATGAAGCCCGCCGCATCGACAACCAGCTCCGCGGCCGCTCCGGCCGTCAGGGCGATCCGGGTTGCTCCCAGTTCTACCTCTCGCTTGAAGACGACCTGATGCGCCGCTTCAGTTCCGACCGCATCAAAGGCGTCATGCAGCACCTCGGCGTCGAGGAGCACGTGCCAATTGAGAGCAGCATGGTCTCCCGTGCCCTGGAGTCCGCCCAGACCAAGGTCGAGGCCCACAACTACGAGGCCCGCAAGTACGTGCTGGAGTTCGACAACGTCATCAACCAGCAGCGCGGGGTGATCTACGACCAACGCGAGCGGGTTCTCAACGCCGAGGACCTGGACGCGCTTTTCCTGGAGATGCTGAGCCAGGAAGTCGAGCGGCTGGTGGAAGCGCACGGCATCGAGCCGCATAGCGACGTGGCCGAACTCGAGCAACTCACCCAGGCCTACGGCGCGGACATCGCCGTTGACGGCCAACAGCCGGTCGCCACCGCCGACCTGGAGGGGCTGAAGGGCGAGGACATCACCGAGATGCTGACCGCGGACGCCGAAGCGCGCTACAAGCAGCGCCTGGCCGACATTCCGCCCGACCTGACGCCGCGGCTCCTGCGCTGGATGATGCTGCAGACCATCGACTACCTCTGGGTCGGCCACCTCACCGCGCTCGAGGACGTTCGCCAGGGCATCGGTCTCCGCGCCTATGGGCAGCAGGACCCGCTGGTGGCATTCAAGCGCGAAGCCTTTGGGATGTTCAGCGAACTCATCGCCTCAATTCGCGCCGACATCGTTCGCCGCTTCTTCCGGATACAGCTTCAGGCCCCGGTCGAGGAAGAGACCGTACTGACCCGCCACCGCGACAGCCTGACCGGCGCGCCGGCAGCCGCCGAAGGCCCGCCGGTTGCGGCGTTGCCGGCCGCCAGCGCCAACGGCGACGGACAGGCGCCACGCCTCAGCAGGCGCGAACGCCGTGCCCGTGAACGCGCCAGCAAGAAGCGCGCCAAACGTGGCGGGCGCCAGCGCGTCCACTAACCGGGAGTCCCCACCCAATGACCGACGCTATCGATACCGCCGACCTCGAGGGTCGTGCGCGCCGTGCCCGGCAGCGTGTGACCGAGATACGGAGGCATCTTTGACTTGGCGGCAAAGCGCCAGGAACTAACCGAACTCGACCGCCAGGTCGCCGCTCCCGGCCTCTGGGACGACCCCGACCGCGCCCGCGATGTCATGCGGCGCTACCGCCGGGTCCAGGACGAAGTCGTCCTTTGGGATCAGCTGGATACCGAAGCGGACGACGTGGTCGGCCTGCTTGACCTTCTTGACCCCGACGATGCCGACCTTCTGGAGGAAGTCGCGGGCGAAGTCGGCGCCCTGGAAGACCGTCTGGCCTCGCTTGAGTTTCAGCTGCTGCTGGGTGACGAGTACGACGAACATGACGCCTTCCTGACCGTCCAGTCCGGCGCCGGCGGTACCGAATCCCAGGACTGGGCCGAGATGTTGCTGCGCATGTACTCCCGTTGGGCCGATACGCGTGGATTCGCGTCCGACGTCGTTGACGTGTCGCACGGCGAAGAAGCCGGTATCAAGAACGCCACGCTGCGTGCCTCGGGCCGCTACGCCTACGGCTACCTCAAGGCCGAGCGGGGCGTACACCGGCTCGTCCGACTCTCGCCGTTCGACGCCAGCAACCGCCGCCACACCTCCTTCGCGCGCGTGGACGTGATTCCCGTGCTGGAGGACTTGGACGAGGTTCCGATTGCTTCCGAAGACCTGCGCATCGAGACCTTCAAAGCCAGTGGCGCCGGCGGCCAGTACGTCAACAAAACCGACTCGGCGGTCCGCATCCGTCACGATCCCACAGGCATCGTGGTCTCCTGCCAGAACCAGCGCTCGCAGCATCAGAACCGCGAGGTGGCCATGGAAATGCTGGGCGCGCGCCTGTTGGAACGGCAGATCGCCGAGCGCGAGGCTGAACACTCGCG
>JAKZUJ010000002.1:0-2647 GCA_047516685.1 Chloroflexota bacterium | reverse complement strand
GGCCGCCCGACACCGTATCCCCGTCCCGACGGGTCAGGTCGGAACACGCCGCCACGCGGCGGGCCATGCGGGCGGGCGCCGACGTGATCTACCAGGCCGTGCTGCTCAATGGACGGCGGCTGGGCTACGCCGACTTCCTGCGCCGCGTCGGGAAGCCGAGCGACCTGGGAGCGTGGAGCTACGAAGTCTGGGACACCAAGCTGGCGCGCCAACCCACGGCGCCCGCCGTGCTGCAGATCAGCATGTACTCCGACCTGCTGGGGACGATGCAGGGGCGGCCGCCAGAAC
Source organism: Chloroflexota bacterium (assembly GCA_047516685.1). Lineage (GTDB taxonomy): Bacteria > Chloroflexota > UBA11872 > UBA11872 > UBA11872 > UBA11872. The sequence goes on along the minus strand of JAKZUJ010000002.1, from coordinate 2,359 downwards.
ACATGCACCTCGTGCTGGGCGGCGTCGAGCGGAAAACCGAACGCCTGCGGGTCGCCGACTACGCGGCCTACTATCGGCTGGTCGCGCGCGAGTTCGAGACGCTGCTGGACGGCCCCGACGCGCCCTTCCCGGTCCCCAGCAAGCCGGAGCCGGCGGCACATTGCGACTTCTGCAGCTGGCGCCAGCGGTGCCGGGCCGAGTGGCGTCGGGAAGACGACCTGGCGCTGGTGGCGAACCTGACCTCCCGCCAGCGGCGCGCGCTGCACGCGATCGACGTCACCACGCGGCGCGGGCTGGCCAACCCGTCGCCGCCGCTTCCGGAGCAGGTGGAGGGGGTCGGCCAGGAGGCCCTGGCGCGGGTGCAGGCGCAGGCGGCCATCCAGGTTCGCGGCGAGGGCCGGGTGATCTCCGAGCGCATCGCACCGGAGCGCGACCGCCAAGAGGCGCTGGTGCCGGACCGCGGACTCTGGGCGCTGCCGGAACCCTCGCCGGGCGACCTGTTTCTGGACCTGGAGGGCGACCCCTTCTACGGCTCCGACGAGATCGATGGGATCGACTATCTCTTCGGCCTCATCGAGCCGGGACAAACCGACGCGGCGGGCGATCCCATATTCCACGCGTTCTGGTCGATAGCGGACGGCACGGTCACCCCTGCCGCCGAGCGCCAGGCGTTCGAGGACTGCATCGACCTCATCATGGACCGCTGGACCGCCTATCCGGACACGCACGTCTATCACTACGCGCCCTACGAAACCACGGCGATGAAGCGGCTGGCCGGGCGCTACGCCACGCGCGAGTCCGAGGTGGACCAGCTGCTACGCGGCGGCGTGTTCGTGGACCTGTACCGCGTCGTGCGTCAGGGCATCCGCGCCTCGGTGGAGAGCTACTCCATCAAGCGGCTGGAACCGCTCTACGACTTCAAGCGGGAGATCAACCTGCGCGACGCGGGCGAGAGCATCGTGGAGTTTGAGCACTGGCTCGAGCCCGAGCCAGGAACGGACCGGGATGCCTTGCTGGAACAGATCAAGGCCTATAACCGCGACGACTGCGTCTCCACGTACTTCCTGCGCGAGTGGCTGGAGGAGCAGCGGGCAGCGCTTGTGATGGAAGTCGGGCCGGAAGCCCTGCCGCGCCCGACAGCGACCCCGCCCGAAGAGACCGAGGACTCCGAAGAGCAACAGGCAGTTCAGGAACTCGTGGACCGGCTGACCGAGGATCTGCCGAAGGATCTGACGGACGGCACGTCGCTGGAAGACCCGACGCAGCGCGGGCGGTGGCTGCTGGCGCAACTGCTGGACTGGCACCGGCGGGAGGACAAGGCGTTCTGGTGGCGCTACTTCCACCTCAAGGATGAACTGACCGACGAGGAGCGCGTGGACGAGTCGGACGCGCTGGGCCAGCTCAGGTCGGCGGGCAACCGGCCCGATCCCAAGCCCAGGTCGAGGTCGACGATCTACCGCTTTCGGTTCCCGCCACAGGACCGCAAGATCGAAGTCGGCGACCGGCCGCACGACCAGCACGGGAATCCGGTTGGCGAAGTGGTCTCGGTGGACGACGAAGAGTGCGTGATTGAACTGAAGTTGGGCTCCAGCCGGGATGCGCCCGCGCCGACATCCCTGATCCCACACGACCATGTCCCTGCGGGGCCAAAACCGCCGAGCCTTCGGAAGCTGGCTGCCTGGGTGATCGAGCACGGAATCGACGCTCCCGGGCCGAACCAGGCGGCGCGCGACTTGCTGATGCGCCGACCGCCACGGGTTGGCCAGGCCGACGGTGCGCCGCTGACGGCGGACGGCGACAACGCCCAGGACGCGGCCCGCCGGCTGGTCCAGACGCTGGACGAGAGCTACTTGGCCATTCAGGGGCCGCCCGGCTCCGGTAAGAGCACGGTGGGCGCGGAAATGATCGTGGACCTGGTGGGAGCCGGAAAGCGCGTGGGCGTCACGGCCAACAGCCACAAGGTGATCGGCGAGCTGCTGGAGAAGACGGCGCGTGTGGCCGGTGAGCGGAGAGTCCACGTCAGGATCGGTCAGCGAACCCGCTACCAGTCCAGCGAACCCGACTTCGCCGACGCGGTACCCCTCACGAAGAACGAGCATGCCTGCGAAGCCCTAACGGCAGGGACGCTTGACGTGGTTGGCGGCACGTCCTGGCTCTGGGCGCGCGACGAAGCGGAAGGCCTGGTCGATGTGCTCTGCATCGACGAGGCCGGCCAGATGTCGCTGGCCGACGCCCTGGCCTCGGCGCGTTGTGCCAAGAGCCTGCTGCTCCTGGGCGACCCGCAGCAACTGGATCAGCCGCTGCAGGGCGTGCATCCGCCGGGCGCCGACCGGTCGGTGCTCGCCCACGTGCTCAACGA
>JAKZUJ010000001.1:0-5234 GCA_047516685.1 Chloroflexota bacterium | reverse complement strand
GGGCTGGAGTTGGAGCGAGCGGTGGAGCGCCTGCGGGCGGTTCGCGATAAGCCGGCCTACCGCACACCTCGCGTCAAGGACAGCCTGGCGCTGATTGTAGATTATGTAAAGAACGAGTTACCGGGACTCATCGCTGATTCGGCATCAGCGGATGCCCGCCTGCGCGTACATCGGGACCGGTCCTTGCTGCTGCTGTTGTTTACAACCGGCATGCGACGGCGCGAGGCGGCACGGCTCGACCGGCGGGACGTTGACGACGGTCGAGCCCGACAAGCGCTGATCACCGGCAAGGGCGACCGGGAGCGGGTGGTGTTCTTCGACGACGATACGCGTGCAGCGCTTCGCGGGTACCTGGACGCCCGGCACGACGCCTATGCTCCGCTCTTCACTCGCCATCACGGCAAGCCAAAGAACCCGGGGCGGGCCGGCGAACATTTGCGCCTGTCGCCGCAGTCGATCTGGAAGATCGTCAAGAGGTACGCGGCAGCCGTTGGCGTTCCAGCCACAACGCATGACTTCAGGCATCTGAAAGCCACGTCGCTGCTGAATCGCGGGGCGAACCTTTCGGAGGTTCAGGACATTCTGGGACACGCCTCGCCGGACACTACCAAGCGCATTTACGCGCACTACGAAACGGCCAAGTTGCGCGAGGCATTCGATCGATACAGTCCAACCGTGGAGGAGGCCGCGGCGGCGGCGCGTGAGAGCCGCTCGCTTGCCGCTTCACCTTAGTGCGATGACCGCCGATCACCACCGCCACGCGAGCAGTCTGACGACTACGGCTTCGGCGCCGCGCAGCGCCGTATGGATGTGCCGCGTGTGTCACCGGACCAACAGGCGAGGCTGGCAGGTTTGTCGCGCGTGCGGCGCGGCGCCGCCGTCACGGCGCGCGTGGATGCAGAGGCGGGCAGTTCGTTCGCTGGGGATCCTGGTGGCAGCTTTCGCCAGCGCGGCGATCGGGGTTGTTGTGCTAAGCGCCTGGGGCGGAGTGATCAACGGACCGTGGGTGCTGCCAGCCATCGGAGTTTGGGTGCTGGGTTGTTTCGCCGTTCCGTTGGTTGCCTGGCTCCGGCGGTTGTAGCGCAGCGCCTCAGCGGGGGCTCATTCGGCGGCGAAGAGTTGGCCTATTGAGTTCAGCGCCGCGGCGCGGAGATTGTCGCCGCTCATCGGGTCCCACGACGCATGGTGCCCGTACCAGCGGTAGGCGTCGTCGACCTCATAGCCGCCGGTGGCCATGGCGCGGCGGGTTGGCGTGTAGCCGACGAGACCGTTGCTCCAGCCCGCGACTACAAGCTCAGGCGATGGCGTCTCGATACGCAGGGCGCGACCGTCGGCTGAGAAGAACTCGGAGGGGATGGCAACCAGCGCGAGGTCCCCGATCCGCAGCGCCTGGATGTCGACCGCGAGGTCGGGACCGTCGGACCCTTTCCAGTTCAGTACGCGCTGGGCGAAGTCGACCTGGTGCCACTGGATGCGCAGGCGATGCGCCGTCTCGGTTGTGGACGACAGGGCGCGCTGGCCCTCGGTGAGGATTCGGCGAGCGGCGGACTCGCTGATCGGCGGGGCGTAGTGGAGGTCGGCGGAGGCGGAGGCGGCAGCCGCGCGGGCGGTTGCGGATGGGCGCAGGTGGGACCGCAAGTCAAGCACGGTCCGACCCAGGGCTACCCCGTGCCGGCGGGCCGTGGCCACGCTGCGATGGCCGGTGCTGTCGAAGCGTTGATTGACGTCGCCACCGGCCCCGTTGACAAACAGGCAGGGCGCGCCAGTCGCGACGCTGACAGTGCGCCGCATGTGGCCAGGGTAGTCGGAGGTGCTGACGCTTTCGCGCGAGCCGGTTGGGTGGCAACTGTAATTCACCAGAGTGACGATGGGGTCTCCGTCGGAGTTTCGGAACTCGGCCGCCACAACAGTGGCGTCGATGTCATCGATGTGGCCGTCCTCGGGCCCGCCGGGACGGAAGGCGGCTGAGCGGCGGTTGGCGCCGATGTAGGACTCACCACGGGCCAGCCAGAGGTCGGCGGGCGCCAGCCGTTCGATCGCTTCTTCAGCCGCGGCCTGCGCCGCGTGTTCGACTAATGACAGATAGTCGCTGTCGGTCTCGCCCATGCCGGGAAGAACGCCGGTCTCGGGTCCGCCGTGGGTGTGGGTGCAGGTCCACATCTGGTTCGCGCCGGGCACGTCGGTGGCTCTCGCCGTTCTGGAGCGGAGGTCGGCCAGGTGATCCAGGGTGAGGCCGATCAGATCAAGGCTGAACAGCAGAACGGTTTGGGCGCCGTCGGTTACGGCGAGCGCGCCGACTTTCAGGGGTTCGAGAGACCCGAGGTTGGCGCCGAAGCGAAAGCCGAAGCCGCTGAGGTCTATGCCGGGCGGTGGGGTGATGTCGCGGCGTGCAAAGCCGACCCGAAGCTCGCCGGTCATGGGGACGCCGCCGGTTCCACGCGATATGAGTCGAAGCGTCCGACCAATGCGGATGGTACAGCGCCGCGCAAGCGCGTTCCCAACTGGCCGAAGGACTCCGTTTCGACGCTGCCGTGTTCGTGGAAGAGGGCCACCAGGCGACTGTCGTCGTAGGGGATCTCGACCTCGATGTCTACCGTGCTGACTCGGTGAATGTCGGCCAGGCGCTGGAGCAGGTCCTGGATTCCCTCGCCGGTCATGGCCGAGACGGCCACGGCGTTGGGGTATTCGGCCAGGTCTGGAAGGGGCGCAATGTCCACCTTGTTCAACGCCGTGACGACAGGACGCCGCCCTGCGCCGATGTCACGAAGGGTGGCGTGCACGACCTCGACCTGACGCTCGAAGGCCGGATTCGCCAGGTCGACAACATGAATCAGGACGTCGGCTTCCACCGCCTCCTCCAGCGTTCCGCGGAAGGCCTGAATCAGGCGCGTAGGCAGGCGCTGGATGAATCCGACCGTGTCGGTGATCAGCATGGCGCCGCCAGCGGGGAGGGCGACGCTGCGTGTGGTGGGGTCCAGCGTGGCGAAGAGGCGGTCTTCGGTGAAGACGCCGGCGCCGCTGAGTGCGTTGAGCAGGCTGCTCTTGCCGGCGTTGGTGTAGCCGACCAGGGCCGCGGTGAGAAATCCAGACTCGCGGCGCCGGGCACGGCTCCTGGCGCGACGGGCACGCACGGCGGCGAGCCGACGATCCAACATGGCCATGCGCTCGCGGTAGAGGCGGCGGTCGGTCTCGATCTGGGTTTCCCCAGGGCCGCGGAAGGGTCCGATACCACCGCGCTGTCGCGAGAACTGGACCCAGAGTTCAGAAAGTCGTGGCAACAGGTATTCCAACTGAGCGCGCTCGACCTGGAGATGGCCTTCCACGGTCTGGGCACGGGCGGCGAAGATGTCCAGAATGACGCCGGTGCGATCAAGGACCTTGCCCTTGAACGCATTTTCCAGATTGCGCTGCTGCCGGGGCTTCAGGTCGGCGTCGATCATCAGCACGTCCGCCTCATGCGCGCGAGCCAGGGCAATCGCCTCGTCCAGTTGACCGGTGCCCATGAGGGTGGCGGCCTGGGGGCGGCGGATACGAAAGAGGGTGCGGCCGACGATCTCGGCGCCGGCGGTTTCGACGAGTTGGGCGAGTTCGTCCAGGGATGCATCGGCGGGCCAGTCGCCGAGTTCCGGCAGGTCTTCCAGGCCGACCAGGAACGCGCGCTCGGGACGCGCATCCAACAGTCGTCCGGTGACATCGGTGTCGGACGGCCCGGAGTGAGGGCGGCCGCTAGAAGTTGACAGTGGCAATGCGTTCCAGCGCTTCGTCGAGCCGGTCGTCCGGAGTGGTGAGGGAGATGCGGAAGTGGCCTTCGCCGTAGGTCCCGAAGCCGACGCCCGGGGTCACGATCACGCCGACGTCGTCGATAAGGCGTGTCGCGAAGTCAACCGAGGCCATCCCGCCGGGAGTCGGGCTCCAGACGTAGAGGCTGGCCTTGGGGACCTCTGGCAATGCGCCCAGGTTTCGCAATGCGCGCACGACGCGGTCGCGTCGATCCTGCAGGTGAGCGTTGCGCGCGTCGATCCAGTCCTGGTCGATATCGAGCGCGGTGATCGCGGCGTGCTGCACGGCCTGGAAGATGCCCGAGTCGACGTTGGTCTTTACCCGTCCCAGAGCTTCGACGACCTCGGCGTTGCCCGCCATCCAGCCGACGCGCCAGCCGGTCATGTTGTAGGTCTTGGAGAGCGAGTGGAACTCGACCGCGACGTCACGCGCTTCTGGAATCTCGAGGATGCTGCGGCAGCGGTACCCGTCGAATACAACCTCCGAGTAGGCGGCGTCCTGGGCCAGGACCAGGTTGTTGGCGCGGGCGAACTCAACCGCTTCCTCGAAGAACTCGAAGGGCGCAACGGCCGCCGTGGGGTTGCCGGGGTAGCAAAGCCAGAGCAACCGCGCGTTGGCGAGGGCATCGGCGGGAACGTCGGCGAGGTCGGGAATCCAACCGCGTTCGGAGGTCAGCGGGAGGGGATGGGACACGCCGCCGGCCAGCATCGTGCCAATGGCGTACACGGGGTACCCCGGGTCGGTCATCAGCACGGTGTCGCCGGGATTGACGAGGGCGAGCGGCAGGTGAGCGATGCCTTCCTTGGACCCGATGAGCGGCACAATCTCGGTTGCGGGGTCCAGATCGACCTGGAAGCGGCGCGCGTACCAGACGGCGATGGCCTCGCGCAGTTCGTCCAAGCCGTAGTACTCGGGATAGCGGTGGTTGACCGAATCGCGCGCGGCACGGTCCAAGGCGTCGATGATCGGATCGGGCGTGGGGAGGTCGGGATCGCCAATGCCGAGGCTGATGACGTCCACGCCCTCGGCCCGCTTCGCGTCACGCAGCTTGTCGAGCTCGGCGAAGAGGTAGGGCGGAAGGTTGGAAATTCGGTCGGCGAATTGAATCGTGGACTGATTGATCACTTCAGAGGGCCTCCGCAGTGTTGGGGACCGGCCATGCGCCTTCGAAAACGGTGGCCGCCGGTCCACGCAGAATCAGTTCGTGGCCCGGACCGTCCCAAGCGACCCGCAGCCTACCGCCCGGCATGTCCAGTTGGACGGCGCCGGAATCAATGCGGCCTTCAAGCACGGCCGCGGCCACGCAGGCGGACGCGCCCGTACCGCAGGCCAGGGTGATGCCGGCCCCACGTTCCCAGACGCGCGCTCTGAGATGGCCGGGGCCGACGACTTGCACGATCTCGAAGTTCACCCGTTCGGGGAAGGCTGGGTCGCGCTCGACGAGAGGTCCAATG